>NZ_CP117866.1:9168011-9481264 GCF_028736035.1 Streptomyces sp. T12
CGCCCACGGCGCCCTCGACACCCTGCTGCTCGCTCTCGCGATCACCGCCGCCACCCTGCTCACCGGGGTGGCGCTCGGCCTGCTGCCCCGGCTGGCCGGCCCCCTCGTCGACACCGTCACCGCGCTGCCGCCGGTCCTCGTCGCCCTGCTCGTCACCGCGGTCGTCGGCAGCGGCACCGCGACACCGGCGCTCGCCGTGGCCGCCGTCGCCTGGGCGCCGCTCGCCGCCCACACCTCCGCGCTGCTCCGGCAGGAACGCGCCGCCCTCCACCTCACCGCCACCCGCGCCCTGGGCGCCGGCCCCTGGTACCTGCTGCGTCACGAACTGCTGCCCGCCGTCGTGCCGCCCGTCACCCGCCACGCCCTGCTCCGCCTGCCCGGCATCGCCCTCGCGCTCGCCTCGCTGGCCTTCCTCGGCCTGGGCGCCCAGCCGCCCTCGCCGGAGTGGGGCCTGCTCCTCGCCGAGAACCAGCCCTACGCCGAGCGCGCCCCCTGGGCGGTCCTCGCCCCCGCCGCCGTACTCGCCCTGCTCGGCGCGCTGGCGGTGACGGCGGCCGGTGGCCTGCGGCGCGGGCGGCGCCGACGCCCTGGGGCCGAACCCGTCGTGCCCTTGCTCGAACAGCAGCCAGACACCAGGGAGTTGGTGGCCACCCGATGACCGCGCTGACACCAGGCCGCCTCCGCAAGGCACCGGACCGCGCCCAGCTTTCCCCCCTCCTCCGCCTTCTCATCCTCACCCAACTCGCCTTCAACATCGGCTTCTACGCCGTCCTGCCCTTCCTCGCCGAGCACCTGGGGCAGGCCGTCGGCATGGCGGGCTGGCTGGTCGGGTTCGTGCTGGGGCTGCGGACCTTCAGCCAGCAGGGGCTGTTCGTGGTGGGCGGGGCGCTGGCCGACCGGTACGGCATCCGGCCCGTCGTGCTCACGGGATGCGTGCTGCGGATCGCCGGGTTCGCGTGGCTCGGTTACGCGCAGGAGACGTGGGCGGTCATCGGTGCCGTGCTGCTGATCGGGTTCGCCGCCGCGCTGTTCTCGCCCGCCGTGGAGTCCGAGGTCGCCCGACAGGCCGTGGTGTGGGAGGAGTCGGGCGGCGGGTCCCGTACCCGCGTCCTCGCGCTGCTCACCGTGGCCGGGCAGGCGGGTGCGTTCGTCGGGCCGCTGCTGGGCGCGCTGCTGCTGTCGGTGGACTTCCGCACGGTCTGCCTCGCCGGTGCCGGAATCTTCGTACTCGTCCTCGCCGGGCACGCGTGGCTGCTGCCGCAGCACATACCCGGGCGAGGGGGCGTCCGGCTGCGCGGCGGTATGGGGAAGCTGCTGCGCAACCGCCGCTTTCTCGCCCTGTGCTGCGCGTACGGCGCCTACCTGCTCGCCTACAACCAGCTCTACCTCGCCCTCCCCGACGAGGTGGAGCGCGCCACGGGCTCCCAGGCGGCGCTGGCCTGGCTGTTCGCCCTGTCCTCGCTGCTGGTGGTGGTCGCGCAGCTGCCGGTCACCCGCTGGGTGGGGGAGCGGCTCACCCTGCGCCGGTCCATGGTGGCCGGACTGCTGCTGATCTCGGCGGGGTTCGCGGTCGTGGCCGCCGCCCGGCCCGCCGACTGGACGGGCACGGCCGGTCTGTTGCCCGCGGCCGGTTTCGTCGTCCTGCTCACCCTCGGCCAGATGCTGGTCGCGCCGGTCGCCTGCGCCTGGGTCCCCGACCTCGCCGAGGAGGGCCGACTCGGCCTCTACACCGGGGCGTTGTCCTCGGTCTCCGGCCTGATCGTCCTGGTCGGCAGCTCGGCGACGGGAACTCTCCTCGACCCCGGTCTGCCCGCTGCCGTGCCCTGGCTGGTGCTGGCGGCCGTACCGGTGGCGGCGATCGGGTTGCTGCCGCGCCGGTAGCGTCCACGGCATGGACGTTCAGGTGGAGATCGCCCGGGAGCCGAGCGCGGAACTCGTGGCCGCCTTCGGCCGGTTGCTGCCGCAGCTGTCACGGACCGCCGAGCCCCTCGACCTCGCGGCGGTCGACCGCATCGTGAGGTGCGACGCGAACACCCTGCCCGTCGCGCGGGCGGACGGCGAGATCGTCGGCACCCTGACCCTCGTAGTGCTTCCCGTGCCCTCGGGCCTGCGCGCCCGGATCGAGGACGTGGTCGTCGACGGTGCCGCGCGCGGTCACGCAGTCGCCGGGCTGCTGATGCGCGAGGCGGTACGGCCGGCGCGGGAGGCGGGGGCGCGGACCGTCGACCTCACTTCGCGGCCGGACCGGGCCCCCGCGAACAGGCTATACGAGCGGCTGGGGTTCGCGGCGCGGGAGTCGACGGTGTACCGGCTGCCCCGCCACGGCTGACCCCTTTGTCGAGCCCGTGCCGTCAGTGCCCGTAGGACGGCGACCGTCTCTTGCGGGCCGTCGGTGTGAGGCAGGTGTTCGGTTGGTTCGCGGCGAGTGGTTCGCGGCGAGGGGGCGGCGGGTGCCGGATGCGACCGACGGCTGACCGTTCAGGACGCCACCAGCTCCCGTACCTCGGCCACGTGCGCCTGCTGCCGTGTGCGCGAGGTCCGGTACAGCCACAGGATGTCCCGGCCGAACGACCAGACCAGCGCCGCCAGAGCCGTCGCGGTGACCGCGAACGTCGCCAGGTGGGGGAAGAAGTCGGACGCGGCCAGCAGCAGGAACACGCCCTGCATCGCGGCGACCGTCTTGCGCGCCGTGCTCGGCGGGAGCGGGGCGTTCAGCCAGGGCCAGACGCGGGCGGCGGCGACGAAGCCGTAGCGCATGGCGCCGATGAGGAGGACCCAGGGGCCCAGCGACATCGAGACGTACACGCTCAGGACGAGGATCAGGAACGCGTCCACCTCCATGTCGAAGCGCGCGCCCAGCGCCGTCGACGTGCCGGTGCGGCGGGCCACCTTGCCGTCCACGCCGTCCAGGATCAGGGCGACCGCCGTCAGACCGACGAACAACGTCACCGGCGGTGAGCTCTCGAAGGAATCCGCCACCAGCGCCGTCACGCCACCCACCAGCGTCGCGCGGCCGAGGGTGACCCGGTTCGCCGGGCCGAAGGAGCGGAGCCCGGACCGGTGCAGGGCCAGCGAGAGCAGCGCCCATGAGGCGACGGCGAAGACGAGGCCGGTCAGCCAGCCCGCCGGCCCCATGCCGATCGCCGAACCGAGCAGAGCCAGCAACAGGATCTGCACGCCCGCTCCCACAGCGGTCTCCTGCTGGACCAGCCTTGCTTCGTACGTGTTGTTCAGGGCCACCGCGCATTCCTCCGGCCAGATGACAGAGTCGATCAAGGCCGCGTACTGTGCGCGACCTGTGCACACCTCGGTACGTGAACAGCTTCCCGATCGTTCAGGAGGATCCCGATGAACCGCACCGCACGTGCGTTCTGGCTCAGCGCTCCGGGTGAAGGAGAGATCCGGGAGGTCACCCTGCCGGAGCCGGGCGAGGGCGACGTGCTGGTGCGGTCGCTGTACTCCGGAGTCAGCCGGGGCACGGAGACGCTCGTGTTCCGGGGCGGGGTCCCCGAGAGCCAGTACGCGGCCATGCGGGCGCCGTTCCAGGAGGGCGAGTTCCCCGCCCCGGTGAAGTATGGGTACCTGAGTGTCGGGGTGGTGGAGGAGGGGCCGGACACGCTCGTCGGGCGCACCGTCTTCTGTCTCCATCCGCATCAGACGCGGTACGTCGTCCCCGCGAGCGCGGTGACCGTCGTACCGGACACCGTGCCCGCCGCTCGGGCCGTCCTCGCCGGCACCGTCGAGACCGCCGTCAACGCGCTCTGGGACGCAGCTCCCCTGGTCGGCGACCGGATCGCCGTGGTCGGCGGCGGCATGGTCGGCTGCTCGGTCGCCGCCCTGCTGGCCCGCTTCCCGGGCGTACGGCTGCAGTTGGTCGACGCCGATCCGGGCCGGGCCGAGGTCGCCAAGGCCCTCGGCGTCGGATTCGCCTCGCCCGGGGACGCGCTCGGCGAATGCGACCTCGTCGTCCACGCCAGCGCCACCGAGCAGGGACTCGCCAGGGCCCTGGAGCTGCTCACCGCCGAGGGCACGGTCCTCGAACTCAGCTGGTACGGCGACCGCCGGATCAGCCTCCCGCTCGGCGAGGCCTTCCACTCCCGGCGGCTGGTCATCCGCAGCAGCCAGGTCGGCACCGTCTCCCCGGCCCGCCGCGCCAGCCGTACGTACGCCGACCGGCTCGCCCTCGCCCTCGACCTGCTCGCCGACCCGGCTCTCGACGCGCTCGTCACCGGGGAGAGCGCCTTCGAGGATCTGCCCGCAGTCATGCCGAAGCTCACCTCCGGGGAGATCCCGGCGCTCTGTCACCGGGTCCGGTACGCCGACCACGACTGAAGTACCCCTTCCGCCCGGACTCGTTCAAAACGGAATGACAAGAGCGCCTGACCTGAGAAAAGAGTGAGAGACGGCTGAACAACGGGAAGCGAAGAGCCGTACTACTCGGCATCCCCGGCAGCGATGAGCCGGGGACTAGGCGTACCGCACCTGGAGGGTCGTCCGTTGTTCAGCATCACCGTCCGCGATCACATCATGATCGCCCACAGCTTCCGCGGCGACGTCTTCGGCCCCGCGCAGCGCCTGCATGGAGCGACGTTCCTGGTGGACGCCACGTTCCGGCGCGAGCAGCTGGACGACGACAACATCGTCGTCGACATCGGACTGGCCACGCGGGAACTGGGGGCCGTAGTCGGCGAGCTCAACTACCGGAACCTGGACAACGAACCCGACTTCGCCGGGATCAACACCTCCACCGAGTTCCTGGCCAAGGTCATCGCCGACCGGCTCGCCGAGCGGATCGAGAAGGGCGCGCTGGGCGAGGGCGCCAAGGGTCTCGCGGGCCTCACCGTCACCCTGCACGAGTCGCATGTCGCGTGGGCGAGTTATGAGCGTGCGCTGTGACCGACGTGACCCTGGAGAAGACGGCTCTGCAGAAGACGGGTCTGCAAAAGACCGATCTGGAGAAGGCGGAGCAGGGCACGCTCGGCTATGTGCCCGTGCAGCACCCCGTCCTGAAGAACGCCGAGATCATCCCCATGTCCCTGCGCTCCGTGCACTTCGTCATGCCGGGCGGCGTCGACGACCCGGCCGCCCCGAGCGGCGGCAACGCCTACGACCGGCGGGTGAGTCTGGATCTGCCCGGCTTCGGCTGGCAGGTCCACAAGCACCCGGTGGACGGCAGCTGGCCCAGCCCCGGCGCGGCAGCCCGTGCGGAACTCGCCCGTACGCTGCGGGAGTTCGCGGACGGCACGGTCGTCCTCCTCGACGGGCTGGTCGCCTGCGGCGTGCCCGAGATCATCGTCCCGGAGGCGGAGCGGCTGCGCCTCGCGGTCCTCGTCCACCTGCCGCTCGGTGACGAGACGGGGCTCGACCCGGCCGTCGCCGCGGAGCTGGACGCCCGGGAACGCACCGTGCTGCGGGCCGTCCCCGCGGTCATCGCCACCAGCGACTGGGCGGTCCGCCGCCTCGTCGCCCACCACGGCCTCGCCCCCGAGCGGGTCCATGTCGCCGCCCCCGGCGCCGACATCGCGCCCCTCGCGTCCGGCACGGACGGCGTGTCACGGCTGCTGTGCGTGGCCGCCGTCACGCCGCGCAAGGGACAGCACCGGCTGGTGGAGGCGCTCGCGGCGGTGACCGACCTGCCGTGGAGCTGCGTGTGCGTGGGCGGGCTGAACCAGGATCCCGAGTACGTGGCCGAGCTGCGGTCCCTGATAGCGCGGCACGGCCTCGCGGACCGGCTGACCCTGGCGGGCCCGCAGTCCGGCGCCGCACTCGACGCCAGCTACAACGCCGCCGACCTCATGGTGCTCACCTCCTACGCCGAGACGTACGGCATGGCGGTGACAGAAGCGCTCGCACGCGGAATCCCCGTGCTGGCCACGGACGTCGGCGGCCTCCCGGAGGCGGTCGGCCGGGCGCCCGACGGCGGCGTCCCCGGCATCCTCGTCCCGCCGGAGAACCCCGCCGCGATCGCCGCCGAGCTGCGCGGCTGGTTCGGCGAGGCGGACGTACGACGCCGACTGAAGGCGGCGGCCCGGGGACGCCGGGCCGCCCTGAACGGCTGGGCCGGCACGGCCCGCAGCCTGGCCGCGGTCCTGGGCCGACTGCCGAACGAACCCCGGAGGGCGGCATGAGGAAGACGGCAACGACACAGAGCGGGGGGACGATCCCGGCACAGCCGGGACCACGCGACGCGACGGAATCGACGCGCCGGGGGCCGCAGGACGGGATCGTTTCGGCGGAGGGTGACATGAGCGGTGTGTCCGGACGGGCGGCGGCTGACGCGGACGCGGACGCCGTGATTCTCGGGGCCGGGCCCAGCTTCCGTCCCGGTGAGCGGGCCACCGTACGGCTGCGGGACGCCGGTCCCGACGACCCGCCCCGTTATGCCCCCGAGTGGCTGGAGCTGCGCGAGAGCGCCGATGCTGCCGCGCGGGCGCACGACCTGCTCGATCCGCTGCGGATCCGGCTGGCCAACCTGCCGGGACGGGCCGGACTGGTCATCCACGACGTGGGCTGCGGCACCGGCTCCATGGGCCGTTGGCTCGCGCCCCACCTCGACGGCCCCCAGCACTGGGTCCTGCACGACCGCGACCCCTACCTCCTGCACTTTGCCGCCGTGGCCTCCCCCCGCTCCTCCGCCGACGGCAGCCGCGTCACGGTCGAGACGCGCCGCGGCGACATCGGCCGTCTCACCCCGGACGCCCTGGCCGGCGCCTCGCTGGTGACCGCCTCCGCACTGCTCGACGTCCTCACGCGCGAGGAGGTCGCCACCCTCGCCGCCGCGTGTGCGGGCGCGGGCTGCCCGGCGCTGCTGACGCTCTCCGTCGCCGGGCGCGTCGAACTCACCCCGTCCGACCCGCTGGACACAGAGATCGCCGAGGCGTTCAACACCCACCAGCGGCGCTCGGGCATGCTGGGCCCGGACGCGATCACGGCAGCGGCCGAGGCCTTCTCCGAGCACGGCGCGACCGTCCAGGTGCACCCGAGCCCCTGGCGTCTCGGCCCCGGCGAGTCGGCCCTCACGGCCCAGTGGCTGCGCGGCTGGGTCGGCGCGGCGGTCGAGCAACGCCCCGAACTCCGTGAGCGCGCCGACCGCTACCTGCAGGACCGCCTCGCCGCCTGTGAGGCGGGCGAGCTGCACGTCGTGGTCCACCACAGCGACCTGCTGGCGCTGTGCCGACCGACGGGCGGAGCGTCATGAGCGTGGAGACGGTGGCGAAGGCGAGCGCCATGCGGCGGGGCGCCAAGCCGCGACAGCGGCGAGTGAAGGCATTGGCCGTGAGTACGGTCGCCGCCCTCCCCGAGGTGCCCTCCGCCGCCCGACTCGCCATCAAGCCCTCGGTCCCCCCCACCGCCACCCCCACCCCCGTGGCCGTCTCCCGCTCCCGCATCGGCGTCGTCGTCACCGAGCCCCGCCCGGCAGCGCCGACCCCAGGCGCAGCGCGCCCCCGTAGGTCGCTGCGCACTCTCCTGTCCCGCCTCAACACCCCCGCCTTCCGCACCCACCTCGGCACGGCCGCCGGCGTCATCATCCTCGCCGTGCTGTTCTGGCGGCTCGGCACCGGCGTGTTCCTCGACGGACTGCGGCGGATCGACGCGGCGGCGCTGGTCGTGGCGGTCGGGATCGGACTCGTCACCACCGTGTTCAGCGCGTGGCGTTGGCAGTTGGTGGCCCGAGGGCTGCGGATCCGGCTGCCGCTTCGGCCGGCCGTCGCCGACTACTACCGCGCCCTGTTCCTCAACGCGGCCCTCCCCGGCGGCGTCCTCGGCGATGTGCACCGGGCGGTGCGGCATGGGCAGAGCGCCGGTGACATGGGCCGCGGCGTCCGCGCGGTGGTCCTCGAGCGGACGGCCGGTCAGGTCGTCCTCGCCGGTGTCGGCGCCGTCGTCCTGCTGACCATGCCGTCGCCGGTGCTGAACGAGGCCCGGGATCTCACGCCCGTCCTGCTGTTCGCCGCCGTGGGCGCGCTCGCCGTAGTGGCCGCCGTACGCATGAACCGCGCGCCCTCCCGCCGTGACCGGTCGAACCCGACGGCGCTGCGCGGCACGCTCGGCGAGGCACGGGAAGCCCTGCTGTCCCGCCGCAACGGGCCCGGCGTCGCCGTCTCCTCCGTCGTGGTCCTCGCCGGCCACCTCGCGATGTTCGTGGTCGCCGCCCGGGTCGCCGGCTCCGCCGCCTCCGTGGCCGTCCTGCTGCCGCTCGCCGTCCTGGCCCTGCTCGCCATGGGCCTGCCCCTGAACGTCGGCGGCTGGGGCCCCCGGGAGGGCGTCACCGCCTGGGCGTTCGGGGCGGCGGGGCTGGGCGCCGAAAGCGGCCTGGCCGTCGCCGTCGTGTACGGCGTGCTCAGCTTCGTGGCCGCCCTGCCCGGCGTCCTCGTGCTGGTCGCCCGCTGGTACTGCGGCCTGCGTGCGGGCTCCGGGGCCGCCGTCACCGAGGCGGGCCCGGAACCCGGCCGCTATGCCCTTGCGTCTGATGTGTCCGGTACGGAATCGTCCGCGGAGGTCAGCAGTGACACATACGCGCCGAAGGAATCCGCGAGGCTCGCCAGCAGCCGCTTCCCCTTTTCCGCGCAGCCCAGCGAAGGACGGCCTATGACACCCGAATCGGTATAGCCGGACATACCGAGAGTCAAGAGGTGGCGACGGTCGTCCGCCACGAAATCGGAAGTCTCATAACCGGGTCGGATCAATTCGGGATGAGTGTGCAGAAGGATGGAGGTCTCAATTTCCCCCGCGTGCATGTCGGTGAGCAGCGAGGTCTCCACCCCCGCCCGCTCCCGCGCCGCCTCCCAGTCCTCCGCGGCCGGGAACAGCGCCATCCGCTCGCCGCGCGCGGAGGACTCCTGAACGACATTGCCCAGTACGTAGTTTCCGCCGTGCCCGTTGACCAGAACCAGGGCGTCCACGCCCGACCGGCGGAGCGAAGCCGCTATGTCCCGTATCACCGCATGAAGGGTCACTGAGGAGATGCTGACGGTCCCCGGCCAGGCCGCGTGCTCGTGCGAGCAGGAGATCGTCACCGGTGGAAGAAGGTGCACCGGATGCGTGGCGGCTATCTCGCGCGCGACCGCGCAGGCCACGAGCGTGTCGGTGGCCAGCGGAAGGAACGGACCGTGCTGCTCGAAGCTCCCGACGGGCAGGACCGCGACCTGTCGTGAAACGCCCGCGCCTCGCTTCCGTACGTCTTCGGTGGTGTCCGCGGGCACCAACGAGTGTGCCGCCGGCCGCGTTTGTGAACCACTCATCTTTTCCCGGCCTTTCGTCTCTGCTTAGGAACTGAAGAATCATGACAGAAAAAATTGGTGTGCTCGGCAAGAAGTCCGCACAGCGTACGCAGCGTTCCGGCGTGGAACGCGTGGTGAATGCCCCCCTGCCCACCGTGTACGGGGAATTCCGCGCGATCGGTTACCTCGACCACGACCGCGGCGACGAACAAGTGGCCCTCGTCTACGGCGAGATCGGCACGGACGACGTCCTGACCCGGCTGCACTCCGAGTGCCTGACCGGCGACGCCTTCGGCTCCCAGCACTGCGAGTGCGGCGACCAGCTCGCCTCCGCGCTGCGTGCCGTCGTCGCCGAAGGAAGCGGCATAGTCGTCTACTTGCGGGGCCACGAGGGCCGCGGCATCGGTCTGCTCGGCAAGCTGCGGGCGATGGCCCTGCAGGCGGAGGGCCTGGACACCGTCGAGGCCAACCTCGCGCTCGGCCTGCCGGTGGACGCCCGCGACTACGGGGTCGCCGCCGAGATGCTGCACGACCTGGGGGTGAGCAGCGTCCGCCTGATGTCGAACAACCCGCGCAAGCGCGAGGCGTTGCTGCGACACGGCATCCAGGTGGCCGAGCAGGTCCCGCTGCTGATCCCGCCGTGCGAGAACAACATCACCTACCTGCGCACCAAGCGGGAGCGCCTCGACCACCACCTGCCCCATCTGGACGCGGTCGCGCACCTGTCCTGATTGCGGCCGGGCCCGTCCGGACAGGAAGAGGGAATGACCGACGACGTCCTCTTCCTCTCCGGAGACCAGGTGACGCGCCTGCTGAGCCTCGACGCGGCGATCGCCTCGCAGCGCGCGGCTTTCACGGCGCTCGGCGCCGACGCGGCCGACCTGCCCGGGAAGATCATGCACCCGAGCCGCTTCGACGACAGCGTCGTCTTCGCGTACGTCTCCCGGCTGTCCGCCGACACCGGCGCCGTCGCGAAGATCGGCAGCGTCAACCCGGGCAACGCGGCGTCCGGCCTGCCCACCATCCACGCCGTCATCACCGTGCTCGACCCGGTCACCGGCCGCCTGGTCGCCGTCATGGACGGCACGCAGATCACGACCCTGCGCACGGCCGCCGCGAGCGCCGTGGCGATCGACGCCCTGTCCACCCCCGACAGCGCGGACCTCGCCCTCCTCGGCTCCGGCACCCAGGCCCTCGCCCACGCCCGGGCCGTCGCCCGGGTGCGCGAGGTGAAGTCCGTACGGCTGTGGAGCCCGACCGCGCGGAATCGCTCCAGCGCCGCCGAGCGGCTTGCCGCCGAACTGAGCCTCCCCGTCCAGGCGGTCGGCACCGCGCAGGAGGCCGTGACGGGGGCGTCGCTGGTCGCGGCCTGCACGCTCAGTACGACGCCCGTCGTGCGCGGGGAGTGGCTGGCCCCCGGGGCCACGGTGGTCACCGTGGGTTCGTTCGCGCCCGGGCGCCGGGAGGTGGACGCGGAGGTTCTGCGGCGCGCCGCGAGCGTCGTCGTCGACGACCCGGTGACCGCGGCCGCGCACGCCGGGCCGGTGGTGGACGCGCTGAGCGAAGGGCTGCTGGCGCACGAGGACCTGGTCGGGCTCGGCGCCGTGCTCACCGGGCAGAGCTTCCCGAGGTCCGGACCCGGCGACATCGTCTACTACAACAGCGTCGGCCTCGGCATCCAGGACGCGGCCGCCGCGTGGGCCGTGGTCGAGGCAGCCAGGAAGGTGGGCCTGTGACAACGCGCGCGAGGACCGGAGCCACGACCCAGGCGGCGAAGGAGGTGCGGCCGTGAACACGACCGCGAGCGTCGTCGTCATCGGAGGCGGCGTGATGGGCACCAGCATCGCCTACCACCTCGCCCGCGCCGGAGTACGGGACGTCGTCCTCGTCGAGCGGGACGAGCCGGCCTCCGGCTCCACCTCGAAGGCGGCCGGCGGGGTGCGGGCGCAGTTCTCCGACGCGCTGAACATCCAGCTCGGGGCGCGCAGCCTGGAGGCGTTCGGCCGGTTCGAGGAGGAGACCGGGTACGACATCGGGCTGCACCGGGTCGGCCATCTCTTCCTCCTCTCGCATCGGCCGGATCGTTCAGCACCAGCTTCTACTTCCACGGCGAAGGCCCCGGCCTCCTGCTCGGCATGTCCGACCCCGATGAGCGGCCCGGCTTCGCCACCGACACCCACGACCGCTGGATCCCCTGCCTGGCCGCGGCCATGGAGCACCGCGCCCCCGCCCTGCTCGACCTGCGCCGCACGGGCGGATGGGCGGGCCTGTACGAGGTCACCCCGGACCACAACGCGCTGATCGGCGAGGCGACTTCCGTCTCCCGCTTCCTGTACGCGACCGGCTGCTCCGGCCACGGATTTCTGCAGGGGCCGGCCGTCGGCGAGGTCGTCCGCGACCTGTACCTCGGCCGCGTACCCTTCGTGGACGTCAGCCCCTTGAGCGCCGGCCGGTTCGCGGCCGACGCCCCGCGCCCGGAGGCCAACCGCGTATGACCGATCTCCACCTGTGGCTGCGCCACGAGGTCCGTTCCACCGAGCGACGCACCCCGATCGTGCCGTCCGACGCCCGGCGGCTCGTCGAGAGCGGAGTGACGCTGACCGTCGAGGAGTCCCCGCAGCGGATCTTCCCCATCGAGGAGTACGCGGCGGTCGGCTGCCGCGTCGTGCCCTCGGGCTCCTGGGTGTCGGCCCCGGCCGACGTCGTCGTCATCGGGCTGAAGGAACTCCCGGACGGACCCGCCGAACTGACGCACCGGCACATCTTCTTCGGCCACGCCTACAAGCAGCAGCCCGGCGCCGAGGACCTGCTCCGCCGGTTCGCCGACGGGGGCGGGGCCCTGCTCGACCTGGAGTACCTGGTGGACGACCAGGGCCGCCGCCTCGCCGCTTTCGGCTTCTGGGCCGGCTATCTCGGTGCCGCGCTGGCCGTCCTCCAGCACCGGGGCAGGCTCGTCGCGCCGCTGGCCCCCACGTCGAAGGACGAACTCGACGAGATCCTCCAACCAGCCGCCGACGACGAGGAGTTCACGGCGCTCGTGATCGGCGCCCTGGGACGCAGCGGCCGCGGCGCTTGCCTCGCGTTCCTGACCGCCGGCATCGAGGCGACGCCCTGGGACCTCGCCGAGACCCGCGACCTGGACCGCGAGGCCCTGCTGGCGCACGACGTGTTGGTCAACGCCGTCCTCGCCACCAGCCCCGTCCCGCCCTTCCTGCGCGAGCAGGACCTCGACGACCCCGCCCGCCGGCTGCGCACCCTCTGCGACGTCACCGTCGACGTCGGCTCACCCCTGAACGTCCTGCCCGTCTACGACCGCACGACCGAGTGGACCGAGCCCGTGCGCCGACTGCGCAAGGAGCCTGCGCTCGACCTCATCGCCATCGACAACCTGCCCTCCCTGCTGCCCAGGGAGTCCAGCACCGACTTCTCGGCGGCGCTGGTGCTCCAGCTGCTGGAGTTCGAGGCGGGTGGGCCGTGGGGGCGCTGTCTGGACCGGTTCCACCATGCCTGCCGTGAACTCGGCATCGCAGAAGGGGAGTTCCGTCATGTCTGACCCCTCCACACGCATGCCCGCGAGTGGCACCGTCCACTGGGTCGGCGCCGGACTGTCCACGGGCAGCGGTCTGGCCCGGCTCTGCGACACCGCCGACCGCGTACGCCTGTGGCACCGCACCGAGAGCCGCGCGGCGGACGCCCTGGCCCGGCGGGGACTCGCCGGACGCGCCGAGCCCCGCGCCTACACGCTCCCGGCGCTCACGGCCGAACTGGCGCCCGGCGACGTCGTCGTATCGATGCTGCCCGCGCCGGAACACGCCGGGATCCTGGCAGCCTGCGTCCAGCGGCAGGCGCACTTCGCCTGCTCCAGCTATGTGTCGGACGCGGTGGTGGAGCAGGTGCCCGCGGCCGCCGCGGCCGGGCTCGTCGTCCTCACCGAGGCCGGCCTCGACCCGGGCATCGACCACCTCTTCGCCCACTGCCTCGTCGGCCGCGCCCGGGAGGCCGTGGGCGACGACACGGCCGCCTCGTACAGCCTGACGTCGTACTGCGGCGGTGTCCCCGCGGTTCCGAACGACTTCAGGTACCGCTTCAGCTGGGCGCCCGCCGGTGTGCTCAACGCCCTGCGCTCACCGGCGCGTTATGTGCGGGACGGTGCCGAGACGGTCGCCGAGCGGCCGTGGGAGATGACGCGGCGGCATGTGGTGGACGGGGAGGCGTTCGAGGTCTACCCCAACCGCGACAGTGTTCCGTTCGTCGAACAGTACGGGCTGCCGCCGGCCTGGAAGCCGCAGGCCTTCGTGCGCGGCACGTTGCGTCTGGAGGGCTGGCTGCGCGCCTGGGACGCCGTCTTCGAGGAGCTGAAGGCCGGCGACGACGCCCGGATCGCCGCCCTGGCGGGGGAGCTGGCCGCCAAGTACCCCACCACGGACGCCGACCGCGACCGCGTCGTCCTCGCCGTGTCGCTGGACGTGCGCGGCGGGGACGGGCGGACGTGGTCCGGCAGTTACCTCCTCGACCTGGTGGGGGACGCGGAGGAGAGCGCGATGGCCCGCTGTGTCTCCCGGCCCCTCGCCCTGGGCGTGCGCCACATCCTGGACGGCTCCCTGCCGGCGGGCCTGAACCGCGCCGCCGAGACGGCGGCCCGCTCGCAGGAGTGGCTGCGCGAACTCGCGCTGGAAGGTGTGGAGTTCGCCCTGCGCGTGGACAGGTAGGGGCTCAGTCGCCCGTGACGGCCTCGTGCACGAGCCGCTTGAGGTCCTGGAACATCGTGTGCGACGTCCTCGGCCGCACCTGCGTCATGAACTGCACCGTCAGGTCGCGGCCCGGGTCGACCCAGAACGTGGTGGTCGCGACCCCGCTCCAGCCGTAGGTGCCGAGGCCGGCCGGGGCCCTCGTACGGGTCGGGTCGATCACCACGGAGACGCCGAGGCCGAAGCCCAGGCCGTCGTTGCCGGGCTCGTCGTGGGCGGGGCGGCTGCCGAAGGCGCGCAGGTCGGCGCCGCCCGGAAGGTGGTTGGACGTCATCAGGTCCACGGTCCCGGGGGACAGCAGACGGGTGCCGTCGAGTTCGCCGCGGCGGCGCAGCAGCTCCATGAAGCGGTGGATGTCGTGCGCGGAGGCCGCCATGCCGCCGCTGCCGGACAGGAAGCGGGGGCGGCCGTGCAGCGGGAGGCCGGGGATCGGCTCGATGCCGCCCTCGTCGGTCTCGCCGTACAACTCGCTGAGCCTGTCCGCCTGTTCGTCGCTCACGCAGAAGCCGGCGTCGGCCATCCCGAGCGGCCCGAAGATC
Organism: Streptomyces sp. T12; assembly: GCF_028736035.1. Taxonomy (NCBI): domain Bacteria; kingdom Bacillati; phylum Actinomycetota; class Actinomycetes; order Kitasatosporales; family Streptomycetaceae; genus Streptomyces; species Streptomyces sp. T12. Next base: position 9,182,520 of record NZ_CP117866.1, read on the forward strand.
CGCTCGGCGAAGAACTCGTCGAGCGGCCGCCCGGACACGACCTCGATGACCCGGCCCAGGACGTTCGTGGCGACCGAGTAGTTCCACTGCGTCCCCGGCTCGAACTGCAGCGGCAGACTCGCGTACACGTCGACCGTCTCGGCCAGGTTCGAACCCGGAAGCACCGCCGAGTCCAGGTTGGCGTCGCGGTAGAGGGCGTCGACGGGATGCGTGCGGTAGAAGGCGAAGGTCAGTCCGGCGGTGTGGGTCATCAGGTGCCGGATGCGTATCGGCCCGTCGGCCGGGCGGGTCACGGTGTCGGCGCCGGATCCGCTGACGTACACCCGAGGCTCGGCGAAGGCGGGCAGATGGCGCTCGACCGGGTCGTCGAGCGACAGCTTGCCCTCCTCCACCAGCAGCAGCGCGGCGACCGAGGTGACCGGCTTGGTCATGGAGTAGATCCGCCACAGCGTGTCGGCCTCGACGGGCAGCCCGGCCGCCAGGTCCCGGTGGCCGTGCGTGGCGAGGTGGGCGACGCGTCCACCGCGGGCGACGGAGACCAGGTAGCCGGGTATCCGCCCCTCGTCGACGTAGTGGGCGAAGTGCTGGTCGAGGCGGTCCAGAGCCTTCGCGTCCAGCCCGACCTCGCCCGGGTCGACCTCTTGTGTCAGCAGTGCCATCGCTCTCCTCCGAATGCGTACGACGAGGTGCGCTCCGGCATACCCAGCCGGAACGGCCTCAGATCTCATCGTCGCGCAGGAACACGTGTACGGTCCTTCGATTGCCCATGATCGTCGATCGCGTCGTCGGGGCGTCCGGGGAGCTTTCGGCCGAGCGCCGCACCGGCCAGGGCGACGCCGGCGAGGATACTCAGCGGCAGCTCAGGGCCACCGCCCGACCCCATGAGGGCGGTCGCGGCGGCCACGCCCAGCACCGGCCCGAGGTTCATCGCGGTCTGCTGCAGGCCGCCCGCCACCCCGGCCGACAGGCCCTTTGATCGGAGTCGCCTCCGGGGCGCTCCAGCCGGTGTCGAGAGCCCGACCGTGCTCAGCCCTTCGGGCCTCCGCGCGCTCGGGCTCTCGCCTCCGGCGCGCCCCTCCGGCGCCTCGACGGCGGCCTCGCGTACGACGACGTGGGTCGCCGCCACCATCACGGTGCCGAACCCGGCTCCCACCAGGGCGAACGCGGCGCAGAGGGCAGGCGTGGCCGAGGCGCGGGAGAGGGCGAGGATCCCGAGTGCGAGGACCGTCATCGCCGCCACGGTCGTACGACGGGCCCCGGCCCGGCGCAGCAGCACCGCGCACGAGGGCGCCGCGAGCACCATCAGCAGGGCCAGCGGCAGGCTGACCAGGGCGCTGCGGAACGGGTCCAGAGCGAGCGTGCCCTGCAACAGGAACGTGCCGACGAACAGCGCGCCCGACAGCGCCGCCGACGCGGCCACCAGCATGCCGAGCGCCGAGCCGACCGCCGCCGAGCCGATCACGTCGGGTGGCAGGAGAGGGCTCGCGGTGCGGCGCTCGTGCCGGATGAAGGCGGCGCCGGTGACCGTGGCGGTCGCGGCGGTCCAGCCCCACCCCGGCATTGCGACGAGGGCGTGGACCAGGCAGGCCAGGGTCACCGCGAGCAGGAGGGCGCCGGGTAGGTCGAGCCGGGCGGGCGAGGCGGCGGGCGCGGGCCGCACGGCGAGGGCGAGCGCACCGAAGACGAGGGCGGGCACGACATTCAGCAGGAACACGGCCCGCCAGCCCGGCCCGGCCACCAGCGCACCGCCTATGACCGGCCCGGCAGCGGCTGCCACCCCGATCGCGGCGGTTCGTACGGCGATCGGCGTCCGCAGCCGGTCGGGAGGGTAAGCGGCCCGCAGCATCCCGAGCGTGGCCGGCTGCGACAGTGCCCCGAACACGCCCTGCACCACCCGCAGTCCGACGACCCAGCCGACACCGGGCGCCAGCGCGATACCGGCCGACGCCGCCCCGAAGCCGAGCATGCCGATGCCGAAGACGCGATGGTGCCCGTACCGGTCGCCGAGCCGTCCGGCGAACACCAACAGGCCGGCCACCGCGATGAGATAGCCGGTGCTCGTCCACTGGACCTGAGCGAAGGAGGCACCCAGCTCGCGTTGCAGGGTGGGCTGGGCGAGGGTCAGGACGGTGCCGTCGAGCGCGACGATCACGGCGCCGGCGACACTGCTCGCGAGGGTGAGGCGCGGGTTCATCCGCTCACCGCCCGAGGTGTGCGTCCAGGGCCGCGTGCAGCAGGGGTGCGAAGTCGTCGGCGCCCGTGGCGAGTTGGAGGCTGCCCCAGCCCCACAGCTGGGCGATGCCGTGCAGGTTGGCCCACAACGCGCCCGCGACGAGCCGGGCGTCGGTGTCGGGGCGTGCCCGGGCGACCAGGTCCACCAGGCGGCCGAAGAGGGGGAGGCTGGTGTCCCGCAGTCCCAAGTGGCCGCTCTGCAGCAGATCGTGGCGGAACATCAGCTCGTACATGCCGCGGTTGCCCAGCGCGAACTCCAGGTAGACGCGCCCCAGCGCGGCCAGCTGCGCCCGGGGGCCCGCCGCACCGTCGCCGACGGCAGCCGCCGCCGTCGCCCGCTTCGCCAGTTCGTCGAAGCCGCGGCGTGCGATGGCCGACAGCAGTTCCAGGTGGGTGGGGAAGTAGCGGCGTGGGGCGCCGTGCGAGACGCCGGCCCGGCGGGCGATCTCCCGCAGGGTGAGCGCCTGGGCGCCTTCCCGGGTCACGAGGTCCACGCCTGCGTCGACGAGTCGGGCCCGCAGTCCCGTATCGGAATCGGATTCCTGCATAGACGCTGTCTACCATGATCGAGTAGACAGTGTCTACGCGGGGATGCCGTGTGGGAATGCGCGGACCGCCCGGCAGGGTTGATCCAGGCATGACTGAGGACTCCACCCAGAACGCACTGCTCGCGCTGCTCTCCGAGGGCCACGGCGGGGTGCTTGTCACCCTCAAGCGCGACGGCCGGCCGCAGCTGTCCAACGTGGGCCACGCCTACTACCCCGACGAGCGGATCATCCGCGTCTCGATCACGGACGATCGCGCCAAGACCCGCAATCTGCGCCGGGACCCCCGGGCGTCGTACCACGTCACGTCCTCCGACCGGTGGGCGTACGTCGTCGCCGAGGGCACGGCGGAGCTCTCGCCGGTCGCGAAGGACCCGTACGACGCCACGGTCGAGGAGCTCGTCCGCCTCTACCGCGACGTCCTGGGCGAGCACCCCGACTGGGAGGACTTCCGGGCCGCGATGGTCCGGGACGGGCGGCTGGTGTTGCGGTTGAAAGTGGAACGGGCTTACGGGATTCCGAAGGGGGCCAACCAGGGGTGAGCGGCAGTCAACCGGGGGTGAGCGGCTGATTGACGCACCGTCACCTGCCCCTCCCGCCGTGGACCGCTGCCCGCACGTGATCGAGTTGCCTCGCCCCGGGAATCCCGAAGAATTACTGGGGAGAGGCATCTCCCGGCGAAAGCCCGCATTCGGGTGAGGAACTCCTGCGCGAGGGAGTACCGCGATGGCAGACAGGCAGCAGGCGGACCGGACCGATGGGTTGGGTCTCGCGGACATGATCACCGCGCTGCGCACCGAACTCGAAGACGCTCAACGGCGCGCGACGGCGGAGAGCCTGCGTTTCGGGATCACCGATGTCGAGGTCGAGGCCACTGTCCAGATCATGCGGAACACCGCGGGCCGGGCGGGTGTGCAGTTCTGGGTGGTCCAGGCCGGCGGCGAGCACGCGCGCGGCAATGCCACGACTCACCGGATCAAGCTGAACTTGAGTCTGCCCACCGACACGCGCATCGCCGACGCGGGGGACGACGCAGGATGACCGGGCTGGACGCCGAGCGTTTGGTGTCGCTTTCCGCGGAGGGAAAACGGGGCTCGGGATACCTGCTGACGCCGGATCTCGTCCTGACGGCCGGCCACTGCGTCGGTTCGAAGGGATCCGCGGTCACGGTCCGCAAATACTGTCGCCGCGAGGGGAGTTATGAACTCCCGGACGATCGGCAGACGTTTCTGGTCGCGGTCAAGGAAAGCGCGGAGCTGGATTGCGCGCTCCTGGAATCCACCGTGGGCGACCCGTTCCGTACCGGGCAGGGTGGTCGGCTCGACGAGGTGCGGCTCGGCCGTCTCGTCGGTGAGGACGCCGTTCCGGCGCAGGCGCTGGGTTTTCCGAGGTCCGGCGTGACCGAGGCCGGAGCGAGGCGGTGGGTGAACGTGGAGGACGTGCGGGGCACCGTCCTGCCGCTCACGGGGTCGAGACGCGAGGTGCGGCGGCTGAACTTCCAGGTCCGCACGGGAGCTTCACCGGCCGTCCAGGGCTCGTCGCTGTGGAGCGGTCTGTCGGGTGCGGCTCTGTTCAGCGGGGATCACCTGGTGGGTGTGATCACCGAGGACCGAGCCACGGTCGAGGGACGGCTGACGGCACTGCCGGTCGGCGCGGTCTTCGGCGACGACGGCCTCGACGAGGCGAACGCGTGCCTTCTGACGGCGAGGGGCGAGACGGCCACCGCGCGGGTCGCACTGGATCCCGTCTGGGCGCGTGGCGAGAGTCTGGCGCCCGCGTACAGCCCGCTGCCCCCGCGCGATCAGTGGTCCGAGGCCGACCTTCTGGAGTCCCGCCACGGCGTCGTGCCCTTCCGGGGCCGCACCGAGCAGCTGAACGAGCTGGTCGACTGGTGCGAACGCGGTGACGGACAGCGCATTCGCCTGCTCACCGGAGGCGGCACCGTCGGCAAGTCCCGTCTCGCCCGTGAGCTGTGCCGCACCATGGCCAGGCGGGGCTGGGTCGCCGGTGTCGTCGACCCGCTGCACGTGGCGTTCTCCAGCGTCTGCGCCCTGAAGGAGAAACGGCTACTCGTCGTCGACGACGCCGATGCCCACGCCGGTCAGCTGGACGTACTCCTTGCCGAAGCGGCCGAGCACCACAGCCACGACGCGCTGCGCGTCCTGGCCGTCGCCCAGCGCGGCGGACTGTGGTGGCAGGCGATCAGACGGCGGTACGAATCACTGGTCGACGCGGAGGACCCGCCGCCGCTCGAGCCGCTGCGCGAAGCCGACCGCGAGGACGTCTACCGCACGGCGGTCACCGCCTTCCGGGGCTGGTACGCGCAGAGCGACACGACCGAAGCCCCGGCACAGGCCGCCTCCGAGCCCGGCGACGAGGCCGTGGCGGACGGGGAACCGCGGGACGAACCGGGCGTGCCCGGCCTCGAAGGGCCCGACTTCGGCAGCTACCTGCTCATCCTGATCCAGGCGCTGGTGGACGCACGCACCAGCATCGGCAAAGTGCCCTCGCCGACGACCGGACCGCCCTCGCGCTCACGCGCCAACGCGCTGCTGGACTACGCCATCGACGTGGAGCGGCAGAGATGGCAGACGTCCGCCGAGAAGAACGAACTCCCGCACGACCCGGTCCTGCTCGAGAGGATCGTCGCCGTCTGCAGCCTGGCGGTGGCCGACGGTCCGACGGACGGGGAACGGGAGACCGAAGCCGCGCGCCGGCTGCGGCTCGTCCCCGACCTCGCCGACGAACCGGAATGGCTCACGCGCGCGTTCGCCCGCTGGCAGCACGCCGCGTTCACCGGTGACGGTTATCTGCGTTCGCTGCAGCCGCTTCGGCTCGCGGAGCGGCTCGGTGCCCAAGTAATCGCAACCTTCCCGGAGTTGGCCGCGAAACTGCTCGACGTCGGGGGCGGAGGACCGGGAATACCGGACGCCCCGACCGATCAGGCACGCCAGATACTCAACGTGCTCCACATCCTGCAACTCACCGCCGGCTCCGACGCCTCCCGGTCCGACGACACGAGCGAGGCCGAGAACGGCACGGCGCAACCGGCCGGCGACACCAGGCACTGCACGTCCGCCCAACAGCAGGCCCGCAGGACGCTGGAGCGGGCGCTGCGGGAGCATGCCGTCCCTGTCGTCAGGCTGGTGAAGCAGGTCGCCGTCGCCGACCAGGACCAGTTCGCGAGCGCCATCGGCACGTCACTGGCCGCCGCACTGAACTCCACCCTGCACAGGAAGTCGGCGCAGAAGGTCGCCGCCGAGGTCCTGCGGGAGTTCGACGCCACCTGCGCGGACGTGTTGCTGGAACTTGCCACGGCTGTCGCGGAACATGCGGTGCAGTTCCACCGGCGCGCCGACGCACCGGCCACGGAGGACAACCGCAGGGAATTGGCCCAGGCCCTGCAACGGTGGTCCCTGTACCTGGCCAGTTCGGGGCTGCGTATCCGGGCGCACGAGGTCGCCGGGCAGGCGGTCGACACCTTCCACGCGCTGCAACAGCTCAGCCCCTCCGAAGAGCACGAGTTCCACCTCGCCGAAGCCCTCAAGGACCTGGCGGACCGGCTGGTGGACATCGGGCGGTTCGAGGACGCCGACCACAGCGCCGGGGATGCCATACGGCGCCTGGAGGCGCTGTACCAGCGCGACCCCACGCGCACACATGCCTTCGGCCTGGTGAAGGCCCTGTGCACCCGGGCCACGGCGGCCCACCGGGTCGGCCGCCAGCGCGAGGCGCTGCAGGCGGCGAACGAGGCGTGCGACCTGATCGATCAGCTGCCGCAGCCGGACGAGGGCGACGCGCACGAGCCGGACGAGATCCAGAGCATGAAGGCGTTCGCGCTGCGCGGCCTCGCCTGGCAGCTCGGCGCGAGCGGACACGTCGACCGGGCGGTGGCGAAGGGCATCGAGAGCGTCGAGACATACCGGGCTCTGCGCCAGGGGTCTCCGGGACTGTGGAAGCGGGACATCGCCGAAGCCCTGTCCGTCCTGGGCGTTCAGCACGGACACCGCGAGGAGTGGGACGCGTGCGTCGCCCGGCACAGGGAAGCCGTGGACGGACACTACAAGGCACTGGAGCGGGAGTTCCGCGAGGCCGTACGGCCGCAACACGCCCTCGCGCTGGGCCGGTTGGCGGAGGCGTACCTGGGCAGAGCGCGCACCCGGTCGGGCGAGAGCCGGCACGAGGATCTGCAGCGGGCGCTGGATCACGTCGAGGAGGCGTTGGACCAGTACGAGAGGATGCGCAAGGAGGACAGGTGGGCCAACCGCGTCCACGAGGCGTGGACGAGCTGTCTGGAAGCGGAGATCCTGCTCGCGCTCGGCAGCACGGACCGCCAGCACCGCGGTACGGCCGTCACGCGGCAGAGCTTCGGACGGGCCGAGTCCGCCGCCCGGCGGGCACTGTCGCTGTACGACGAGATCGACGTACGCGCGTGGAAGCTGAGGTTCGCCCGAGCGCACGCGCAGGCGGTCCTCGCCAAGTCGTACGGGGGCAGGGGCCGCCCGCGGGGCAAGGTCCTGCGCGCGCACGAGCAGGCCAAGCACGCGTTCGCCCGGCTCGACGCCGAGGAACCCGGGCGGGCCGAGGACGAGTTGCTCAGGATCGAGGACGCCATCGAGGGCCTCAAACAGACGGGCCCGCCGGTACAGCCCCGTGCGCAGCCCTCGGTGAACCGATCGGGCAAACGGCGTAGGCGGCATCAGCCCAAGACCCGTCTCAGGAGCCGTCAGGGTGCGCAAGTGCGACGCAAGCACCGGTGAAGACGCCTCGCCGGCAGCGCCACGGCAGCACCTTCGCTCGTGTCATCGGGCGACGACAGCGGGCGTCGGGTTCGCGGACGCCTCCTTCGCCCAGGCCTCCAGGCACATCGCGAACTCGGTCGCCCGGTCGGCCCAGTTGAGGTCGGAGAGCGCTGCCACCCAACCCCGCGTGGCCGCGCGGCTGCGCGTCTCCGGATCGGCGCGCAGCCGCCGTACGGCCTCTGCCGCCGAGGGCGGATCCTCGTACGGTACGACGAGACCGCAGCCGTAGCGCTCGACCAGGTCGGCCGCGAGCGGGGTGGGTGTGGTGATGACGGGGACGCCGTGGGCCATGTACTCCACGACCTTGGTGGGCCGTGAATGGCGGTAGTTGGGCTGGTCGTGCAGGAGGGAGAGGCCGGCCAGGGCGCCGGAGAGCAGATCGAGGGCGCGGTCGTTGGGCAGGTACCCGTGCCAGCGCAGCACGCCGTCCCGGTCGGCCTCGGTGAGCGCGCCTCGCACTTCCGGGTCCGCCGCGCCGATGACCTCGACGTGGACGTCCGGTGCCAGCAGCCGCGCCGTCTCGATGAGTTCCAGCGCACCCCGGGCCCGCGACAGGTGCCCGAGGTAGACGACCCGGTCGTCGCCCGGCGGCTCGGGCGGCTCGGGCGGCACCGTCGCGAGGTTGGCCACGACGGGATGCGGGCGGTGGAAGCGGTTCTGGTAGGCGTCCTCGGCGAGCAGCAGCCGCAGATGCCGCTCCGCCAGCAGCTCGGCCGCCCGCACGGCCAGTCGGAGCGGTGGCCGTAGCGGCCTCGGCACCCAGCGCTTCATCACCAGCGCCGCCGCGGTGTCCTCGTGCACGTCCCACACGGTGACGGGGGCCCGTCCCTCGCGCCGCCAACGGCGCAGGGTGCCGGGCAGGGCCAGCAGCAGCTCAGGATCGTGCAGCAGCACCACGTCCACCGTCGGTCCGCGCTCGGCCAGCAGCGCGCGGGCCGCGCGGAGCGCCACCCGGCGGTCCCGTCCGGCGGCCCGGGGCAGATCCACACCCTCGACGTACGGCCGCGGTGCCACCTCCCGTGCCGCGAACGGCGCGGCGTACACCACCCGGTGGCCGCGCTGCCGCAGGGCGGCGATCTCGCGGTGCAGGATCCGCGCGTCCTCGGGGTGATGGACGACAGTGACGACGAGTATCCGCATCAGCGCACCTTTCGAAGTGGCCCGGGACCGACAGTCCGGGACCGGCAGCCCGAGACCGACCGTGCCGGGGCCGACGGTCCCGGGATTCAGGCCGGTTACAGCACCTCGACCCCGGGCCGGAAGATCCGCCCCCGGGTGTCGAACAGCAGCCGGGCCGCGTCGCCGAGGGCCGGCAGGTCGTAGGCCGAGTGGTCCTGGAGCAGGATCGTCAGGTCGTGCTCGCGCACCGCCGCCATGACGTCGTCGACGCGCGGGACGCTCACCTCGTCCACGGACCACAGCTGCACGCTCGGGTCGTGGAAGGAGATCTCGGCCTCCCGCTCCCGCAGCAGCCGCGCCACCGGCACCGCCGGCGACTCCCGCTGGTCGGCCACGTCCGGCTTGTAGGTGACCCCGAGCAGCAGTACCCGGGAGCCGTGCAGCGGCCGGCCCACGGTGTTGAGGAGATCCTGGGCGCGACGTACGACGTACTCCGGCATCCGCCGGTTGATCTCCTGGGCGAGTTCGACGAACCGGAACTCGTACCCGAGGGACGAACGCACCTTGTACGACAGGTAGTTGGGGTCGATGGGGATGCAGTGGCCACCCACGCCGGGACTGGGCCGGAACGCCTGGAAGCCGAAGGGCTTCGTGCCGGCGCAGCGGATCGCGTCCCACAGGTCGACGTGCAACTCGTGGCTGATGACGGCCAGTTCGTTCACCAGGGCGATGTTGACGTGCCGGTAGGTGTTCTCCAGCAGCTTGGCCATCTCGGCCTCGCGGGTGCCCTTCGCCTGGACGACGGTGTCGACGAGCTTGCCGTAGAAGGCGACGGCGCGCGCCGCGCAGGACGGCGTGCAGCCGCCGACCACCTTCGGCGTGGTGCGCAGCCCGTGCGCGGTGTTGCCGGGGTCGATGCGCTCGGGCGAGAAGGCCAGCGCGAAGTCCACGCCCGCCCGCAGCCCCGACTCCTCCAGGAGCGGCCGCAGAACCTCCTCGGTGGTTCCCGGATAGGTGGTCGACTCCAGCACCACCAGCTGTCCGGGCCGCAGCCGGCCCGCCACCGTCCGCGTGGCCGAGGTGACCGCGCCGAGGTCGGGCCCGCCGTCCTTGCCGAGCGGGGTCGGCACACAGATGACGACGGTCTGTGCGCGGGCCAGACAGGCGGCGTCCGTGGACGCGCCGAACCCGGCCGCCCGCATCCGCAGGACGTCCTCGTCGGAGACGTCGTCGACATGGGAGTGCCCGGTGTTGAGCGCCTCCACGACCCGGGGATCGCGGTCGAGGCCGACGACCCTCAGGCCGACCGACGCCGCCTCACGCGCGAGCGGGAGTCCGACGTAGCCGAGCCCGATCACCGCCAGATCGACGTGATCGGGCCGTTCTGCTTCCCCGAGCGGTTCGCTCTCTTCCCCGAGCGGTCCGGTCTGGTCCACCTGCATTGGGACTCACCCCGCATCAAGGCATCCAAGGGCGCGGTACGCGTCACGGGTTGTGGCGGCGACCCGCTTCCAGGTGCGGTCACGCGCGACCATCGCGCGGGCGGCTGCTCCCCACTCAGAACGCCGATTTCGACTGTAAAGGAGTATTTCCAGCTCATCAGCCCAGGAATGTGGCGATTCAGGCTTGATTAGCTTCCCGTTCACCTCGTGTTCGACCAGTTCTCTCAGTGCGGTGACGTCACTGGCGGCCACGGGGACACCGCTCGCCATCGCCTCGACCGGCTTGAGAGGGGTCACCAGATGGCACACGCGCTCGTCGGTGCGGGGCACCGCGAACACGTCCAACACGGCGTGGAGATCCCGCACTTGGGCGTGCGGCACCCGGCCGGTGAACAGGGCGACCCGGTCGTCCAGGCCCAGCCGGGCGGCCAGTCGCTCCAGCCCGGCACGCTCCGGACCGTCGCCGACGATCAGCAGCCGCAGCGGGACTCCACGCCGGATCAGCTCTTCACCCGCATGGAGCAATGTGCCGATCCCCTCGTGCGGGGTGAGACTGCCGACCGTGCCCACGACGAACTCGTCCGGCGCGATGCCGAGCCGGGCCCGCACCGGCGCCCCCTCCGGCAACGGGCCCAGAAAGTCGTCGTCCACGGCGTTGGGCGCGATCAGGACCCGTTCCTCGGGCACTCCACGGCCGACGATCTCGGCCTTCATCGCCTCGCCCAGCGTCAGCACCACGTCGGCCTCACGCATGCAGAACGTCTCCAGGGCGCGCCGCGCCCGGTACGTCTCGTCGTCCCGGCCGCGGCCCGGCGCCTGCGTCAGCCACGTCTCCTCCAGGAAGCCCCGCACCTCGTAGACCACCGGCAGCCCGAAGGTCTCCCGCAGGGCGAGCGCCACGCGCCCGTTGCCGTGGTCGGACGCGGCATGCAGCACGGCGGGCCGCAGCCGCTCCACCAGCCCGGCGGCCAGTTCGGCGTTCCGCGCCAGCGCCGCGGCCTGCCCGTACGGCAGCCGCAGCGGCAGCAGCCGGTGCTGCGGCACCCCGCCCACATGCTGCGACGGGCGGGCGTCCAGCACCCCCTGCGTCACGGGGAAGCCGATCCGGGTCACGACATGAGGCTCCAGCCCGGCCGCCAGCTGGGCTTCGGCGAGCTTCTGCGTGCGCACGGTGTAGCCGGCGTGCCGGAACGGCAGCCCGTTGGTGACCAGGTGGAGCACCCGGCCCGGTACGGGGTGAAACCGGCGCCCGGGTGGCGCGGGCACCCGGGCGCCGGAGGGCGTCGCCGCGGGTCCCGCGGTGCGGGCGTGTGCGGCGAGCCGCCGTTCGAGCGGCAGCAGCCCACGCCGGACGCGCCCCGGCAGCAGGCGTACGGCGAGCAGCGCCGCCCGCAGCGGGTCCTGGCGCAGTTCGCCAAGGGCTACCGAGGCGGCCAGACTGAGAGCGCGGGGGGCGTAACGGATATTGCTGTACATATCGCCAAGGTAGGTCGCCAGGGCGGCCACGGCCCGGCAGGGGCAAGCGCATGCAGCGTGCCCCGGAGGCGGAGGCAACATCGATGAACGGCTGCGTACTCCATGTGGTCGGCACCCGGCCCAACTTCGTCAAGGCCGCACCGGTCGTCGCCGCCCTCGGCGCGGCGGGCTGCGACCAGGTGCTCGTCCACACCGGGCAGCACTACGACGAGCGGATGTCGGACATCTTCTTCCGGCAACTCGGCCTGCCCGAACCCGACACCGACCTCGGCGTCGGCTCGGGCAGCCACGCCCGGCAGATCGCCGACCTGCTGGTGGCCCTGGAGGCCGAACTGACCGCCCGCGCACCCGCCCTGGTCACGGTGTACGGCGATGTGAACTCGACGCTGGCCGCCGCGCTCGTCGCCGCCCGAGGGGGCGTCCCGGTGGCGCATGTCGAGGCCGGGCTGCGCAGCTTCGACATGACGATGCCGGAGGAGGCCAACCGGCGTCTGGTCGACCAGCTGGCGGAGCTGTTGTTCGTCACCAGCCCCGAGGCCGTCGGCCACCTCGCCCGCGAGGGGATCGCCGCCGAGCGGGTGCACTTCGTCGGCAACCCGATGATCGACACCCTGCTCACCCATCTGGAGCATTTCGACCCGGCGGCCGCCCGTGCCGCCCACCGACTGCCCGAGCGCTACGGCGTCGTCACGCTGCACCGGCCCGCCAATGTGGACGACCCGGCGGCCGCCGGGGCCGCCGCCCGTGTCCTGACCGAGGCCGCCCGCCATCTCGACCTGGCCGTACCGCTGCACCCACGCGGCCGGGCGGCGCTGAGCGCGGCGGGCCTCGCGCACGCACCGGGCGTCCACCTCCTCGACCCGCTCGGCTACGTCGAGTTCATGAGCCTCATGCGCGGCGCCGCCGCGGTGATCACCGACTCGGGCGGCGTACAGGAGGAGACGACCGTCCTGGGCGTGCCGTGCCTGACCCTGCGGACCACGACCGAACGCCCCGTCACGGTCACCCACGGCACCAACCGGCTTGTCACGCACGGGGAGTTGGTGCCCGCGCTCCGCAAGCTCCTGGACGGCGGGGGAGCGCCGTCCGCGGAGGGGCCGCCCCTGTGGGACGGCCGGGCGGGCGGCCGGATCGCCCGCGTGATCACCGCGTGGCTGGAGCGCCATGGCTGACGACACGCGGACCTGCACGCGAACTTACTGGGACGCCCGCCACAGCGACCACGACGAGCTCGCCTCCGGCGGGCACCTCGGGCTCGACCGTCCGGGCAACGAGATCTTCTACGCCCAGCGGCTCGGCACCCTGCTCTCCCTCATCGGCGACCTGTCCAGCCCCGCCGCCCCGCTGTTCGTGCTCGACGCGGGCTGCGGCAAGGGGTACTTCGCCCGCGCCCTGGCCCGCTGCGGCCATCGGGTCGACGCCTTCGACATCAGCCCGCCCGCCGTCGACCACGCCCGCGCCGAGGCCGGCGGCCCGCGTTATGCCGTCGCCGCGCTCGACGAGTGGCGCAGTCCGTGGCCGTACGACATCGTGGTCTGCGTGGACGTCCTGTTCCATGTACCGGACGACCAGGCGTGGGCGGCCGGTCTGCGCAACATGGCCTCCCTCATCCGCGTAACCGGCCGCCTGATCGTCACCGACATCTCCACCGACATCTCCACCGGCAGCTCCAGCGACATCGTCAGCGACGAGGCCACCGCCGAGCACACGCCCCACGGCGCCCCCATCGTGCACCGCCCGGTCGCCGCCTACCGCGCCGAACTCGAGCCGCTCGGCCTGCGGCACACCCTCTCCAGGCCGTACGGCTTCCGGGAGAACCGGGTCGGCTTCCACGTCTTCACGAGGACCCGCTGATGCGCCTGACCGACCTGCTCCATCCGCACCTCGACGGCGTCACGACAGTGGTGGACGCGACCCGCGGCGGCCTGAGCCTGGAGCCCTACCTGCACCTGCCGCCGGGCATCGCCCTGCGCGAGGACGACGAACAGCCTGTCGCCGAAGGGGAGTTGGCTCTCCTCTCGTACGGGCCCGACGCCGAGCCGCACGGAAGCGAGGACGCCTGTCGTGCCGTACTGGCACGCATGCGGCCCGGGGCGCGCGGGCTGATCGTGCTCGGGCACCGCGTGTCCGAGCTCCCCTACCACCGGCTTCTCGACCATCTCGTGGCCCACCGCTGCCAGGTCCTGCGCGCGGCGCCCCTCGACTACGTCCATCTGCACGCGGGCGCGGTCGTCGCGCGCACCGACCAGCTCCTCGCGCCGCACGACTTCTTCGGCCGGCCCGTCCCCGCCGACGGCCACGCCACGGCGCTGCGGATCGCCGACGAGTACGTCTTCGCCGACCTCGCCTCCCGGTCCCTGCGCGCCCGGGTGCTGGATCTGGAACGGACCGTCGAGGAGGCGGAACGCACCCGGGATGCCGCCGGGCAGGACGGGCTCGCCGAGCGGCTCGCCGCCGCCGTACGGGAGAAGGATCAGCTCGCCGCCACGCTGCGGGCCGCCCGGGACCGGGTCGACGTGCTGCAGGCGCGCGTGGCCATGCTGGAGGGCTCGACCTCGCTGCGGGTGGGAAAGGCGCTGGTGACGGCCGCGCGCTCACCGAAGCGGGGCGCGGCCAGGCTGCCGGGGGAGCTGTACGGACTGTGGCGCGGGCGGCGGCGCGTGGCCGGGCCGGTGTCCGGAAGCGCGCCGAAGGGCGGGGCCGCCGAGCCGGACACGCCCATGGACGGCCGTTTCCACCTCGCCCATCGCGCCCTGACCGTGGCACCCCGCGACCGGCTCGTCGTCGCCGGTGTGTTCACCCCCGCCACCGCCGAGGACTTCGCGGCGGACGTGGTCGTGAACCGGCTGCTGCCGCACGACGGGCGACTGCTCGTGCAGCGCACCGACCCGGACGTGCTCGTCGTGCAGCTGAGCGCCTGCACGGGGGACGGCCCCTGGTCGCTCACCGGCACCGGGCTCGCCCCCGACCTCGACCGCACGCTCGCCGAACTGCTCGCCGAGACAAGGGTGTCGGGTCGGTCGGCCGTGCTGTGGCGGGACGCTCCCCCGTCCGCCGCGCCGGGGCTCGCCCGGCTCGCCTGGGATGCCGTCGTCGACGCGGACACCGGCGTACGGCTCGGCCGGCTGGACCCGGTCGCCGAAGGCCGGGAACGGCTGCGCGAGGTGTTCCGGGCGGACAGCACACGGGTACGGCTCTCCCGGCTGGCGGGCCTGGCCGGGGCCCCGGATCCACTGGACCTGCGGCGCGTCGCCGTGCTCGCCGCGCCCCGGGACCGCACCGACGTCGCCCGGCTCGTCGGGCAGGTGCTCGGCCAGCTGCACCGACCGGTCGAGGTCGTCGTACCCGACCCGGCGGGGCTCGACGAACTCACCGCCGCCGGGGTGGCCGTACGCCGGGGGCAGCCCCTGGCACCCTGGGTCGCCGACTGGACGGACCTCACCGAGGACCGGCCGGACACCCTGCTGCTCGATCTGATGTGCGCCCAGGAGTACTCCGGCGCCGACGCGGTGGGCCACACACCGGCCGCCGACGACTACGTCTTCGTGCCGTCGCTGCGACCGCTGCTGGTGCGCCGGTCGCTGCACATGTCCGGTACGGCGCCCGGAAGTTGGGCCGGTCAGGGACACCGTCTGTTCGCCGTGCGCGGGAAGGAGCCGTCATGAGCCGTACGCTGCGGGCGCTCGTCTACGGCGACGTGGACCTCAACCTCATCGACGGCTCCGCCGTGTGGGCGCAGTCGACGGTGCAGGCCCTGTCCCGGGCGGGCTGCGAGAGCCGGCTCGTCCTCAAGGCCCCCGTCCGAACGGGCCGGTTGACCGATCCGCTGGCCGAGCTGCCCGGGGTCACCCTGGTGCGTCCGCACGAGGAGCGGCTGCTGCCGGGCCTCGCCGACCGGCCCATGTCGCCGGTGCAGGCCGCACACGTGCTCACCGGGCTCGACGAGGACGAACCCTGCGACCTGCTGGTGCTGCGCGGTCGGCGGCTGGTGACGCGGATCGTGGCCGACGGCCGGTTCGACGGGCGGATCTGGGCCTACCTCACCGACATCCCGCAGTCCGCCGCCGAGATGACCGAGGCGGCCCGCGCGGAACTCGCCCTCATCGCCGAGGCCTCGCAGCGGCTTCTGTGCCAGACCGAGGAGCTGCGCTGCTTCCTGGAGACCTGGGTGCCCGAGTCCTGCGGCAAGTGCGTGCTCAGCCCGCCCGCCGTGCCCGAGCCGGGCTTCCCGCTGCCGGACCGGGACGGACCCCACGATCCGCTGCGCCTCGTCTACACCGGCAAGTTCGCACCCCGGTGGAACACCCTGCCCATGACCCGGCTGCCGGAGCTGCTCGCCGAGCGAGGCGTCCCCGCCGAACTGCACACCGTCGGCGACAAGATCCACGACGATGCGACCCACCCCTCCTTCCAGGCCGACATGGCGCGGGCGCTGGCCGGCACGCCCGGCGTCCACCACCACGGCGGACAGCCGCGCGAGGAGGCCATGCGCATCGCCGCGGACTGCGACGTGGGCCTCGGCTGGCGCGACCCGGTGCTCGACTCCAGCCTCGAACTGTCCACCAAGGTCCTGGAGTTCGGGGCGCTGGGCCTGCCCGTGGTGCTCAACCGCACACCGGCGCACGAGGCGTTGCTCGGCGTCGACTATCCGCTGTTCGTGCCCGGACGCGCCGGACTCGACGACGCCGCCGAAGCCGTCGCGCGGGCCGTCCGCGAGCCGCAGGCCCGTCGCCTCGCGGCCGACCGCTGCCGCGAGGCCGCCCGGCACCACACCCTGGACGGGGCGGCCGCCCGCTGGCGGGCCCACCTCGACCGCGCCTTCCTCGGCGCCCCCGCAGCGGTGACGGCCCGCCGACGACCCCTGCGTGTGGGCGTCGCCGGGCACGACCTGAAGTTCCTCACCCGACTCCTCGACCACTTCCGCTCGCTGCCCGGTCTGGAGGTACGGGTCGATGCCTGGCCCGCGTTGTCCCGCCACGACCCGGACGCGAGCCGTGAACTCGCCGACTGGGCGGACGTGGTGGTCGTCGAGTGGTGCGGCCCGGCCGCCGTCTGGTACAGCCGCCACAAGCGGCGCGGCAGCCGGCTCGTCGTACGGCTGCACCGCTTCGAGCTGGATGCCGCTTGGCCCCGCCAGGTCGACATCGACGCCGTCGACCGGGTGGTGTGCGTCAGCCCGTACTACGCCCGCCGCACCCGCGAGCACACCGGCTGGCCCGCCTCGAAGGTCGTGGTCGTCCCCAACTGGGTGGACACCGACCAGCTCGACCGCCCGAAGGCCCCGGGCGCCCGCCACCGCCTCGGCATGATCGGCATCGCGCCCAGCCGCAAACGCCTCGACCTCGGCCTCGACGTGCTGGAGGCGCTGCGCGCCCGGGACCGGCGCTGGCATCTGTCGGTCAAGTCGAAGCCGCCCTGGGAGTACTGGTGGATCTGGAACAAGCCCGAGGAACGTGAGCACTACGACGCCGTACTGCGCCGTATGCAGACCTCGCCGCTCCTGGAAGGGGCCGTCGTCTTCGACACGTTCGGGCCGGACGTGGCGGGCTGGCTGCGGCGGGTCGGGCATGTGCTGTCCACCAGCGACGACGAGAGCTTCCACCTCGCGCCCGCCGAGGGCATGGCCTCCGGCGCCGTGCCCTCGCTGCTGCCGTGGCCCGGGGCGGACGAGATCTACGACCGGCGCTGGATCCACGACACCCCCGAGGCGATGGCCGAGGCGATCGCCGCACTCGGCGAGGACGGCTGGCACTCCGCCGCCGACCTTGCCCGCACCCAGGTACGGGAGGGCTTCTCACTGGAGCGGGTCGCCGAGACCTGGACGGAGCTGCTCGTGGCGGGGTGATGCCCGAGTCCCCGGAGCCTTAGGCCCTGTCGTCAAATTCCCGCCTGCTGCGCGGCGCCTGGCACGCACTCCCCCAGAGGGGGGGGACCCCAGCCGCGTTGCCGAACCGCCCACGTGGCTCCTCCCCCATCGAGGGCGGCTCCGGCGCCTTGCGATCGCACGCTCCCCCACGCTCGAACAACCTCGCGCGGGGGGACCCCCATGACGCCGCGCAGCCCGCCCTCCGGGCGGACGCCGGGAATTTGACGACAGGGCCCTTGGCGGCGTCCGGGGACTCGGGGGTTCGCGCAAGATCAGGCCGTCACCGACTCCGGCTGCGCGGCCTGCTGGGCCGTGCGCTCGCCGAGCAGCTCCGTCGGGATCTTGGCGGTCTCGCGGGCCGAGAGGGCGGCCACGACCGGCGGCACGCACAGGGCGGCCGTGAACAGGGCCACCGAGGACCAGTCGTCGCCGTTCGGGCCGGCGATCTGCGCGGCGAAGGTGACCGCGAAGCCGGCGACCGCGAAGCCGATCTGGGTGCCGATGGCCATGCCGGACAGGCGGACCCGGGTGGAGAACATCTCGCCGTAGAAGGAGGGCCACACGCCGTTCGCGGCGCTGTAGACCACACCGAAGGTGACGATGCCCAGCAGCAGGGTCAGCGGGTAGGAGCCGGTCGAGATCGACCACAGGTAGAGGAACATCATCACCGCGCTGCCGGCCGCGCCGATCAGGTACACCGGGCGGCGCCCGATGCGGTCCGACAGGGTGGCCCACAGCGGGATCGCGGCGAGGGCGACCAGGTTGGCGAGAGCGCCCACCCACAGCATGGAGGACTTGCTCATCCCGACCGAGTCGCTCGTGGCGTACGACAGCGCCCACACCGTGAAGATCGTGCTGACCGAGGCGACCAGCGCACCGCCGATCACCCGCAGCACATCCGCCCAGTGCTCCCGCATCAGTATCGCGAGCGGCATCTTGGGGACGCCCTCGGTCGCGGCCTGCTGCTCGAAGGCCGGCGTCTCCTCCAGCTTGCGGCGGATGACATAACCGACGACGGCGACCGCGATGCTCATCCAGAACGGAACCCGCCAGCCCCACGACAGCAACTGCTCCTCCGGCAGCGCGGCGATCGGGATGAAGACCAGGGTGGCCAGCAGCTGCCCGCCCTGTGTGCCGCTCAGCGTGAAGCTGGTGAAGAAGCCGCGCCGATGTGGTGGCGCGTGTTCCAGGGTCATCGAGTTGGCGCTGGCCTGCTCGCCCGCCGCCGAGATGCCCTGCAGCACCCGGCACAGCACCAGCAGGACGGGTGCCAGGGTGCCGACCTGGTCGCGGGTCGGCAGACAGCCGATGAGGAACGTCGACACGCCCATCAGGATCAGCGTGAAGACCATGATCTTCTTACGGCCCATCCGGTCGCCGAAGTGACCGAGGAACAGCGCCCCGACCGGCCGCGCGGCGTACGCCACGCCGAACGTGGCCAGCGACAGCAGGGTGGCGGTCGCCGGGTCGGACTCGTCGAAGAAGACCTCGGGGAAGATCAGCGCCGCCGCGCTGCCGTAGATGAAGAAGTCGTAGTACTCCAGGGCGCTGCCGATCCAGGCAGCGGTCGCGGCCTTCTTCGGCTGCCCCGGCGGGGCATGGGGGACACGGACGGACACGGCGTGCTCCTTCGAGGGGACTCCAACATAGGCGGAGTGAGCGGAAACGAGGGAAAAGCGAGGGAAAACCAGGAAGGGGAGAAGTGCCGGATCCCGGCTAATTAACCCACTGGGTAGTTAGTAGCGGTGGCTACGGATGTTGCGCCCACGTTTCCCGGGTGTCAAGGGGTGGTGCCGTACGACTTCAGTCCGCCGCGCGCTCCGCGGTCAGGTACGCGATCACCATGTCGCCGAGCATCGCGCGGTAGTGCTCGCGCTGGGCCGGATCCACCAGGTCGCGGCCGAACAGGGCGCCGAAGGTGTGCCGGTTGGCGACCCGGAAGAAGCAGAAGGAGCTGATCATCGCGTGCAGGTCGACGGCGTCGACGTCGGCCGTGAACAGGCCGGACTGCTGCCCCGACTCCAGGATCCGGCGGATCACGTCCAGCGCCGGTGAGCCGATCTTGCCGAGCTTCTCGGAGGCGGCGATGTGCTCGGCCCCGTGGATGTTCTCGATGCTGACCAGGCGGATGAAGTCGGGGTGCTGCTCGTGGTGGTCGAAGGTCAGCTCGGCCAGCCGGCGGATGGCCGCGACCGGGTCCAGGTGCTCGACGTCGAGCTGCTGCTCGGCCTCCCGGATCACGCCGTACGCGCGCTCCAGCACGGCCGTGAACAGCTGCTCCTTGCCGCCGAAGTAGTAGTAGATCATCCGCTTCGTGGTGCGGGTGCGGGCGGCGATGTCGTCGACGCGGGCCCCGGCGAAGCCGACCCGGGCGAACTCCTGCGTCGCGACGTCCAGGATCTCGGCCTGGGTGCGGGCGGCGTCACGGATCCGTCCGTTGGGTCGTGCCGGTTCGTCGACGCTGGTCATCGGGTTCCTTCGGCGAGGGGCGAGCGCGCCCCCGGTGGCTTGCTCGCGTGCCGGTGATTCTAGAAGGCGCCTCACCTCGCGTGCGGGGCCAGGCCTTCCCAAGCGCCCGCACCTCCTGCTATGACTAACTCACCAGTTCGTACATTAGTGAGCCGCTCAGGAGGTCCCACCGGTGGCCAAGGACGCCAAGGACTCGTATCTCGTCGGGCTGATCGGTTCCGGCATCGGCCCGTCGCTCAGCCCGGCCCTGCACGAGCGGGAGGCCGACCGGCAGGGTCTGCGCTATCTGTACCGGCTCATCGACATCGACGCGCTCGGCGCCGCGCCCGAGGCGGTGGGCGACCTGGTGCGGGCCGCCCGGGACCTGGGCTTCGACGGGCTCAACATCACGCACCCGTGCAAGCAGCTCGTCATCGGGCACCTGGACGCGCTCGCCCCCCAGGCCGAGGCGCTGGGCGCGGTCAACACCGTCGTCTTCGAGGGCGGCCGGGCCGTCGGCCACAACACGGACGTCACCGGCTTCGCCGCCTCCTTCGCGCGCGGGCTGCCCGACGTGCCGCTGGAGCGGGTCGTGCAGCTGGGCGCGGGGGGCGCGGGCGCGGCCGTCGCGCACGCCATGCTGACGCTCGGCGCCGAGCGGGTCACCGTGGTCGACGCACTGGCCGACCGGGCCGCCGATCTCGCCGCCTCCCTGAACCGGCACTTCGGCGCCGGCCGCGCGGTCGGCGCCGCTCTCGACGCGCTGCCCGGGCTCATGAGCCACGCCGACGGCCTCGTGCACGCCACCCCCACCGGCATGGCCGCCCACCCCGGCCTGCCCCTTTCGGCCGAGCTGCTCCACCCGGGGCTGTGGGTCGCCGAGGTCGTCTACCGCCCGCTGGAGACAGAGCTGCTCCGCACCGCCCGCGCGATCGGCTGCGCCACTTTGGACGGCGGCGGCATGGCGGTCTTCCAGGCCGTGGACGCGTTCCGCCTGTTCACCGGGCGCGAGCCCGACAGCGCGCGGATGCTCGCGGACATCGCCGAACTGGCGGGTCCCGTAGGAACCCCGAGGTAGGACAGGCAGGAAGAAGTAGGAAGAGGTACCGGCATGCGTACGTCCATCGCCACCGTCTCCCTCAGCGGATCCCTCACCGAGAAGCTCACGGCCGCCTCCCGGGCCGGCTTCGACGGTGTGGAGATCTTCGAGAACGACCTGCTGGCCAGCCCGCTCACCCCCGAGGAGATCCGCGGCCGCTGCGCCGACCTCGGCCTCACCGTCGACCTCTACCAGCCGATGCGGGACATCGAGGCGGTGCCCGCCGAGGAGTTCGCCCGCAATCTGCGCCGCGCCCGGCACAAGTTCGAGCTGATGGGGCGGCTCGGCGCCGACACCGTCCTCGTCTGCTCCAGCGTCCACCCCCTGGCGGTGGACGACGACGCGCTCGCCGCCGAGCACCTGTCCCAACTCGCCGACCTGGCCCAGGAATTCGGCGTCCGCGTCGCCTACGAGGCGCTCGCCTGGGGACGTAACGTCAGCACGTACGACCACGCCTGGCGCATCGTCGAGGCCGCCGCCCACCCCGCGCTCGGCACCTGCCTGGACAGCTTCCACATCCTCTCCCGCGGCTCCGACCCCAAAGGCATTGCGGACATCCCCGGCGAGAAGATCTTCTTCCTCCAGCTGGCGGACGCCCCACTGCTCGCGATGGACGTCCTGCAGTGGAGCCGCCACTACCGCTGCTTCCCCGGACAGGGCGGCTTCGACGTCGCCGGACTGGTACGCCACGTCCTGCGCACGGGATACGACGGCCCCCTCTCCCTGGAGGTCTTCAACGACGTCTTCCGCCAGGCCGAGGCCGGCCCGACGGCCGTGGACGCCCACCGCTCGCTGCTGGTCCTGAAGGAGACGGTCGGCCTGGCCACCCCGCCCGCCGCCGTCGTCCCCAGCGGCGTCGCCTTCGCCGAACTGGTCACCCCCGACGCCGCACCGGTCTCGGCCGTACTCGGCGCCCTGGGCTTCGCCCGCACCGCACGGCACCGCAGCAAACCCGTCGACCTCTGGGAGCTGGGCGAGGCCCGCGTCCTGGTGAACACCGGCGGCTCGGCCCGTCGCGACGGCACCGGACTCGCCGCCATCGGCCTGGAGTCACCCGACCCGGCCGGCGCCGCCCGCCGCGCCGAGGCCCTCCTGGCCCCCGTCCTGCCCCGCCGCCGCGCCCTGGAGGACGCCCCGCTGGACGCGGTCGCGGCGCCCGACGGCACGGAACTCTTCTTCTGCGCCACGAACCGTCCCGAACTGCCCGACTGGCGGGCCGACTTCAGGGATGTCGAGCACGAGGCAGGGCCGGCCGGCGTGCACCGCATCGACCATCTCGCCCTCACCCAGCCCTGGCACCACTACGACGAGGCGACCCTCTTCCACCGCAGCGTCCTCGGCCTGGACGCCCAGGAGAGCGTCGACGTCGCCGACCCCTACGGCCTGATGCGCAGCCGCGCCGTCACCAACCACGACGGCAGCGTCCGTATCGCCCTGAGCGTCGGCGCGGCACCGACCGACGACACCGTGCACGCCCAGCACATCGCGCTGGCCACGGACGACGTGGTCGCCGCGGCCCGGCGCTACCGGGAGGCGGGCGGTCGCCTGCTGCCGATCCCCGCCAACTACTACGACGACCTCGGAGCACGGTACGAGTTCGCGGACGGCGAGCTGGAGACGTATCGCGAGCTGGGCATCCTCTACGACCGTGACGCGTGCGGCGAGTTCCGGCACTGCTACACGGTGACGGTCGGCCGTGTCTTCTTCGAGCTCGTGCAGCGGGACGGCTACCGGGGTTACGGCGCCCAGAACGCGCCGGTGCGGCTTGCCGCCCAGCACGTTCTCAGCCCCGGCCGGTGAACCGGCCTACTGGCGGCTGACGGTCCGGGTCACGCCGGCGATGACCGTCGTGGCCAGGATCCAGCCGGTGAGGACCAGGATGTACGACAGCCACTGCTGCCCGCCCTGCGGGGCGAACGCGGATTCCTGTCCGAAGGAGATCACCGGCAGCAGCAGGTCGAGCGTGTAGAACACCGGGTTGAAGTGTGGTGCCTCGTCCGCCTTCAGCGGTGGGGGCGCGTCCACCGCGAAGGCGACCGAGCCGACGGCGAGCAGGGACAGCAGCCAGCCCAGGGCGCGCATCGGCCGGAAGCCGTAGCCGACGGTGGCGTCCTGGACGTGGCCCCACAGGCGGCCGTACCAGGGCAGGGTCGTGTGGTGGCGGCGCTGCTTGGCGAGCTGGACGAGGCGGGCGGCGTGGTCGTCGCCGGTGCGGCGGTAGGCGGCGGTCAACTGCTCGTACCCGTGCGGGTCGAAGGTGTCCTCGTCCCGCTCCAGCATGGGCAGCCGGCGCTCCGGCGGCTCGTGCGGGGTCAGGGAGGTGTAGGTGAGGTCGAGGAGACGGACCTGGTCCGGCAGCATCTCCGGCTCCAGGTTGAGGTGTTCTATCTGGGAGCGGCGCAGGTTGAGCATGCCCTCGACCGGCGGGCCCTTGCGCAGCCACACCTCGCCGATGACGCAGCTGCTCGCCCGCATCGCGGTGCCGCCGGGGTTGGACAGCCGGCTGTACAGCAGGTCGAACCGCCCCGGTATGCGGGCGCCGCGCATGTCGATGCGGCCATGGGCGCGCAGCCGTCGGCCCAGCACGTTGGCGCCCACGTCGAGGGCCTCCGCGTCGATGACGTTGCCGCCGGGGTTGTGCAGCTCCGCGTCCTCCAGGTCGAGCGAGCCCGCCACGGTGGCGCCGTCCAGCCGGATCCGCCCCCGTGCGCGCAGGTGATGCGCGCACAGGTCGTCGTCGACGGACACCTGGTTGAGCTGGAGGGCGGTCTGCGCGGTGTCGCCGACAGTGATGTCCGCCTGATCGAGGAAGAGGGCGCCCGCGATCTGAGCGCCGTCGACGCGGACGGCCCCGTCGAACCGGCAGCGTGTCAGCCGCAGGCTCCCGTCGATCCGGGCACGCGTCACCGAGAGGCCGGGCAGCTCGGAATCCCGCAGGCTGAGGTAGCGCAGCTGGGCACCGACGAAGTCCGGCGCGTGCTCGAAGCGGCAGTGGGTGAGGTGGATGACGCTGTCGACCGTCGCATACCTCAGGTCCAGCGGACCGGTGATGCGCGCGCCTCTGACCTTGAGGGCCGCGATCTCCCCGGGTTCCCTGGGGCCGTTGAGCAGCAAGGTCCGCAACACCCCGGCACGAAGGGTGCGTTCGGGTGCCCCTTCCGGTTCGGTGCCCTCACGGAAGTCCACCTCCGTGGCCGTGGCGAAGGCCTGCCACACCCGCAGTTCGGCCGGCGTCAGATCGTTGATCTCCATCAGCCGGGACTCTGACGCCGGCCGCCGAACCTGTCAACTCGAGGCTGCACTACGGCCAGATGGACAGCCCTTCGTTCTCTAGGACCTGACGTTCCACTCCGCGATCACCGGGCGGCCGTGCTCCGTCGACAAGCGGCTCACCGTGCCCGTCGCCAGCTGGAACAGCCGCCCGTCCGCCGGTGCCAGCCCCAGCCGGCGGGCCGTCAGGACGCGCAGGAAGTGACCGTGGGCCACGAGGACGACATCGCCGTCGAGCAGCGCCACGTCCACCCGGGCGAGCACCCGGTCGGCACGCGCCCCCACCTCGGCCGGTGACTCACCGGGGTGACCGTCCGGTCCGCGCGGCACTCCGTCGGTCCACAGGTACCAGTCGGGACGGGAGCGGTGGATGTCGACGGTGGTGACACCCTCGTAGCCGCCGTAGTCCCACTCGTGCAGGTCCGGTTCCGGTACGGCCCCGCTCACGCCCGCCAGTTCGGCGGTGCGCACGGCGCGGCTCAGCGGGCTGGTGAGCGCCAGGGAGAAGGTCCGGCCGGTGAGGAGCGGGGCGAGGGACTTGGCCTGTTCCTCACCGGCCTGGGTGAGGGGCAGGTCGGTCCAGCTGGTGTGCTGGCCCGACCTGCTCCACTCCGTCTCACCGTGGCGGACCAGCAGGAGATCCCCCACGGTCGGCTACTTCGACTCGACGGCGTGGCCGCCGAACTGGTTGCGCAGCGCCGCGATCATCTTCATCTGCGGGGAGTCGTCCTGGCGGGACGCGAACCGAGCGAAGAGCGAGGCCGTGATCGCGGGCAGCGGCACGGCGTTGTCGATGGCCGCCTCGACGGTCCACCGGCCCTCACCGGAGTCCTCCGCGTAACCGCGCAGCTTCTGCAGGTGCTCGTCCTCGTCGAGGGCGTTCACCGCGAGGTCCAGCAGCCAGGAGCGGATGACCGTGCCCTCCTGCCAGGAGCGGAAGACCTCGCGGACGTTGTCCACCGAGTTGACCTTCTCCAGCAGCTCCCAGCCCTCGGCGTAGGCCTGCATCATGGCGTACTCGATGCCGTTGTGGACCATCTTCGAGAAGTGCCCCGCACCGACGCGGCCGGCATGGACATAGCCGTACGGTCCCTCCGGCTTGAGCGCCTCGAAGATCGGCTCCAGGCGCTCCACGTGTTCCTTGTCGCCGCCGACCATCAGCGCGTAGCCGTTCTGCAGGCCCCACACGCCGCCGGAGACGCCCGCGTCGACGAAGCCGATGCCCTTGATGCCGAGCTCGGCGGCGTGCTTCTCGTCGTCGGTCCAGCGGGAGTTGCCGCCGTCGACCACCGTGTCACCCGGGGACAGCAGGTCCTTGAGTTCGTCGATGACGGTCTGGGTGGCGGTGCCGGCCGGGACCATCACCCAGACGGTGCGCGGCGCGTCGAGCTGGCGGACCAGTTCTTCGAGGCTCTTGACGTCGGAGACCTCGGGGTTGCGGTCGTAGCCGATGACGGTGTGGCCGGCGCGGCGGATCCGCTCGCGCATGTTGCCGCCCATCTTGCCGAGGCCGATGAGGCCCAACTGCATGGCTGTCATGTCAGTTCACTTCCTTGAGATCACGGTAGGCGGCCACGAGAGCGGCGGTGGAGGCGTCGAGGCCGGGGACGTGGGCGCCCTCGGTCAGCGCGGGCTCGACCCGCTTGGCGAGGACCTTGCCCAGCTCCACGCCCCACTGGTCGAAGGAGTCGATGTTCCAGACGGCGCCCTGGACGAACACCTTGTGCTCGTAGAGGGCGACCAGCTGCCCGAGGACCGACGGGGTCAGCTCGGGGGCGAGGATCGTGGTGGTGGGGTGGTTGCCCTGGAATGTGCGGTGGACGACCTGATGCTCCGGGACACCCTCCGCGCGCACCTCGTCCGCCGTCTTGCCGAAGGCGAGCGCCTGGCCCTGGGCGAAGAGGTTCGCCATCAACAGGTCGTGCTGCGCCTTGAGTTCGTCACTGAGCTCGGCGACCGGCCGGGCGAAGCCGATCAGGTCGGCCGGGATCAGCCGGGTGCCCTGGTGGATCAACTGGTAGTAGGCGTGCTGCCCGTTGGTGCCGGGCGTACCCCACACCACCGGACCGGTCTCCCAGCCCACGACATGGCCGTCACGGTCGACCGACTTGCCGTTGGACTCCATGTCCAGCTGCTGCAGATACGCCGTGAACTTCGACAGGTAGTGCGAGTACGGCAGCACCGCATGGGACTCGGCGCCGAAGAAATTGCCGTACCAGATGCCCAACAGGCCCATGATCAGGGGGGCGTTGGCCTCGGCCGGCGCGCTCTTGAAGTGCTCGTCGACGATGCGGAAGCCGTCGAGCATCTCCCGGAAGCGGTCCGGGCCGATGGCGATCATCAGGGACAGGCCGATCGCCGAGTCGTACGAGTAGCGGCCGCCGACCCAGTCCCAGAACTCGAACATGTTGTCCGGGTCGATGCCGAAGTCCGCCACCTTCTCGGCGTTGGTCGACAGCGCCACGAAGTGCTTGGCGACCGCCTTGTCCTCGCCGCCCAGCCCGGCCAGCAGCCAGGAACGGGCCGACGTGGCATTGGTGATCGTCTCGATCGTGGTGAACGTCTTGGACGCGACGATGAACAGAGTCTCCGCCGGATCCAGGTCCCGGACCGCCTCGTGGAGGTCGGCGCCGTCGACGTTGGAGACGAACCGGAACGTCAACTCCCGTGCCGTGAACGGGCGAAGAGCCTCGTACGCCATGGCGGGACCGAGATCGGAGCCGCCGATGCCGATGTTGACGACGTTGCGGATACGGCGGCCCGTGTGGCCGGTCCACTCGCCGGAGCGGACGCGGTTCGCGAACGCGCCCATCTGGTCGAGCACCGCGTGCACCTTGGGGACGACGTTCTCGCCGTCGACCTCGATCACCGCGTCGGCCGGGGCACGCAGGGCGGTGTGCAGCACCGCCCGGTCCTCGGTGACGTTGATCTTCTCGCCCCGGAACATCGCGTCCCGCAGCCCGAACACGTCGGTGGCGGTGGCCAGCTCCTGCAGCAGGGCGAGCGTCTCGTCGTTGACCAGGTGCTTGGAGTAGTCGATGCGCAGATCGCCGACGCGCACGACGTAACGCTGCGCGCGGGCGGGATCGGCCGCGAACAGCTCACGCAGCCGAGGGCGCTGCAGCGTGTCCGCGCGGTGGTCCTCCAGGGCCACCCACTCGGGGCGCCGGGTGAGCCGGGGGGAGTCGGACAGTGGGTCAGACATGGTCGGGGGTCTCCTTGGTGGCCTCGCCCCGCAGGGCGATGGCGTACATCTCGTCCGCGTCGAGGCGCCTGAGCTCCTCGGCGATGAGTTCGGAGGTGGTGCGGACCTTCAGCGCGAGGGTGCGCGAGGGCTGGTCCGGCAGGGTCAGCGTGGCCAGCGGGCCCTCGGGACGGTCGATGACGATCTCGCCGTTCTCGGTGCCGAGCCGCACGCCGGTGACGACCGGTCCGGCGGTGACGACCCGCTCGGCGGTGACGTGCAGGCGGGCCTCCAGCCAGCGGGCCAGCAGCTCGGCGGCCGGGTTGTCGGCCTCGGCCTCCACGGCCGCCGAGACGATCGGCACCCGGGCCTGGTCCAGGGCCGCGGCGAGCATCGAGCGCCACGGGGTGAGCCGGGTCCAGGCGAGATCGGTGTCGCCGGGCGCGTAGGAGCGGGCGCGCAGCTCCAGGTCCGCCAGCGGGGTCTCGGTGGTGTACAGATCGGTGATCCGGCGCTGGGCCAGCGCGCCCAGCGGATCCTTCGCGGGGTTCTCCGGCGCCTCCACCGGCCACCACACGACGACCGGCGCGTCCGGCAGCAGCAGCGGCAGCACCACCGAGTCGGCGTGCTCGGACACCTCGCCGTACATGCGCAGCACGACCGTCTCGCCGGTGCCGGCGTCGGCGCCCACCCGGACCTCCGCGTCGAGGTGCGAGCGGGTGCGGTCGCGCGGGGTGCGGGCGTGCCGCTTGATCACGACCAGGGTGCGCGCGGGGTGCTCGTGCGAGGCCTCCTCGGCCGCCTTGATCGAGTCGTAGGCGTTCTCCTCGTCCGTGACGATCACCATCGTCAGGACCATGCCCACGGCCGGCGTGCCGATCGCGCGGCGGCCCTGCACCAGCGCCTTGTTGATCTTGCTTGCCGTGGTGTCGGTCAGGTCGATCTTCATGGCCTGCGCCAGCTCCGTCCGTCTCGTGCGAGCATCTCGTCGGCTTCCTCGGGTCCCCAGCTCCCGGACGCGTACTGCGCCGGCTTGCCGTGGGTGTCCCAGTACTCCTCGATCGGGTCGAGGATCTTCCAGGACTCTTCCACTTCCTGGTGACGGGGGAACAAATTGGCGTCCCCGAGGAGGACATCCAGGATGAGCCGCTCGTACGCCTCCGGGCTGGACTCCGTGAACGACTCGCCGTAGGCGAAGTCCATCGTCACGTCCCGGATCTCCATCGAGGTGCCCGGCACCTTGGAGCCGAACCGCACCGTCACGCCCTCGTCCGGCTGGACGCGGATGACGATCGCGTTCTGGCCGAGCTCCTCGGTGGCGGTGGAGTCGAAGGGGGAGTGCGGCGCCCGCTGGAAGACGACCGCGATCTCGGTGACCCGGCGGCCGAGCCGCTTGCCGGTGCGCAGGTAGAACGGCACGCCCGCCCAGCGCCGGTTGTCGACGTTCAGCTTGATCGCGGCGTACGTGTCGGTCTTCGACCGCGCGTCGATACCGTCCTCCTGGAGGTACCCGACGACCTGCTCGCCGCCCTGCCAGCTCGCCGCGTACTGCCCGCGCACGGTGTGCTTGCCCAGCTCCTCCGGCAGCTTCACCGCCTTGAGCACCTTCAGCTTCTCGGTGAGCAGCGACCCGGCGTCGAAGGCGGCCGGCTCCTCCATGGCGGTCAGCGCCATCAGCTGCAGGAGGTGGTTCTGGATGACGTCACGGGCCGAGCCGATGCCGTCGTAGTAGCCCGCCCGGCCGCCGATGCCGATGTCCTCGGCCATCGTGATCTGCACGTGGTCCACGTACGACCGGTTCCAGATCGGCTCGAACATCTGGTTGGCGAACCGCAGCGCCAGGATGTTCTGGACGGTCTCCTTGCCCAGGTAGTGGTCGATCCGGAAGACCTGCTCCGGGTCGAACACGTCGTGCACGATCTCGTTCAGCTCACGGGCGCTCGCGAGGTCGCGGCCGAACGGCTTCTCGATGACCGCCCGCCGCCAGGATCCCTCGGGGGCCTCCGCCAGGCCGTGCTTCTTCAGCTGCTGCACGACGTTGGGGAAGAACTTCGGCGGTACGGAGAGGTAGAAGGCGTAGTTGCCGCTCGTACCGCGCGCCGCGTCCAGCTCGTCGACCGTCTGGCGCAGCTGCTTGAACGCCTCGTCGTCGTCGAAGGCACCCGGGATGAACCGCATGCCCTCGGCGAGCTGCTGCCAGACCTCCTCGCGGAACTCCGTACGGGCGTGCTCGCGCACCGAGTCGTGCACGACCTGCGCGAAGTCCTGGTCCTCCCAGTCCCGGCGGGCGAACCCGACGAGGGAGAAGCCCGGCGGCAGCATGCCGCGGTTGGCGAGGTCGTACACGGCCGGCATCAGCTTCTTGCGGGACAGGTCGCCGGTGACACCGAAGATGACGAGCCCGGACGGGCCCGCGATCCGGGGCAGACGGCGGTCGCGTGCGTCGCGCAGGGGGTTGTCCCAGTCGGGGGTCATTCTGCGTCAGCTCCCTTGCTGCCGAGCGACTTCTTGACGGCGTCCAACAGGTCCTGCCACGCCACCTCGAACTTGGCGACGCCCTCGTCCTCCAACTGGATGACGACCTCGTCGTACGAGATCCCCAGCGCCGCCACGGCGGCAAGGTCGGCGCGGGCCTGCGCGTAGCCGCCGGTGACCGTGTCGCCGGTGATCTCGCCGTGGTCGGCGGTGGCGTCGAGCGTGGCTTCGGGCATCGTGTTGACCGTGCCCGGCGCGACCAGCTCGTCCACGTACAGGGTGGACTTGTACGCCGGGTCCTTCACGCCGGTGGAGGCCCACAGCGGGCGCTGCTTGTTGGCCTTGGCGCCGGCGAGGGCGGTCCAGCGGTCACCCACGAAGACGTCCTCGTATGCCTCGTAGGCGAGGCGGGCGTTGGCGAGCGCGGCCCTGCCCTTGAGCGCGAGGGCCGCGTCCGTGCCGATCGACGTCAGCCGCTTGTCGATCTCGGAGTCGACGCGGGAGACGAAGAAGGACGCCACGGAGTGGATGACGGACAGGTCCAGGCCCTTCGCGGCGGCCTGCTCCAGACCCGCCAGGTAGGCGTCCATCACCTCGCGGTAGCGCTCCAGGGAGAAGATCAGCGTGACGTTGACGCTGATGCCCTGGGCGATGACCTCGGTGATGGCGGGCAGGCCGGCCTTGGTCGCCGGGATCTTGATCATCACGTTGGGGCGGTCGACCAGCCAGGCGAGCTGCTTGGCCTCGGCGATGGTGGCCGCCGTGTGGTGGGCGAGGCGCGGGTCGACCTCGATGGAGACCCGGCCGTCGCGGCCGTCGGTGGCGTCGTACACCGGCCGCAGGATGTCGGCGGCGGCCCGCACGTCGGCGGTGGTCATCATGCGTACGGCCTCGTCGACCGTGACGCCCCGCACCGCGAGGTCGGCGAGCTGCTCCTCGTAGCCCTCGCCGGAGCCGATGGCGGCCTGGAAGATGGACGGGTTGGTGGTGACGCCGACGACGTTCTTGTGCGCGATCAACTCGGCGAGGTTGCCCGACTCGATGCGCTTGCGCGACAGGTCGTCCAGCCAGATCGAGACGCCCTCGTCGGAGAGGCGCTTGAGGGTGCCCGCGGTGGCGGTTGCTTCGGTGGTCACAGTGATCAACTTCTTTCTGGCGGCTGGATCAACCACGCGTGGCAGCGAGGCCCGTAGTCGAATTCAATGCAGCCCGGGCTGCGGCGGCGACGTTCTCGGCGGTGAAGCCGTACTCGGCGAACAGGGTCTTGGCGTCGGCGGAGGCACCGAAGTGCTCCAGGGAGACGATGCGTCCCGCGTCTCCGACGAACCGGTACCAGGTCAGACCGATGCCGGCCTCGACCGCGACCCGCGCCTTCACGGCCGGCGGCAGGACGCTCTCGCGGTACTCGCGCGGCTGCTCCTCGAACCACTCCACGGACGGCATCGACACGACACGGGTACCGATCCCGTCGGCCTCCAACCGCTCCCGCGCGGCGACGGCGAGCTGGACCTCGGAGCCGGTGGCGACGAGGATCACCTCGGGCGTCTCGCCGGAGGACTCCTCAAGGACGTAACCGCCCTTCGCCGCATCCGGGTTGACCGGCAGCGTCGGCACACCCTGGCGGCTGAGCGCGAGGCCGTGCGGGGCCGGGTTGGTGGAGTGCCGCTTGAGGATCTCGGCCCAGGCGACCGCGGTCTCGTTGGCGTCGGCGGGGCGGACGATGTTCAGGCCGGGGATCGCGCGCAGCGAGGCCAGGTGCTCGACCGGCTGGTGGGTCGGGCCGTCCTCGCCGAGGCCGATGGAGTCGTGCGTCCAGACGTACGTCACCGGCAGCTGCATCAGCGCGGACATGCGGACCGCGTTGCGCATGTAGTCGGAGAACACCAGGAACGTGCCGCCGTAGACACGGGTGTTGCCGTGCAGGGCGATGCCGTTCATCTCCGCGGCCATCGAGAACTCGCGGATGCCGAAGTGGATGGTGCGCCCGTACGGGTCCGCCTCCGGCAGCGGGTTGCCCTTCGGCAGGAACGAACTCGTCTTGTCGATGGTGGTGTTGTTGGAACCGGCCAGGTCGGCCGAGCCGCCCCACAGCTCGGGGACGACCGCGCCCAGCGCCTGGAGGACCTTGCCGGAGGCGGCGCGGGTGGCGACCGACTTGCCCTCCTCGAAGACGGGCAGCGCGTCCTCCCAGCCCTCGGGCAGCTGCCCGGCGACGATCCGGTCGAACAGCTGGGCGCGCTCCGCGTGGGCGCCGCGCCACTTGTCGATCCGCTTGTCCCAGGCCGCGTGGGCCTCGGCGCCCCGGTCGAGGGCGCGCCGGGTGTGGGCGAGGACCTCGTCGGTGACCTCGAAGGACTGCTCGGGGTCGAAGCCGAGGAGGCGCTTGGTGGCGGCGATCTCGTCGGCGCCGAGGGCGGAGCCGTGGGAGGCCTCGGTGTTCTGGGCGTTGGGGGCCGGCCAGGCGATGATCGTGCGCATCGCGATGATCGAGGGGCGCTCGGTCTCGGCCTGCGCCGCCTTGAGCGCCGCGTACAGCGCGTGGACGTCGATGTCGCCGCCGAGCGCGGGCTCGATCCGCTGCACATGCCAGCCGTACGCCTCGTACCGCCCCAGCACGTCCTCGGAGAAGGCGGTCGCGGTGTCGCCCTCGATGGAGATGTGGTTGTCGTCGTAGAGGAAGACCAGGTTGCCGAGCTTCTGGTGGCCGGCGAGCGAGGAGGCCTCGGCGGAGACGCCCTCCTGCAGGTCGCCGTCGGAGACGATCGCCCAGATGGTGTGGTCGAAGGGGGACTCGCCCTCGGGTGCCTCGGGGTCGAACAGGCCGCGCTCGTAACGGGCGGCCATCGCCATGCCGACGGCGTTGGCGACGCCCTGGCCCAGCGGGCCGGTCGTCGTCTCGACCCCGGCCGTGTGCCCGTACTCGGGGTGACCCGGCGTCTTCGAACCGTGCGTCCGGAAGGCCTTGAGGTCGTCGAGCTCCAGCTCGTACCCGGCGAGGAACAGCTGGGTGTAGAGGGTCAGCGAGGTGTGGCCGGGGGAGAGGACGAAGCGGTCACGGCCGGTCCACTCGGGGTCGGCCGGGTCGTGCCGCATCACCTTCTGAAAGATCGTGTAGGCGGCCGGCGCGAGGCTCATCGCGGTGCCGGGGTGGCCGTTACCGACCTTCTGTACGGCATCGGCCGCCAGGAGGCGGGCCGTGTCGACGGCACGCCGGTCGAGTTCGGTCCATTCGAAGCTGTCCGGTGTCTGCGTGCTCATCTTCAAAAAATCCTCGATCGGAGCGAAGTGGCTGGTCCAACGCGTTCAAAAGTAAAAGTCTGACTTTTACGAGGGAAGGTCGGTGTGTGTCAGGCTGTGGTGAAAGTGGGACACCGCCGCGGGCGCAGCGCACGGCTGAGCAGGGGCGGCGCGCAACTGAGGCGGCACGAGACGGACATGGTGGACACAAGGGTCGAAGGCGGCGACGGAGGGATCAGGACGTTCCCCTTCCCCGTCGAGCTGAGCGTCGGCGGCGTCGGCATACAGGTCGGCCCGATGGGCAGCACCGACCACACCTGGCACGTCGACGAGGCGCCACTGGAGCGCGTGCACCGCATCGACTTCCACGTGGTGATGCTCTTCAGCGAGGGCCCCGTACGCCACATGATCGACTTCGCCGAGCACGAGGCGAACGCCGGCGACCTGCTGTGGATCCGCCCCGGCCAGGTCCACCGCTTCTCACGGGCCGGCGACTACCGGGGCACCGTCTTGACCATGCAGCCGGGCTTCCTGCCCCGCGCCACGGTCGAGGCCACCGGCCTCTACCGCTACGACCTGCCACCCCTGCTGCACCCCGACGATGCCCAACTCACCGCGCTGCGCTCGGCCCTCGCCCAACTCCAGCGCGAGTACGAGGACACCACGACCCTCCCGCTGAGCCTGCACACCGCGGTACTGCGCCACTCGCTGACGGCATTCCTGCTGCGCCTGGCCCACCTTGCCGCGAGCTCGGCGGAAGCCGCGCGCCAACAGGCCGACACGACCTTCACGCTCTTCCGGGAGGCCGTGGAGAGGGGCTTCGCCACCAACCACAGCGTCAGCGCCTACGCCGACCAACTCGGCTACTCCCGCCGTACCCTCGTCCGCGCGGTCCGTGCCGCCACCGGTCAGACGCCCAAGGGCTTCATCGACCGACGCGTGATCCTGGAGGCGAAGCGGCTCCTGGCCCACACGGACATGCCGATCGGCCGGGTGGGCGCGGCCGTAGGGTTCCCCGACGCGGCGAACTTCTCCAAGTTCTTCCACCAGCACACGGACGTGACGCCGGCATCATTCCGAGCGGACCTGCGCTGACAGCGCCACGAAGGGGCAGCCATGGGGATACACATCGCACCGGCCGCGGTGGCCGACTTCCACCAGGTCCTGGCCGACCACTCCCGTTACTGGGGCGAACGCGACCTTCGGTCGCTGCATCTTCTGGCCCTGGTGCAGGAGTTCGGCTCCACCTGCTTGGTTGCCCGGGCCGAGGACGGAATCCGCGGGTACATCTTCGGGTTCGTCACCCCACACGGCACCGGGTACGTGCATCTGATCGCCACGCGGGACGATGCCTGTGGCACCGGTCTCGGGCGTCGTCTGTACACGGCGTTCGCTGAAGCAGCGGAACGTCACGGTGCACGGAAGTTGAAGGCGATCACGTCAGTCGGGAACACCGGATCGATCGCCTTCCATCGCAGCCTCGGCTTCGACGCGAAGATCGTCGACGACTACAACGGCCCCGGCCAGGCCATGGCCGTCTTCCACCGAGATCTGCCGCTCGACGTCCCGCGAACCTGACCCACCAACCGTCACCGATAGTCCGGCAATGGGCGGTACTGGTCCGACGACAACTCGTATACCCGTACTCGCCGACCGCAGGTGGGATTGACGGTCTCACGGACCGGATGCATCCCCAGTTTGGTCATGATCCGTTCGGAGGCCTCGTTGCCCACCTGAGTGATGCTGACGATCCGCTCCAGTCCTCGCTCTTCGAACGCGAACCGTACAGCGGCCGCAGCGGCCTCGGTGGCCAAGCCCTGCCCCCAGTAGGAACGTCCCAGCCGCCAGCCGACCTCAACCGCCGGCAGTACCTCCGGCAAGAAGGCGGGCACCGAAAGGCCGGTGAACCCGGCCAGCTCGCCAGTGGACCGGATCTCCACGGCGAACAGGCCGAAGCCCTGTGACTCCCACTCGCTCTCCCATGCCTGGATCCCGCTGCGAGTCTGCTGTTCGTCACGGACGCTGCCGTCACGGATCCACCGCATGACCTCGGGGTCGGCATTGACGGCAGCCATGGGCGCAACGTCTTCCTCGCGCCAGCGACGCAGGATCAAACGGGGAGTTACAAGCGTGACCATCCAATCATTCTGGATCACAAAGGGGATTCGCTCCCAGTCAGGGCTGACAGGCCGATGCCCTGCGAGGCCGGAGGGGGGCTCGCAGGGCATCGGCAACCGAGCTGTCAGCGGCCGAAGTTGAACCAGTTCACGTTCACGAAGTCCGACGGCTGACCGCTGGTGAAGGTGAGATACACGTCGTGCGTGCCGGTCACCCCGCTGATGTTCGCCGGGATGGTCCGCCACGACTGCCACCCACCGGTGTTGGCCACCGAGAAGCTGCCGACGGGTGCGTTGCCACGGCTGTCCAGGCGCACTTCGACCAGCCCGCTGACGCCGCTCGTCGCGCCGCTCGCCACCCGGCCGACGAACTGAGTGGCCGCGGTGGAGCCGAAGTTGACGCCCTTGTACAGCGCCCAGTCGCCGTTCGCGAGGGAGCCGATGTTCTGTCCGCCGCCCGAATCCGACGTGGACTCGGTGCTCGCGCCGCTCTGGCCGTCGTACGACTCGGCCTGGATGGCGCTGTAGGCGTCACGGTTGCCCGTCGGCGGGGGTGTGGTACCGCTCCCACTGGCCGACAGCACCTGGACGTAGTCCACGACCATCGGCACGCCGGACCGCGTGTCGCCGTCCAGGCCGCCGCCGAAGGCGTCCGGGAAGGCACCGCCCATCGCCACGTTCAGGATGATGAAGAAGCCGTGGTTGGTGGCGTTGGACCAGGTCGTGGCGTCCACCTGGCTCGCGTTGACCGAGTGGAACTGGGTGCCGTCGACGTAGAAGCGGATCGTCTCGGGGCTCACCGAGCGGTCCCATTCCATGGTGTAGGTGTGGAAGGCCGACTGGCACGTCGAGCCGGGACACGCCGTGGAGTTGCCGAGGCCGGTGGTCTCGTTGCACGGGCCGCCCGGGTTGGTCCCGCAGTGCATCGTGGCCCACACGGTGTTGCGGCCCTGGACGTTCTCCATGATGTCCAGCTCGCCGACGCTCGGCCAGTTCTGGTAGTTGCCGCGGTACGGCGCGCCCAGCATCCAGAACGCCGGCCAGTAGCCCTCGGCGGCGGTGCCGGTGACATTGGGCATCTGCAGGCGGGCCTCGACGCGCAGCTTGCCGCCGGACGGGGGCTGGAAGTCGGTGCGGTTGGTCTCGATGCGGCCCGACGTCCAGCGCCCCGCGGAGTCGCGCAGCGGGGTGATACGGAGGTTGCCGTTGCCGTCGAGCGCGACGTTGTTCGTGCTGTTCGTCATCGTCTCGACCTCGCCGGTCCCCCAGTTGGCGGGGCCGCCCGGATACGAAGTGCCGGTCGCGTACTGCCAGTTGGAGGTGTTGACGCCGGTGCCGGCGGTGCCGGTGAAGTCGTCGAGGAAGACCTGCGTCCAGCCCGACGGGGGCGTGGGCGCGGAGGCGTTCGCAGACGGGACGACGACGGTGGCGGCGGCCGCCGCAAGCCCGAGCGTGCCGAGCATGGCGACGAGCACGCGCCTGATGGGGCGTCGTCTGCGGTGTATGCCGGAGGGATCACTCATGGGGGGTGCTGCCTCTCGGTGTACGGGGAAGTGGGGTGCGGGTGCCTTCGAGAGCCTGTGAGAGGTGCTTGAGAGCGCTCTCAAAGTGCCGCCAATGTGCTCCCCGTATCTCCGGTCGTCAAGAGGTGAAGCAGAGAAAACCCTTCCGTCACAGGGGAGTTCACCCTATGAATACGGGACTCCTGTGAGGATGGCTCGGGAGAGAGATTCGGCAGAGAGAAGAGGCCCAGACCCTATGGAACTCGCCTTCACCGGCTCAGTGATCGAATGGCGCGGGCCGGCGCCGTACTACTTCGTCCGAGTGCCGGACGAGGAGTCCGCCGACATTCGGGAAGTGGCCGCGATGGCCACCTACGGCTGGGGTGTGATCCCGGTCGAGGCCCGGGTCGGCGAGGTCGCCTTCGAGACGTCGCTCTTTCCCAAGGACGGGGGCTACCTGCTGCCGCTCAAGAACGCGGTACGGGCGCCGCAGGGTCTCGGGTCCGGCGACGAGGTGGCCGTGGAGATGACCGTCCGCCTCTAGCCGCCGGTCGGCCGCGTGGTACCGGCGCTCGCGAGGTGCTGCCTGATCCGCGGTCGGCCGCCATGGCCACGACGTCCTCTCCGTGTCCTCTCCGTCGTCGAGGCCGCCGCACCCGGCCCCCGGCCTGCCCGCGAGCCCTTACGCCTCCTTCTCCGGCTGCCACCCCAGCCCCCGCGAGATCCCGCGTGCCGCGAGCCGTACCGCCGGCACCAGCGCCGGTACCTGTGCGTCGGCCTGGGGTACGACGACGGAGACGGCGGCGATCACCGACCCGCCCGGGCCGCGCACCGGTGCGGCCACCGACAGGGCGTCGTCGGTGACCTGGCGGCTGCTGACCGCCACTCCCGTGCGGCGTACGTCGGCCAGGACGCGGCGCAGCCGGGCGGGCTCGGTGACGGTGTACGGCGTGAAGGAGGCGAGCGGCCCGGCGCAGTACTCCTCCTGGAACCCGGGGTCACTGTGCGCGAGCAGCGCCAGCCCCACCCCGGTGGCGTGCAGCGGCCAGCGCGCTCCGACCCGGATGTGCACGCCGACCGCCGACCGCCCCGACAGCCACTCGATGTAGACGACCTCGGGCCCGTCCCGGACCGCCAGCTGCACGTTCTCGTGGGTCGCCTCGTACAGGTCCTCCAGATACGGCAGCGCGATCTGCCGCAGCCCGAGCCCGCGCGGCGCGAGGGCCGCCACCTCCCACAGCCGCAGCCCGACGTGGTAGAGCCCGGCCTCGTCCCGCTCCAGGGCGCCCCACTCGGTGAGGGCGGCCACGAGCCGGTGCGCGGTGGTCAGGCTCAGCCCGGCCCGCCGGCTGATGTCCGTCAGGGACAACGCCGGATGCTCGAGGTCGAAGGCCCCGAGTACGGACAGCAGCCGGTCGGGCGCGGAGCGGGTGGTCATGGCCGGGCGTCTCCCGGATGGGCCAGGTCGTACGGGCGGGGGTAGGTGGTGGGCCGGTAGGTCACATAGCGCGCCTCCGTCGTCGAATCCTCCTGCCGGGCACGGGAGTTGAGGGCTTGCGGCGAGGCGTCCCAGCGGCCCGTGTCCAGCCGGTGCTCCAGGGTGTGCAGGGCGCCGAGCATCTCGCCCGGGGTGAACGTGCAGTGGCCGGGGGCGTCGACGTAGGCCTGGCTGAGCAGGGCGCCGGAGCCCGCCCCGGTGGCGGCGCGCCGGTAGGCGCTCTCGGCCTGGACGGGGATCAGTGCGTCGCCGGTCGTGTGGATGTTCAGCTGGGGGTCGGCGAGCCGGCCCGAGAAGGCGCTGGTGTGCCGCATCCACCCTACGGCCGCGGGGTCGGCCGAGATCCGGGGTGCACGGTTCAGGGCGGTGAGGTCGGTACGCAAGGACAGTCCCGCCTCCTTGTAGAGCTCGGTCACCTCTTTGTACAGCGGGGAGCGGGCGAGCATCGCGGTGTAGTCGACCCCGGTGTTCCAGGACATGTTGCCCCCGGCCCGGCTCTCCGCCTCCTGCCGCCAGCTGAACGCGGGCCTCAGGATGAGCCCGGTGACGGCCGTGTACTGGTTGGCCTGCTGGGTCTGCCAGTCGGTCGGCTCCGGCTTGGTCTGCGTGGCGTCGTTGTAGCCCGGGATGTTGTGCAGCGCGGCGGCGAGGGCGATGCGGGCGCGGCCCTCGGGGGTCTGCTGGGCCGCGCTGGTCTTCGAGGCGAGCGTGTTCGCTGCGGCGACCGCGGCCGCCTGGTCGGCGAACCCGGTGAGCGGGATGTCCGCGCCCGGCGCGAGCAGGGTCTTCAGGGCGAAGACCGGGTCCAGGGTGCTGTTCCAGTTGGCCACCCCGCCCTGCACCAGCCCGCACATCGACAGCGATCCGTCGAAGCGGTCGGCGTGCCGCTCGGCGAGGGCCGTCGTGACGAGGCCGCCGTACGACCGGCCCCAGGCGAGCGTCCGCCCGGCCGTGCCGAACTTCTCCGTGAACAGGTCGAGGGTGGCGAGCTGGTCGGGCACGGCATCCGTCACCGCCCAGCCGTTCGTGGCGTACGAGGAGCCGATCAGTGCGTATCCCTCGGCCAGGAGCTTGTCGCGGGTGGTGGAGTCGGGGGAGTCCTCGCCGGGGCTGGGCGAGCCTGCGGGGCGGTAGCCGTGGCTGAAGAGGAGCACGGTGCCGTTCCAGTCGGCGGGTACGTCCATCAAGTACGCGGCGCCAGAAGGGAGTTTGCCCTCCAGGTGGGTGTCGGTCGCCGCCTGTGCGGGGAGCGCGGTCGCGGTGGCCGCGCACACGGCAGCCACGGTCAGTAAGGCGATGCGGGTGCGGAATCTCAACGGAGCGTCCCTTCCGGTGTGGGGGTGTGGGCGGGGGAGCCGGGGGCGTCCAGCGTGTCGGCGTGCGTCTCGCGCAGCCGCCACACGGTGAGCGCGGTGATCGCCGCGCCGCCGCACAGCAGGAGGGAGACGGGCGTACTGCTGCCGCCGGACGAGGCGAGGAGGCTGCTGGCGATCAGCGGCGAGAACCCGGCGCCGAGCAGGGTGGCCGCCTGGTAGCCGAGCGAGGCGCCGGTGTAGCGGACCCGGGTGCCGAACATCTCGCTGAGCAGCGCCCCGAGCGGGCCGTACATCGTGGACTGGGCGACGCCGTGCCCGAGGGCGAGGGCGAGGATCAGCAGCCCGGGGGAGCCGGAGTCGACCAGCGCCAGCACGGGGAAGGCGAGCGCGGCCGAGGCGACGGCGCCGGCCAGGACCACCGGGCGGCGGCCGACCCGGTCGGAGAGCGCGGACGCGGCGGGCAGGACCACCAGGGCCACGCAGGAGGCGATGGTCACGGCGGTGAGCACCTGCGGACGGGTGTACCCGTGGTCGACCGCGTACGAGATCATGAATCCGGTCAGCAGCGACTGGGCGGTGAACGCGCCGATGCCGACACAGGCGGCGAGCAGCACGGGCTTGGGCCGCCGCAGCACCTCCACGACCGGCGGCCTGTCCGGCTTCGGCTCGTGCTTGGCCTGCGCGAACAGCGGGCTCTCGGCGACCTTGAGGCGCACGAACAGGCCGACGGCCAGCAGCACGATGCTCAGCAGGAACGGCACCCGCCAGCCCCAGGCGCGGAACTCGTCGTCGGGCAGGGCGGAGACCAGCGTGACCACGCCGGCCGACAGTACCGAGCCGAGCGGGGCGCCGAGTTGGG
The DNA here is from genome assembly GCF_028736035.1 of Streptomyces sp. T12. Classification (NCBI taxonomy): domain Bacteria; kingdom Bacillati; phylum Actinomycetota; class Actinomycetes; order Kitasatosporales; family Streptomycetaceae; genus Streptomyces; species Streptomyces sp. T12. Next base: position 9,223,007 of record NZ_CP117866.1, read on the forward strand.
TGAAGCTGGACCACAGGCCGCGCCGGGCACCCTGGGTGCGCTCGGCGTGCTCGACGACCATGAGGGTCGCGCCGCCCCACTCGCCGCCGATCGCGAGGCCCTGCACCACGCGCAGGGTCACGAGGAGGACGGGCGCCCACACGCCGATCGCGTCGTAGGTGGGCAGGAGGCCGATGAGGAAGCTGCCGCAGCCCATCAGGACCATGGTCAGCAGCATCATCGACTTGCGGCCGATCCGGTCGCCGAAGTGGCCGAAGACGATGCCGCCCAGCGGGCGGGCCAGATAGCCCGCGGCGAAGGTGCCGAAGGCGGCGATGGTGCCGACCGCGGGGTCGGCCCGGGGGAAGAACAGATCGCCGAAGACGAGCGCGGCGACCGTGCCGTACACGAGGAAGTCGTAGAACTCGACCGCCGTGCCGAGCAGCCCGGAGAGGGCGACGCGGCGCAACTGGCGGGTGTCGGGGGACGGTTGACGGGCGGACGGAGGGGATGGCTGCACGTTGAGCTCCCTGGGGCCGGTGCCGATGCCCCGGTGAAGTTAGGCAGTCATCGTGCAGCCGTCAATAAGTTGCACAACATTAGCTCGGCCGGTCCTCCACGATCCGCAGGAGCAGACCGTGCAGGGTCTCCCGTTCGGCCGGGTCCAGCGGGCCCAGGAGGTCGTTCGTCACCCGCAGCCCGGCCTCGTCGGTGTCCCGCAGGAAGGCGCGGCCCTCGGCGGTGAGGACGACGATCCGGCTGCGGCGGTCGTCGGGGGAGGGGCGGCGCTCGGCGAAGCCCAGCTTCTCCAGGTCGTCGACCAGGCCGACGATCGCGCTCGGGTCGTAGCCGAGCTGCGCGCTCAGCTCGCGCTGGAGCGCCCCGTCGGACGTCACGAGGAAGCGCAGTACCGCGTAGTGGCGCAGGCGCAGTCCCGACTCCTGCAGGAACGTGTTGAACAGCTGGCCCGAGCGCAGGCCCAGGCGGTACAGCAGGTAACCCGTGTCCGCGTGCAGTCCGCGCATCCACGGTTCGTTCGCGTCGATGGGTGCCGGGTTCGTGGCGTGCTGGCGGGCGATGGCGGACTCCCTGGTCTCGGCCCCTGTGGTGGGGGTTTCTCTGTGCAGATTCCAGCATGGCGCACCCGAAGGTCACCAACAACTATTGACGGCAACAATTATTGCTCTTAACTTCGATCGCGTAGCCGCACTCCACGTCGAAGGGACCCTCCCGTGCCCAGCATCGATCTCACCGGCAAGGCCGCCGTCGTCACCGGCAGCGGCCGGGGCCTCGGCCTCGCCTACGCCCACGCCCTGGCCGCCCACGGCGCCTCCGTGGTCGTCAACGACGTCGACGAGGCCGTGGCCGAGGCGGCCGTGAAGTCCATCGCCGAGGCCGGCGGCACCGCCGTCGCCGAAGTCGTCCCGGTCGGCACGACCGAGGCGGCGGACCGGCTGGTGAACCGCGCGGTCGAGGAGTTCGGACGGCTCGACATCCTGGTCACCAACGCGGGCATCCTGCGCGACAAGGTGCTGTGGAAGATGACCGACGAGGACTTCGACGCGGTGCTCACCACTCACCTCAAGGGCACCTTCACCTGCGCCCGAGCCGCCGCCGTCCGCATGCGCGAGCAGGGTGAGGGCGGCAGCCTGATCCTGGTCGGCTCCCCGGCCGGCCAGCGCGGCAACTTCGGCCAGACGAACTACGCCGCCGCCAAGGCCGGCATCGCCGCCATGGCCCGCACCTGGTCGATGGAGCTCGGCCGCGCGGGCATCACCGTCAACGCCATCGTGCCGGTCGCCGCGACCGCGATGACCGAGACCATCCCCGCCTTCGCCCCGTACATCGAGGCGATGAAGAACGGCGAGCCGCTCCCGGACTTCCTCCGCAAGGGCGAGGGCTTCGGCACCCCCGAGGACTGCGCCGCCCTCGTCCCCTTCCTCGCCTCCGAGGCCGCCCGTGGCATCACCGGCCAGGCCATCGGCATCGGCGGCGACAAGGTGGCACTCTGGTCGCATCCGCAGGAGGTCGCGGCGGCCTACGCCGACGGCGGCTGGACCCCCGCCACCCTGGCCGACGTCTGGCCCACCTCGGTCGGCGCCGAGCTCCAGTCGGTCGGCATCCCGGCGCCCAAGTTCCCGGAGGCGTGATGGCTGCGTCCATGAACCCCGACGACCTCGTCGCGATCGACGTCCACACCCACGCGGAGGTCTCCTCCAAGGGCCACTCCTCCCTGGACGACGACCTGCACGACGCCTCCTCCGCCTACTTCAAGGTCGAGGGCAAGCGCAAGCCGACGCTGGAGGAGACCGCCGCCTACTACCGCGAGCGGAAGATGGCCGCCGTGATCTTCACGGTCGACGCCGAGTCCGCGACCGGCACACCGCCGGTCCCGAACGAGGAGGTCGCCGAGGCCGCGGCCGCCAACGCCGACGTCCTCATCCCCTTCGCCTCCATCGACCCCTTCCGGGGGAAGGCGGGCGTACGGCAGGCCCGGCGTCTGGTCGAGGAGTACGGGGTGAAGGGCTTCAAGTTCCACCCCAGCATCCAGGGCTTCTTCCCCAACGACCGCTCGGTGGCCTACGACCTCTACGAGGTCATCGAGGAGACGGGCACGATCGCCCTCTTCCACACGGGCCAGACGGGCATCGGCGCCGGAGTCCCGGGCGGGGGCGGCATCCGCCTCAAGTACTCCAACCCCCTCCACGTGGACGACGTCGCGGCCGACTTCCCGCATCTGAAGATCATCCTGGCGCATCCGTCCTTCCCCTGGCAGGACGAGGCGCTCGCCGTCGCCACCCACAAGCCCGGCGTGCACATCGACCTGTCCGGCTGGTCGCCCAAGTACTTCCCGCCGCAGCTCGTGCAGTACGCCAACACACTGCTGAAGGACAAGGTGCTCTTCGGCTCCGACTTCCCCGTCCTCACCCCGGACCGCTGGCTCGCCGACTTCGAGAAGCTGTCGATCAAGGACGAGGTCAAGCCGAAGATCCTCAAGGAGAACGCCGCCCGCCTGCTCGGGCTGACGAAGACATAAGGGGCGTGACATGCGCAACGAGGGACTGGGGTCGTGGCCCGCACGCCGGGCCCGCAAGACCCCCCACCGCACCGCCCTGATCCACGGCGAGAAGTCGACCGACTACCGCACCCTGTACACCCGCACCACCCGCCTCGCCCACGCCCTGCGCGACCGGGGCGTGCGCCGCGGCGACCGCATCGCCTACCTCGGCCCGAACCACCCCTCCTACCTGGAGACCCTGTTCGCGGCCGGCACGCTCGGCGCGGTCTTCGTCCCGCTCAACACCCGCCTCGCCGGCCCCGAGATCGCATACCAGCTCGCCGACTCCGGAGCGAAGGCCCTCGTCTACGGCCCCTCGCACGCCGGACTCGTCGCCGGGCTGCCGGGCAGCACCGACGTACGGGCGTACATCGAGGTCGGAGCCGAATACGAGGAGGCGCTCGCCGAGGCCCCCGAGGAGCCCATCGACCAGCCGGTCGGTCCCGACGACACCTGCATCATCATGTACACCTCGGGGACGACCGGCCGCCCCAAGGGCGCGATGCTCACCCACGGCAACCTGACCTGGAACGCGATCAACGTCCTCGTCGACCACGACCTGATCGCCGACGAACGCGCCCTGGTCTCCGCGCCGTTGTTCCACACGGCGGGCCTGAACATGCTCACCCTGCCGGTCCTGCTGAAGGGCGGCACCTGCGTCCTGGTCGAGGCCTTCGACCCGAACGCCACCTTCGACCTGATCGAACGGCACCGGATCACCTTCATGTTCGGGGTGCCGACGATGTTCGAGCAGGTGGCCCGGCACCCGCGCTGGGCAGAGGCGGACCTGTCCTCGCTCAGGATCCTCACGTGCGGTGGCTCCCCGGTGCCGACGCCGATGATCGCCGCCTACCAGCAGCGGGGACTCACCTTCCTCCAGGGCTACGGCATGACGGAGGCCTCGCCCGGGACGCTGTTCCTGGACGCCGAGCACGCCGTGAGCAAGGCGGGGTCGGCGGGGGTGCCGCACTTCTTCAGCGACGTACGGGTAGTACGGCCCGACCTCACTCCGGCCGACGTCGGCGAGACCGGCGAGGTCGTGGTCCACGGCCCCCATGTCATGCCCGGCTACTGGGGCCTGCCCGAGGAGACGGCCGCCTCCTTCGCCGACGGCTGGTTCCGCAGCGGGGACGCGGCCCGGGTCGACGAGGACGGGTACGTCTTCATCGTCGACCGCATCAAGGACATGATCATCTCGGGCGGCGAGAACATCTACCCCGCCGAGATCGAGGACCTGCTCCTCGCCCACCCGGACATCGTCGAGTGCGCGGTGATCGGGGTGCCGGACGACAAGTGGGGCGAGGTGCCGCGCGCGGTCGTCGTGCCGCGCGCGGGCGCCGCGCTCGATCCGGACGAGATCCTCGCGTCCCTCTCCGGCCGGCTCGCCAAGTACAAGATCCCGAAATCGGTGGTGCTCGCGGACGAACTCCCGCGCACCGCCTCAGGAAAACTCCTCAAGTCCCGTGTCCGTACCCGCTACGGCAAGAGTTAAGGAACCCCATGAGCATCACCGTGAACGGCCTCGACGAACTGAAGAAGCTCGCGGGCGGCGACCTCGGCACCAGCGAGTGGATCGAGATCACCCAGGAGCGCATCAACACGTTCGCCGACGCCACGGGCGACCACCAGTGGATCCACGTGGACCCGCAGAAGGCGGCCGAGGGGCCGTTCGGCGCCCCCATCGCGCACGGCTATCTCACCCTCTCCCTCTTCATCCCCCTCTTCACCGAGCTGCTGGACGTCCAGGGCGTCACCACGAAGGTCAACTACGGCCTGAACAAGGTGCGTTTCCCCTCGCCGGTCAAGGTCGGCTCGCGCATACGGCTGGTCGGCAGGCTCGCCGAGGTGGAGGAGGTGCCCGGCGGCGCTCAGATCACCGTCGACGGCACGATCGAGATCGAGGGCGGGACGAAGCCGGCGGCGGTACTGCAGAGCGTTTCCCGGTTCTACGCGTAGGGCCGAACGGGGGTTCACTCGAACGGCGCCTGGCTCACGCCGGTCACCTGCGAAGAGTCATTGACCGGGTTTCGAGTGGCTCCCGGACCCGCTCTCACGCGATAGCGTGCTGTCTTGACTCTCGTCAACGGTGCAGGGGCGACCTGCACCGTCGTTTCCACTCTCCCGACCAGGGGACACTGTGATCAAGCGAGCCAGAATCACTTCGCCGTCGACGGCCGTCGCCGACACCCACGCCGCCACGCCGCGTCTCGACGCGCCGTGCGAGCCGAAGAACGCCCGAGGCCGACGCCGCGCCCTCTCCTCCACCCAGAACCGAAAGACGAACCCGCTCACATTCCAGTCGTCGATCGGATGACGTCGAGTATTCCACAATGACCAGCCCGCTGGTTCCGCTTCGGCAACTCGTGCTCAAGGTCCACAGTCGGTGCGACCTTGCGTGTGATCACTGCTACGTGTACGAGCATGCCGACCAGAGTTGGACCGCCAGGCCAAAAGTGATCTCGAACGAGGTCATTTCCTGGACCGCGCTGCGTCTGGCGAAGCACGCCAAGGCTCACGCTCTGCCCTCCGTGCAGGTCATCCTGCACGGAGGGGAGCCACTCCTGGCCGGACCGGCACGCCTGCGCCGGGTCTGCGAAGAGCTGCGGGGTGCCCTGGACGGGATTTCCCGGCTCGACTTACGGATTCACACCAATGGAATTCAGCTGAGCAGTCGGTTTCTCGAGCTCTTCGACGAATTCGACGTCCGGGTGGGAATTTCCCTGGACGGTGACCGCGCGGCCAATGATCTGCACCGCCGTTACGCCAGTGGCCGCAGCAGTTACGACAAGGTACTGGCGGCACTCTCCCTGCTCCGCCAGAAACGCTACCGCCACCTCTACGCCGGGCTCCTGTGCACCGTCGACGTACGCAACGACCCGGTCGCCGTCTACGACGGGCTCGCCGCTCAGAACCCGCCGCGCATCGACTTCCTTCTGCCGCACGCCACTTGGGACGAGCCGCCGCTGCGCCCCTCCGGCGTCCGCACGCCGTACGCCGACTGGCTGATGGCCGTCTACGACCGGTGGGAGGCTCATGACCGTCCGATGCCGGTGCGGTTGTTCGACTCGGTCATCAGCACCCTGGGCGGCGGTCCGAGCCTGACCGAGGCCATGGGGCTCGCGCCGGCCGATGTCGTAGTGGTCGAGACGGACGGGTCCTTCGAGCAGGCGGACTCGCTCAAGACCGCTTTCGACGGTGCGCCCGTCACCGGTGAGGACGTCTTCCGGCACAGCCTCGACGACGTGGCCCGCCATCCGGGCATCATCGCCCGGCAGCAGGGCCTCGCCGGACTGAGCGAGACATGCCGGTCCTGCCCGGTCGTGCGCTCGTGCGGGGGCGGCCTCTTCGCACACCGTTACCGCGGTGACGGCACGGAATTTGACAACCCGTCAGTTTTCTGTGCGGACCTCGAAGCGTTGATCAGGTCGATCGACGCCCGCACCGGCGCCGACGCCGGACAGCCCGTCGAGGGCTTCGACGCGTTGGCCGACGGCAGCGACGACGGCACCGCCCTGGCGGAGTTGGCGCGAGCGCGGCAGGAGATCACCCGTGAGCTGCTGAGCATGGTCGGCCAGGAGACGGGCGGGGAGAGCGAGTTGTGGGCCGCCGCCTGGCGGACGGCGCTGGAACTCGGCCGGCGCGACGATGCTCTGCTGGCGCCGCTGCTGTCCCATCCCCATACCCGGACCTGGGCCGTGCGCTGTCTCGACGGTGCCGCTCCGGCCGACCATCTCGCCGCGCTCGTGGCCGCCGCCGCGCTGCCCCCGGCCGCCGTCGACCGGATCACGGTGCCGGTGTGTGACGGCTTCGTGCACCTCCCGGGGGTGGGGCGGCTGCGTACCGGTACGGCCGCCGAGGCGGTCGAGCTGACGCCGGATCACCTCGACGCTCCCGGCTGGGAGCCCCTGCGCCGGCTGCGGGCCGACGGGCTGGAGGTCGCGCTCGACGACATCGACCCGTACCGCGACTGCCACGGCACCCCCGTCACCGGGCGGTTGACCGACGAGGAGACCGAGCGGTGGCGGCATGCGCTCTCGCAGGCCTGGGCGTCGGTCCGCGAGACACTGCCCGACCTGGCCACCGCCATGGCCACCGGCGTGCGGGTGGTCACCCCGCTCGACGGTCCCGTAGACCCTCGCGCAACCTCGGCCGGCGGAGGGTTCGCGGCGCTCGGGGCCTTTCTGCATCCCGATCCGGCGCGGCTCGCCGCCGATCTGGTGCGCGGGTTCCGGCTCGGCGTCCTCGACGCGCTGCTCGATGTGTGCGACCTGTACGACGAGACCGACACACGCACCGGCGAACTGCTCGCCGACACCTATGCGCGCATCGCGACCGACGCCCTGCTCCCCGACCCCGACCCCGAGTCGGCCCGGCGGACCAGGGCCCGGCTGGACGAGCTGTCCGCCGCCCCCACGCTGACCGCGCTCGGCCGCCGGTTCACCGACGGGATGCGCAGGAGCGCCGGATGACCGACGCCCGGCTTCGCGCAGGCGACCTGGGCGCCCTGGGCGTCCGGGCCGGCGCCACCGTGCTGGCGCACGCCTCCCTGCGCCGGGTCGGCGCGGCCGCCGACGCCGTACTTGGCGCGTTGCTCCACGCCCTCGGCCCCGACGGCACCCTGGTCGTCCCCGCCTTCACCGCCGGCAACTCGGACACCTCACCCGAATACCGCGCCCGGACAAGGAACATGACGTCCCGTCAACTGACCGCCTACCGCGAGGAGATGCCGCCCTTCGACCTCCGGCACACCCCCTCGCAGGGCATGGGAGGCCTGGCCGAGGCCGTACGCCGCAGGCCGGACGCGGTGCGCAGCAGCCATCCGCAGACCTCCTTCGCGGCCGTCGGCGCCTCGGCCGCGGGGCTGATGGCGGATCACGACGAGGAATGCCACCTGGGCGAAAGCTCGCCGCTCGCCCGGCTGTACACCGCCGACGTCCGGGTGCTGCTGATCGGGGTGGGCTACGAGGTGTGCAGCGCCTTCCACCTCGCCGAGTACCGGATCGCCGACCCGCCCCGACGGGAGTACCGCTGCGTCGTCCTGCGCGACGGACGGCGCCACTGGATGTCGTACAAGGACGTCGACCTGGACGACAGCGACTTCGGTGCCCTCGGGGCCGCGTACGAGAGGCACGACGCCGCGCTGTGCGCGCCCGCCGTCCGGCACGGGCAGTTGGGGGCGGCACGGGTCCGGTCGCTGCCGCTGCGCGCGGCGGTGGACTTCGCCGGCGGATGGCTGGCCGGAAAACGCCCCCGCCCGAGCGCTACGGAGCGGCTACAAAACGCGTCCGGCTTCCTACACTGAGTCTCCACGCCTCGGGGGGACGGGGCGGGATCGGGGGATCATGTGGAGCCGAAGGCGGTGTTACGGGCGGACGTGACCGCGCCGTACTTCTTTCTCAGTTACGCCCACACCCCCAGGGACGAGAACGACAACAGCGATCCCGACCACTGGGTGCACCGGCTCTTCCGTGACCTGTGCGATCACATCCGGCACCTGACCACCGTGCCCGGCGGCGCGGCCGGATACATGGACCGCTCGATGCGGGCGGGCCAGCTGTGGACGACCGAGCTGGGCGGCGCGCTCGCCGCCTGCCGGGTGTTCGTGCCGCTGTACTCGCCGCGCTACTTCCACAGCTCCTGGTGCGGCAAGGAGTGGAGCGTCTTCGCCAGGCGGCCCGCCCGGTTCCGTACCGAGGGGCACAGGGGCACACCGGGCGCGATCGTGCCGGCCCTGTGGGCACCGGTCGAGGACCACCACCTCCCCGATTTCATCAGGGACATCCAGTACGCCCACCCCGAACTCGGCGACCGCTACCGCGACTTCGGGCTGTACGGCCTGATGAAGCTCAGCTCCCACCGCCGCCACTACCAGACGGCCGTGTGGGAACTGGCCAGGCGCATCATCGAGGTCGGCAAGCACGTCGCCGTGGACCCGGGGGAGTCCACGTCCTGGGACACCGAGCCCGACGCCTTCGCGCCGCTGCGCAGCCGGCGCAGGCTGCGCATCACCGTGGCCGCGGGCTCCGTGGGCCGGCTGCCCGAGGGACGCAGCCCCGACTACTACGGCCCCTCGGCGCTCGACTGGACCCCCTTCCGGCCCGCATGCCCCAGACCGCTGGCCGAGATGGCCGCCGAGATCGCCGAACGCCTCGAGTTCCGGCCCGACATCCAGGCCTTCGACACCTGGCACAGCGAGGCTGGGGGTACCCCCTCTGGGGGAGGATCCCCCGCGGCGACGGGCCCGGAGGTCGTGCTGCTCGACCGCTGGGTGCTGCGCGACCCCGAACAGCGCACCCGGCTCGGCAAGTTCGACGCCACCCACCGTCCGGCGACCGGACTCGTGGTGCCGTGGAACGAGGACGACCCCGACAGCGCGGACGCCCGGCAGGCGCTGACCGCCGAGACGGCGGCGACCCTGCCGCGCACCGTCAGCCAGGCGGAGCAGGCATGCCGGCCCGCCGTCCGCGGCATCCCCGACCACGAGTCCTTCGACGCGCTGCTGCCACGTGTCGTGCAGTGGGCCGCGACCCAGCACCTCAAACACGCCCCCGCCCAGCCGCCGCCGGGCCAGGGGACCCGGCGCTTCCGGCTGAGCGTCGCGGGGGACCAGGACAGCCGGCCACCGGTGCACCGCCCGCATGCCGAGGAGGAAGACCGCGATGAGCAGCCTTGACCGACCGGGGGGCCGAAACGGCCGGGTCGTGACGTTCTACTCGTACAAGGGCGGCACCGGCCGGACCATGGCCCTCGCCAACACCGCCTGGATCCTCGCCGCCAACGGCAAACGCGTCCTCGCCGTGGACTGGGACCTCGAGGCACCCGGCCTGCACCGCTTCTTCCACCCTTTCCTGGAGCCGGCGACCGTCGGCGCCACCACCGGCGTCATCGACCTGCTCACCGACTACGCCTGGGCGGCCGCCGCCGACCCCGCCGAGACCGAACACCGGCACCCGGACTGGCACCGCCAGTACGCCCGCATCCAGCGCCACGCCGTCTCCCTGGACTGGCCGTTCCCCGAACCGGGCACCCTCGACCTGGTCTCCGCCGGCCGGCAGAACCGCGACTACTCGGCGATCGTCAGCACCTTCGACTGGGACAACTTCTACGAACGCCTCGGCGGCGGGCTGTTCTTCGACGCGTTACGCGACGAGATGCGCTACCACTACGACTACGTCCTCATCGACAGCCGCACCGGCCTGTCCGACATCGCCGACATCTGCACCGCCCACCTGCCCGACACCCTCGTCGACTGCTTCACCCTCAGCGACCAGAGCATCGACGGCGCCGCCGCGGTCGCCCGGCACATCGACGAACGGCTGCGCAGCCGCCGTATCCGCATCCTGCCCGTCCCGATGCGCATCGACGAGGGCGAGAAGGAGAAGGCCGATGCGGGCCGGTCCCTCGCCCGGGCGAAGTTCGACCGCTTCCCCTCCGGCATGACCGAGGCCCAGCTCACCGGCTACTGGGGCTCGGTGGAGATCCCGTACCGGCCCTACTACGCCTACGAGGAGACCCTCGCGACCTTCGGTGACGAGGCGGGCAACGCAGGCTCGCTGCTCGCGGCCTTCGAGCGGCTCACCGCGGTCATCACGAACCAGGCCGTCACAGCGCTGCCACGCATGGACGAGGAGGTGCGCCTCGGCATCAAGAAGGCGTTCACCCGCAGCCGTTCGGCGCTCCCGGCCGACCTGCACCTCAGTTATGTGTCCGAGGACCGGCTGTGGGCCGACTGGATCGCCGCGGTGCTCACCCGGGCCGGCTACCGGGTGGAGCTGAAGTACGTCGGCGGCGAGGGCGACGGAGCCGACAAGCCGGCCGACCGCACGGTGGTCGTGCTCTCCGCCGCCTACCAGCGCTCCGCGCGCGCCCGCCAGGTCTGGGAGGCCGCGACCGGCGGCGACCCCTCCGGCCGCCGTCAGGTGGTCGCGGTCCGGGTCGGCGACGTCCGCCCGGTGCCGTCGTTCAGCGAGCGGGCCTCGGCCGACCTGGTGCGGCTGGACGAGACACAGGCCGTCGGCGTGCTGCTGCGCGCCCTCGGCAAGCCCGCCCTGCCCGCCGAGCGCCAGCCCGACGGGCCGCCCACCGAGGCCCGCTTCCCGGGCACCGTGCCCAAGTACTGGAACGTCTCGCCCCGCAACGCCTCCTTCACCGGCCGCAGCGCCCTGCTGGAGAAGCTGCGCGACAGCCTCGGCTCCAGCACCACCAGCGTCTCCCCGGCGCCGTACGCCCTCTACGGCCTCGGCGGGGTCGGCAAGACACAGATCGCGCTGGAGTACGTGCACCGGTTCGCCCCCGACTACGACCTGGTGTGGTGGATCCCCTCCGAGCGGAACGAGCTGGTCATCTCCTCCCTCGCCGAGCTCGGCGCCCGCCTCGGACTGCGGGTCGGCGAGGAAGCGGCACAGGCCGCTCAGGAGGTGCGGGACCATCTGCGCCAGTCCGGCTCCGCGCTGCGCTGGCTCCTGGTCTTCGACAACGCCGACGAGCCGCAGGAGGTCAGCCGGCACTTCCCCGGAGGCAACGGCCATGTCCTGGTCACCTCCCGCAACCAGGACTGGTCGCAGAACTTCGGGGCCATCGAGGTCGACCTCTTCCTGCGGGAGGAGAGCGTCGAGCACCTGCTGCGCCGGGCCGCCGACCTCAGCGTCGAGGACGCCGACCGGGTCGCCGCGGCGGTCGGCGACCTGCCGCTCGCCCTCGACCAGGCCGGAGCCTGGCTGGCCGCGACCGGCACGTCGGTCGACACCTACCTGGCGGAACTGGAACAACAGGCCGAACTCGTCCTGTCGTTCAGCCAGCCCTCCAACTACCCGCAACCGGTGGCGGCCACCTGGAACGTCTCCATCGAGCGGCTCAAGGAACGCTCCCCGGCCGCCGTACGGCTGCTGCAGCTGTGCGCCTTCTTCGCCGCCGAGCCGATCTCCAGGGACCTGCTCTACGGCGACGAGATGATCCGCGTCCTCGCCAAGGACGACCCTTCGCTCAGGGAGAGGATGGTCCTCGGCCGGGTGATCCGGGAGATCGGCCGCTTCGCCCTGGCCAAGGTGGACCGGGCCACCCGGTCCATCCAGGTCCACCGTCTGGTCCAAGCCGTGATCCGCGCCCAGATGAGCCCCCGCGAGCAGGAGGAAGCCCAGCACGTCGTGCACCGCGTCCTGGCCGGCCACCGCCCCAAGGGCGAGGAACCGATCGACGACGACGACCCCGACACCCGCGCCAAGCTCGCCGTCATCTGGCCGCATCTGGAGGCGTCCGAGGCCAGCCGGTGCGACGAGCCGGAGACGCGGCAGCTGCTCATCGACCGGGTGCGCTACCTGTGGAAGCAGGGCGACCTCAACGCCGCCTTCGCCCTGGGTCAGGAACTGCGGACCGCGTGGGAGAACCTGCTGAACGCGCGACGGGGGGAGATGGCCGAGCTGGAGAAGAAGGTCGCCGACGCGAAGACCAGGACCGGCCGGGCGGACGACGAGGACATCGAGGAGCTGGCCAAGCAGGAGAGCTATGTGGCCGACCTGTACACCCAGATCCTGTACCTGGGTTCCAACATCGCCAATGTGCTGCGCTCGCTGGGCAAGTACGTGGAGGCGGAGCGGCTGGGCTCGGACACGCTGGCCCGCCAGCGGGTCCTGCTGGTCGCCGACCACCCGCACATCTTCATGACCAGCAGTGGTCTGGCCATGGACCTGGGCAGCATCGGCCGTTTCGCGGACGCCCTGGAGCTGGCCATCGAGGCATACGACGGCTTGAAGGACAGCCTCGGCGAGGACCATCCGCGCACCCTCTTCGCCAACAACAACCGCGCCGTCTGTCTGCGGTTGCTGGGCCGCTACGCCGAGGCCCGTGACGTCGACCAGGAGATCTACGACCGCCGGCGCAACGATCTGGAACTGGGCAGCGAGCATCCGCACAGCCTGCTCAGCGCCACCAATCTGGGCCGCGACCTGCGCGAGACGGGGGAGTACGCCACCTCGATCTCACTGCTGCGCAGCAGCTACGAGGCCTACCAGCGGCTGTTCGGCGAGACCCACCCGGAAACCCTGCGCACCGCCAAGAGTCTCGCCGTCTCCCTGCGCAAGGCCGGAAAGGTCACGGAGGCCCGCGCGCTCACCCACCAGACCCGCGAGTACTACCGCACCCGGGAGATCCCCACCACGACCCCCGACGTCCTGGACTGCACCCTGAACTACGCCACCGACCTGTACGCCACCGGCGCCCGGGAGGAGGCCCTCGCCCTCGCTCAGGAGATCGTGCCCCAGTACCGGGTGGCACCCGGCGTGCGCCACCCGGCGACGCTGGCCGCCGTCAACAACCTCGGTATCTTCCTGCGCGGTTCGGGCGAGGTCGGCAAGGCGCGGGAGCTGCTGGCGGAGAACCTGGCCACGCTGCGCGAGGTGCTCGGCGAACGCCACCCCTACAGCCTGGCCTGCGCCGTCAACCTCGCCAACGTGCTGGCGGAACTGGACTCGTTGGCCGAGGTCGAGCAGCTGGAACGGATGGCCGTCGCCGGATTCCAGGCGGGTCTCGGGCACGGTCACCCGGACACCGTCGTCTCGCGCGCCAACCTGGCGGTCACCCTGGGGATGCTGGGCCGGACCGCGGAGGCCGAGGAGCTCAAGAAGAGCGCCCTCGCCGAACTGACCCAGCTCCTCGGCGAGGAGCATCCGCACGCGGAGACCGTCCGCGAGGGCAAACGCATCCACCGCGACCTGGAGCCGCTGCCGGTGTGAGAGGCGGTGCGGTCAGTGCTGGTCGACGGTCGCCACGGGCTGGCGGCCGCCCAGCAGCCAGGTCACGATGTCCGGCAGTACGCGCAGCGACCCGAAGTGCGCCGCGGCCGGCTGGAGGATGGCGGTCACGCTGGGGATGCGCGCGGCCAGCCAGCGGGTGTGGCTGGGCGGGGAGAAGACGTCCTGCTCGCCGTGCCACAGCAGCACCGGTACGGAGATGTCGGCCGGGTTGAACCCCCAGGGACTGCAGAACGACAGCGCGTCGTCCACCCAGCCGTCGGCCGACACCCGCAGCGCCTCGCGGTAGTTGCGCAGCAGCATCGCCCGGACACCGGCGTCGGCGACCACCCGCAGATCGGACTCGGTGAGGTCCCGGCGCAACTGGGAGAGCAACCGCACCGGGTCCGAGCGGATGGCGACGGAACGTTTGCGCAGGCTGGCCGCGAGCCGGTCCGGGCTGGCCAGGGCCTTGGAGTACTCGCTGACGTTGGAGGCGGCCATCCCGGCGAACCAGTCGAGGCCGTCGGCGTCGCGCGGAGCCAGGCTCACCAGCACCGCGACGCGGGTCACCCGGTCCGCCAGCAGCGCGGCGCAGGCCAGCGCGTGCGGCCCGCCCCCGGAGCGGCCGACGACGGCGAAACGCTCGAAGCCCAGGGCGTCGGCGATGGCGGCGACATCGGCCGCGACATGCGCGACCCGCCGCCCGGGCAGCGGGTCCGAGGGACCGTAGCCGGGACGGTCGTAGGTGATGAGCAGGACCTGCTGGTGGTAGAGCAGCATGGGCCGGGGCGCCGGACCGAGTCTGCTGCCGGGTGTGCCGTGCAGCAGAAACACCGGCGATCCGCCCGGATCACCGCTGATCTCCACGGCTAATCGACGGCCGTCCCCCGAGTACACCTCTTTCCGCACCCGTCGCCTCCCCTCGGGCCCCCATCGCGATGGTGCGCGGTGTGGCTGTGCCACGGCATATCCCCCATGGTGGCCCAGATCATCCCGGTGTGCGGGGATGTTTCCGGCTCTTGAGGCGACAGAACCGGACAGGTTGTCAGGCGCCCGACGGCCGCTGCGGTCGCTGGGCCTCCGGGGGCCGCACGGGCACGAGGTCGAGGAGGCGTGCCGAGGCGTCCCGCGCGAGTGGTGTGAGCCGCTCGTACACCTGCCGGAAGGTCTTCTCGGCCGGTTCGGCGGGCCAGTCGTCCGGCAGGTGCTTGACCGGCAGCCGCGGGTCCTGGCGGATGACCCGCAGCCACTCCGCCTGCAGCCGCAGCCGCAGCGCGAGAGCGTCGTCGGCGTCCGGGAGCTGCGTCTGCCACGGTTGCCAGCGCCGTACGAACGACTCGTAGCGTGCCGCCAGCTCGGCCAGTTCCCAGGTCTCCTCGATCATCGCGCCGATGTCCATACCGGCGTCGGCGTGCGCGCGGAACACCTTCACATGGGCGGACAGGCCCAGCTCGGCCACCAGCGACGACACGTCGACCTCGCCCGGCGCGATCCACAGGCCGCTGAACAGCGGGCCGAAGCCGTTCCAGGTCAGCTTGGAGCGCAGGTCGTGGCGCTGGCGCTGCCAGGACTCCGGGAGGGAGAAGCCGAGCAGGGTCCAGCTGCCGTCCCAGTGCCGGTTGACGGCACCGGTCTGCCAGATGCGGTGCTCGCCGTCGCGCAGGACGGCCGCCGAACGCTCGGTCAGCCCGAAGTACATCCGGCGGCCCTCGCGCTGGCGGCGCAGCAGACCGCGGTTCACCATCCGGGTCAGCGTCGAGCGGGTCGCCTGCTCACCGACGCCCACGCGTGCGAAGACGTCGATGACACTGCCCGAGTACACACAGACGTCCCGCCCGAGCACCTGGTCGCCCAGGAACGTCAGCATGAGGGACTGGGGCCGCAGCGCCTCTTCACCGGTCACGCGGCCCACGGTACCTCTCGTCGATCAGTCCGCGACCTGCTGGTACGAGGGGAGACGACGCTTCATCAGGCTCCTGCCACGTCGACGAACACGGGGTTCGCATAGAACCACGTGTCCGCCCACGGGTCACCGTTTCCGGGCTCGTGCGGGATCGGCCCGTGCGGGTCGACCGACGCCCCGAGGTAGCCCGCACCGTGGCGGTTGCCGTCGCTGCCGCGCAGCCGGACGTAGAAGGACTCGTCCCCGGCGGTCAGCGGAACGCGCAGGGTGTACGTCCCCTTCCGGCCCGTCACGTCCTGAGTGTGGACGACCTTGGTGTCCGGTGCCCTCCAGGTGTCCCGGTCGGTCACCGGGCCGCGCACCGCGCCCCGGATGACGTCCACGTGCGCCAACTCGGGCAGGATTCCCTGCGCGTTGGGGCGGGAGGCGGTCGTCACGGTGATGGTGAGGGTGAGCTTCTCGCCCTTGCGCACGCGCAGCCGGCCGCCCAGGGTGACGCCCCGGCCCAAGTCGCAGTCCCGCTTCAGGCGGACGTCGAGGCCGTCGAGCAGATGCCCGTGGTCGAGCCAGACCCGGCCCGCGCGCAGGCCCGCCATCACCGCGCGGTAGCCGTAGCGGGTGACGCCGACGTGGGTGCGGCTGAACTGGCCCGGCCAGAAGTCGCTGCCCGGCTGCGGGGTGGTCGTGTTCACCGGGTCCGGCAGCTTGCCGGTGTTGTCGAAGTTCAGGCCCGCCGGCCAGTCGCCGTTCTTCCAGGTGTCGAAGACGATGCGGTGGGCGTCGGAGTTGGTGGTGATCGAGAACAGGCTGCCTTCCGCCAGCATCGAGTCCCACAGCCCGCCGACCGTCGCGGTCGCCCAGTCGAAACCGCCGTACGTCAGATACGCGTCCGCCGGGTAGCCGGTCCAGGACTGGGCCGACGGCTTGTTCTCGTACTCGCCGCGGATCGAGTTCGTACCGCGCCAGCCGGGGATGGCCGCGCCCTGGGCGCCGGGTGCCCCCTCCATGCCGATCATGATCTCGGGTGCCGCGTCGCGCCAGGCGCGCATCTCGTGCGGGGAGTCGATGCCGAGGCGCATCGGGTGGTTGGCGAGGACGAGCACGTCGTCGACGTAGCCGGTGCGGCGCTGCTCGGCGAGCCACTGGATGGCCTTGACGGCGTGGGCCTCGTTGCGGGCGGTGTCCGTGCCGCCCGCGGAGCCGTCGGTGTAGCCGAGCAGCTTGCCGTCGTAGGCGCTCTCGAACTGCGTGAGCAGGTCGACCTCGTGCGCGCCGGGCGCCGCGAAGACCGTGCAGTGCTCGGCGGCCGGGATGTACCACTCCAGGCCCTGGAAGATCAGCTGGCGCGGGTTCTCGGCGCGCGCCTTGAGGATCTCCTCGTGCTCCAGCGGGGCGCCGTACTTGGCGTGCCCGAAGTTGGAGTGCTCGGTGAACACCATCCAGTCCAGGCCGTACTTGGCGCCCGCGGCGGCCAGTTGGGAGAACGTGTACTTGGCGTCGTGGCTGTAGACGGAGTGGATGTGGTGGTCGCCGACGAGGTAGGCCAGGCGGGGGTCGTCGCCGCCGAGACGCCGGTCGGCCGGGGCCGCGACCGGGGCCGCGCTCGCTGTCGCGGGTACGGCCGCGGAGCCGAGGGCGAACGCGGCGCCGAACAGACCCGCGCGGCGCAGGAGTCCGCGTCTGGAGACGCCCTGCGGGTCGAGGTCGGTGGGGGCGACGGACGGGTCGGCCCAGGTGGGCAGCTGCTGCTCGGTCATGGTGGTCCCTTGAAGGTCAGTGGTTCATGAAGGACTTGACGGGCAGCGCCCGCGCGACGATCCGGACGTCGCCGAGGCGGCCGTGCAGGATCTGGTCGATCTTGCCGCCGTACTCGTAGCCGCCGAGCAGCCACGGCAGCCCGACGGAGGTGATGCCGATCGAGCGTGCCTTCGGGTTGCGGACCACCGGGCAGCCCTCGACGTACAGCGTGGTGTGCTCGCCGTCGTTGACGACCGCCAGGTGCCACCAGGTCTCCAGCGGGGTCTCCTGGGCCCAGTTGGTGGCGATGCCCTCCTGGTTCAGCGGGCGCATCGCCCACTGCGGCTCGCGGTCGTTCGACAGGGAGAGGGTGGCGAGCGGCTCGTCCGGGTCGTCGGCGGTCTTGCCGGCGGCGCCGCCCGTGCCGGTCCGGCTCAGCAGGCCGGACCAGGCGTGGTGATCGGGGTCCCAGTCGGCGGGGAGACGGTAGAACGCCTCGATGGTGTAACCGTCCCTGAACGTCGCCGAGTTGAGCGGGGCCCCGTCGACCGTACGCAGGTACGCCCCCGTCAGCGGCGACTTGAAGCCCTGGAACTCCAGGCTGCCGTGGCCGGGCTGGTCGGGGTGGTGGTCGGCGGACCAGCCGAGCTTTCCGCCGCCCACCGTGACGAGCGCGAGGTCGTTGCCGCGCCCGGACAGGTCACGGACCGTGGTGCCCTCCACCGGCTGCTCGAAGCGCCAGTACGCCACCGTGCCCGGGATCAGCATCCGCGAGGCGGGGCGCGCCGGGCGCGCGGGCACCGGGGCGAATCCGGAGAAACGGTCGGCGAAGTCGATCTCGACGCTGAACCGGTCGGCCTCCCCGCTGAGTTCGATCTCCTGCCGCTCCAGCTCGTTGAGCCCCTGGGCGGCCCGGCCGAGGATCCACGGGGAGACCGTCTCCACGTCGATGACGTTCCGGTCCAGGTCGAAGCGGTACAGGCGGATCATCGCCGCGCCGCCGAAGTAGCGGTTCTGGTAGTTCGTCAGATGCAGGTGTACGTCATTCCCGGCCGCGTTCTTGCGGGTCGCCCGGGCGGCGGGCCAGTAGTGCCCGTTGAGGGTGAGGAAGATCTGGTCGTGGTCCTCGATCAGCTGGTCCCACAGCTGCTGCCCGTACGCCGACAGGGAGTCGTCCTCGACGACCAGCTCGTGGGTGGTGAGGACGACCGGCGTCTTCGGGCGCCGGGCGAGGACGTCCTTGGCCCACGCGTAGCCCTTCGCCGACAGCCGCCAGTCCAGCGCGAGCACCATCCACTCACGGCCGGCGGCCTTGAAGAGGTGGAAGCTGTTGTAGCCGTCGGGGGAGGCTCCCCCGAACGTCTTCTTCCCCTGGAACCGCTGCGGCCCGAAGGCGTCCAGATACGGCGTCCCACCGCGCTGGTCGTCCGTCGACGACTTCACGTCGTGGTTGCCGGCGAGGACGCTGTAGCCCACGCCCCGCCGGTCCAGGAGCCGGAACGCCTCGCCGATGGCGGCGACTTCGGGCTGGGTGCCGTTCTGGGTGAGGTCACCGAGGTGGGACAGGAAGACGATGTTCTCCTCCCTGCCGTGCTCCAGCAGATAGCGCAGGGACGCCTCGACCGGCGCCTTGTCGATGCTCGGCCCGTCGAAGAGGTACTGGGTGTCGGGCATCACGGCGAGCGTGAAGCGACGGCTGTCGGAGTCGGGCCGCCAGCGCTCCGGGGATGCCGCTTGCGCCTCGGTCGGCAGCGCGACCGAGGCGGTGGCGGCGGCGCCGATCAGCGCCGTGGCCCGGAGGAAACTGCGTCTTGCGGCGCCGGCCTGCGCGGCCTCGCCCTGGTTGTGCGCATGCGAAGTACACATGGGTGCTCCATGAAGAAGGGGGAGAGAAGAGAGTTCAGAGGACGCGCAGGGTCCAGCTCCAGCGGTGGACGCCCGGCGCGACGCGATAGGAGGGGAAGGTGTCCGGGCCGCACGACGCCGTGCCGAGGCCTCGGTGCGCCGCGTCGATGTGCACCACGCAGCCGGGACGCGGCACCAGTTCGTCGTGGTGCGTGGCGGCGGTCAGGTCCTCGGCGCGGTAGCGGGTGACGGAGACCTGGCGTGGCTCGTCGAGCGCCACCGTGAGGCCGGTGGCGTCCGGCGCGGACAGCGTGAAGCGTCGTACGCCGTGCCGGCCGCCGCTCTCCTGCGGGCGCAGGTAGGGCGTGAACAGGCCGTCGACGCAGACGGAGTGATGGCCGACAGGAGCGCCCGCGCTGCGGTCGGGATACGACTCCCAGGGCCCCTGCCCGAACCAGTCCAGCAGGTCGAGCCCCGCGATCGTCTCGAAGACCGTGCCGACCCGCGCCACGTCGTCGAACGCCTCCGGCAGCTCGGCCTCCTCCTCGACCCGGACGCCGCCCTCGACGGGCGTGAGCACCTGCCGGTGCCGTACGACGCCGGTCGTGCCCGCGTACTCTGCCTCCACCGTCACCTGTCCGGCGTCCTGGCGCACCGACACGACCTTGCGCACCAGTGCGTCGAGTCCCCGGTTCCGCCAGCGCTGCGCCATGCCGCCCAACTCGTCGTTGTCGGTGGGCGCACGCCACAGTGAGAGCGTGGGGGCCACCGTCAGCAGCGGGTGGACGAGGAGCCCCTCGCCGTCCACCTCGACCTCCCCCCAGCCTTCGGCCGGGGGGACCCCCAGGGCCACGGCAGCGACATCGACCGGAGCGGGCCCGCGCAGCCGCACCTGCGGCACGCACACCGCGGTGCCGCGCGGTGCCCACGGCTGGTCCTCGGCCACGGTCACCCGCAGCGTCAGCCACGCCTCGCCGCCGTCCTCCGGCAGCGCGAACGGCAGCGGCACCGCCGCCGTCTCACCCGGGCACAGCTCGGGCAGTTCGGCCGGCGCGGTCAGCGTGCGACCGTCCGCCAGCGACAGCTCCCATACGGCGGCCAGCCAGTCGAAGCCGCGGAAGTGCTGGTGGTTGGTCAGGACGACGCCCTCGTGGCGGAAGCACTCGATGCGCACCGGTGCCGCGATCTCCCGGTGCTCGTACATCGCCGGCTTGGGCGTGCGGTCGGGAAACACCACGCCGTCCGCGATGAACGCGCCGTCATGGATCGTCTCGCCGAAGTCACCGCCGTACGCCCAGCGGTACCCGGGCGCGGCGACACCGTTGTCATAGAGCCCGGCGCCCCCACGCCCGGCCGGTCTTCCGTCGCTCACGTGTTGCAGAATCCCGTGGTCCCAGAACTCCCAGATGAACCCGCCCTGAAGACCTGGGGTGGCCTCGATGGCAGCCCAGTGGTCGGCCAGCGTGCCGTTGCTGTTGCCCATGGCGTGCGAGTACTCGCACTGGATCAGCGGCTTGGTCTGCTCACCCGACAACGCGTGGGCGACGCAGTCCTCCAGCGGCGCGTACATCGGGCAGGCGATGTCGGAGGCGAGCTCCGGGTCCGCCCAGCCGAGTTTGGCCGCCCCCTCGTACTGGATCGGCCGGGTCGGGTCGTGCCGGCGCACCCAGCCCGCCGCCGCGTCGTGGCCCGCGCCGTAGTCGGACTCGTTGCCCAGCGACCAGATGACGACCGACGGATGGTTCTTGTCGCGCAGCACCATCCGCGAGACCCGGTCCACGAAGGCGCTGAGATAGCGCGGGTCGTCGGCGATCTCGTGGGCGTGGTCGTGGGACTCGATGTCCGCCTCGTCGACGACGTAGAACCCGAGCTCGTCGGCGAGGTCGTACAGGGTCGGGTCGTTCGGGTAGTGGGCGGTGCGGATGGCGTTGAAGCCGAAGCGCTTGAGCAGGACCAGGTCCGCGCGCATGTCGTCGTACGACACCGTCCGGCCCGTCAGGGGATGGAAGTCGTGCCGGTTCACGCCCCGGATGAACACCCGCTCGCCGTTGACCAGCAGGTCCCGGCCGACGATCTCCACGTCCCGGAAGCCGATGCGGTGGCGGGAGGTGTCGGCGACCGTGCCGTCGGCGCGGTGCAGGCGGACGGTCAGGTCGTACAGCTCGGGCGTCTCCGCGTTCCAGGTCCGCACCTCGGGGACGGTGGTCAGCAGCCGGGCCTCGCCGAGGAAGTCGGAGACGCGCTCGTCCGCGGCGTTCGCGCGGTCGAACTCCGCGTCCTGTGCGAGCGGTCGACCGTCCAGGTCCCCGGTGAGGTACCACCCCGCGGGCAGCGCACCGCCCGCGTCCCGCACCCGGCAGTCGACCCGCAGCTCACCGCTGTACCGCGCCCGCACGGTCACGTCCGCGAGATACAGCGGATCCGTCGCGTACAGCAGCACCGAGCGCGTGATCCCGCCGTGCCACCACTGGTCCTGGTCCTCGATGTGCGAGGCGTCGGACCATTTGACGACGGTGAGCCGCACGGTCGCGGGCGAGCCGGGGCGGACGACCCCCGTCAGATCGAACTCGGCGGCCAGATGGGAGTCCTTGGAGATGCCCACGGGCCGCCCGTCCACGTGTACCAGCAGCACGCTCTCGGCGGCCCCGACCTGGAGCACGATCCGGCGTCCGACCCAGTCGGTGGGGACGTCCACCTCACGCTCGTACACGCCCGTCGGGTTGGCGGCGGGCGAGTGGGGCGGGTACTCGGGGAACGGCATGTGGACGTTGGTGTACTGCGGCAGGTCGTCGGTGCCCTGCATGGTCCAGACGCCGGGGACCTGCGACGAGGACCAGGGACCGCCGACCGGCGCGTCCGGAGCGGACAGCAACTGCAAGCGCCAGTCGCCGTCCAGGGGGAGTGCTCCGCAGCGCCGGTCGACGGCGTTCATGGGGAGTCGGCCCCAGGAGGTCACCTCGGGTGCCTCCCAGGGGCGCAGGGCGATCAAGGGGTCCAGGGGTGCGTCGGTCATGACCATTCCGAAGTCGGTGCGGTGGGCCGGGGCAGGGGGTGGCCTTGCAGACCCCAGGCAGGGTCGACGGGGATGCCGAGACGGTTCAGGACGGTGGGGGCGATGTCGACGAGGCGGGGCGTGTCGAGCCGGGTGCCGTCGGGCACACCGGGTTCGGCGAGGATGACGAAGACTTCCCGCTCGGCACGCGTGTCGCCGCCGTGGCCTCCGGTGTCGAGGTGACCGTGGTCCGTGGTGACCAGCACGGTCCAGTGCTCGTCGGCGCGGCCGGGGTCCGCGCGCCGGGCATCGATCGCCTCCAGCAGCCGCCCGAGATGGGTGTCCTGGGCATAGAGAGCGTCGTCGTAGGCGGGGGAGAGGGGGCCCGTGGCGTGGCCGGCCTCGTCGGTGGCGCCGAAGTACACGAACACGGCGTCCGGGTCGCCCTTGGTGAGCCAGCGCGCGACGGTGCGGGCGACGCGGCGGTCCGCGGTCTCGTAGCCGCGGGACTCGCCGTTGTAGCGCACACGCCGGCCGATGGCGCGGCCGAGGGTGCCGCGGCGGATCAGCGCCGGCCAGGACACCGCGGCCGCGGTGCGCAGGCCGGGACGGGCGGTGGCGGCGCGCGTCAGGAAGTCGGGGTAGCGGGCATAGTCGGCGCCGGTGAAGTCGTTGCCGGTCACCCCGTGCCGGTCGGGCCACACTCCGGTCAGCACGCTCGACCAGCCGGGGCCGGAGTCGGTGTAGGCCAAGCTGGTGGACGGCCCGTTGTCGGCCTGGCCGTCCACCTCGCCGTAGGGCAGCAGGCTGGTGCCGTGGGCACCCGTGGCCATCAGGCCGTGCAGCACGGGGGCCGTGGACGGTGAGCCGATCAGCCGGTCGAAGCGCAACCCGTCCATACCGACCACGAGCACCTTGCCGTGCCCGAGCCGTCCTCCGTCGGCGTCCTGCACCACCGCCCACCTCTCTCTCGACGCTCTCTCGACACCGGTTCAGCTGCCCTGTACCGCACCTTCGGTGGCGCCCGCGATGAACCCGCGCGCGAAGATCGTGAAGACCACGACCAGCGGGAGGGACGCCATGAGCACACCGGCCATGACCATGCTGTAGTCGGTGTTGTGGCCGACGTTGAGCTGGGCCAGCTCCACCTGGAGCGTGACGTGGTCGGGGTTGGTGAGCACGATGAGCGGCCAGACGTAGTCGTTCCAGGCGCCGACGAAGGCGTAGATGGCGAGGAAGGACAGTGCGGGCCTGATCATCGGCAGCGCGATGTTCCAGTACTGGCGGAAGAACCCGGCGCCGTCGATGCGCGCCGCGTCCAGCAGTTCGTCGGGGACGCCGTTCTCGATGTACTGGCGCAGCCAGAAGATGCCGAAGGCGTTGGAGAGAGCGGGCCAGACCAGCGCCTTGAGCATGCCGACCCAGCCGATCTCGGACATGAGGATGAACTGCGGCAGGACGGCCAGCTGGAGCGGCAGCATCATGAACACCAGCAGCGTGCCGAAGAGCACCTTGCGCCCGGGGAAGTCGAACTTGGCGAAGGCGAAGGCCGCCAGGGAGTCGACGAACAGCACCAGGACCGTGGTGACGCACGCGACGACGACCGTGTTGAGCATCGACCCGAAGAAGTCGATCGTGTCGAGCACATGCCGGATGTTCTCCAGCAGGTGGGAGCCGAAGGTCAGCTTCGGTGGGCTCTTGTAGATGTCCTTGGTGGTGTTGGTCGCCATCACGATCGTCCACACGAACGGGAAGACCGAGATCAGGACGGCCACCATGAGCAGGATGTGCGCGGACAGGCCCTTGGGACGGCGCAGCCGCTTCGCGCCGGTGGCCGGCCGCGGCGTGACGGCTGTCGTCATGACTTCCTCCCTCGTTGCACGATGCGCCAGTTGATGACGACGAGCACGATGATCAGTACGAAGAAGGCCCATACGATGGCCGCGCCGTAGCCGTAGTCGTTGTCGAGGAAGGCCGACTGGTAGAAGTACAGCAGCGTGGTCAGGCCCGACTGGCCGGGGCCGCCGAGGTTCTGGTTGGCGGCGTTGCTGGCGAAGAGCACCTGGGGTTCGCTGAAGCTCTGCAGGCCGTTGATGGTCGAGATGACGACGGTGAACAGGATGATCGGCCGCATGATCGGAATGGTGATCTGGAAGAAGGTCCGCACCGGCCCGGCGCCGTCCATCTTGGCCGCCTCGTAGACCGACTGCGGGATGGCCTGGAGGCCGGCCAGATAGATGATCATGTTGTAGCCGGTCCACATCCAGGTCATCAGCAGCGCGATCACCACTTTGATCAGCCACGGATTGCTCAGCCACGCGACGGGCGCGATGCCGACCGTGCCCAGGATCGCGTTGACGAGGCCGAAGTTGTTGCTGAACACCGCGCCGAAGAAGATCGCCACCGCGACGATCGACGTGACGTTCGGTACGTACAGGGCGATGCGGTAGAAGCCCTTGAAGCGGCGCACCGAGTGCAGCAACGTCGCCAGCACCAGGGCGCCGAACAGGGTGGGAACGGTGGACAGGACCCAGATCACCAGGGTGTTGCGGATCGACAGCCAGAAGATCGGGTCGTTCCAGAGGAACTCGAACTGCTGCAGGCCCACGAACTGCTTGGTGCCCAGGCCGTCGTAGCGCTGGAAGGCCAGATACAGCGAATAGAAGACGGGGACGAAGGAGAAGGCGGCGAAGATCAGGTAGAAGGGCGAGATCGCCAGGTACTGCCGCCAGTACGACAGCACCCCGCGACGCCCGGGCCGGGCGGTGCCCGCGGGCGGAGTGCGCCGCGGGCGGAAGCGGGCCGGGCCCGGCCCGCCGCGGTGCCTGCGCACCGGGGCGGGGCCGGTGACCGGAGGTGATGCCACCTCAGCTCACCCCCTGTCGCCTGGCGATCTGCTTGGCCTGGCTGACCGCGTCCTTCCAGGCGTCGTCGGGCTTCTTGCCCTTGGCCTCGATGTTGGTCAGCTCGGTGAAGTAGGGGGCCATGACCGCGGAGTCGGCCGGTGCCTCGTAGCTCACCGGGATGGCCTCGGCGGCCGGGCCGAAGACCTCGATGATCTTCTGCCCGCCGAAGAAGGCGTCGGGGCCCGTCATGGCCGGCATGGCGTACGCGGCCGGGGAGGCGGGGAAGATGGCGGCGTCGGTGAAGCTGCGGGCGTTGTTGTCCGGGCTGAGGATCCAGCTGATGATCTTGAACGCTTCTTCGGGGTTCCGGCACTGCTCGGGCAGGGCCAGGTAGGAGCCGCCCTGGTTCGCCGGCCCGTTGGGGGTGGCGCAGACCCGCCACTTGCCCTTGGTGCCCGGGGCCGCCGACTCGATGTCCAGGGCGTGCCAGGCGGCGCCGAGTTCGGTGGTGAGGTTCTTGCCGATGGCGGCGTTCCAGGTGTTGTCGTTGATCTTGGCGTCGAGGCCGAGCGTGTAGGGGCGTATCGCCGTGGTCCACGCGGCGCGGATGTGGTCCTGGTCGCCGATGAAGTGGTTGTCCTCGTCGATGAACCGCTTGGTGCCCTGGCCGACCGCGATGTTGAACACCGAGCTGATGTTGTTGATCAGGAAGGTGCCGGGCGCCGCCTTCTTCAGCTCGGAGCCGAGGGCGAAGTAGTCGTCCCAGGTCTTGGCTGCGGCTGCGACCTTGTCGGGGTCGGTGGGCAGTCCGGCCTTGTCGAACAGGTCCGCGCGGTAGAAGAGCGCGGTGGGACCGATGTCGATCGGGAACCCGATCTGCTTGCCGTCCTTGGTCTGGGCGAGCTTGGTCTTCCACTCCAGGTACTGGGACGAGATCTTCTTGAAGCCCAGGTCGTTCAGGTCGAGGAAGCGGTCGGCGTTGGGCAGGAAGGAGGCGATGTCCTCGCCCTTGATGCCGGTGATGTCGGGCACCGAGGAGCCGCCCGCCGCGAGGGTGGTGGTGAGCTTCTGCTTGAAGTCGCCGCCGATGGAGGCGGCGGTCAGCTTGATCTGGCTGCTGAAGTGCGTCTTGGCCTCGGCGACCACCTTGTCGCTGAGGGCGCCGCCCCAGTACCACAGGGTGAGGTTCTTGCCGTTCTTGGTGCCGGCCGATTCCGAGCCGCCGCCGCAGGCGACGGTCAGGCCGGAGGCGGCCGCGGTGAGCGCGGCGGCCTGGAGGAAGCCTCTACGAGAAAGGTCCACGGGTCACTCCTGTTGTTCCTGTACGACGTGGAGAGGGGGTATGAGGGTCAGTGCCGCCGTTCGCAGGCGCTCGGGCCCACGGGCGTGGGACCGGCCGGCGGGGTCACGGGGGCGTGGCGCGGGGGCGGGCCGACGTCGGCCGGGATGCGGTGCGCGAGGAAGCCGTACGCGCGTCGCAGTTCGGGGTCTTTCACCGACCGCCACCAGCGGTCGACGCCGTACCAGCCGGGGGCCGCCAGCGCCCCGCCGTGGTGCCGTACGGACAGCCCGGCGGCGAGCACGGCGAACCTGAGCCGTTCCGCCAGCGGCCAGCCGCCGAGCGAGGCCGCGGCGAAGCTCGCCCCGAACACGTCCCCGGCGCCCGTCGCGTCGAGGACGTCGACGTCCAGGGCGGGCACCTCCGCGTACTCGCCGGTCGTCTGGTCGACAGCGACGGCACCCTCGCCACCGCGTGTCACCACGGCCACCGGAACCAGCTCGCTGAGCGTGCCGAGGGCCGCGACCGCGCTGTCGGTGCGGGTGTAGGCCATCGCCTCGGTCTCGTTGGGGAGGAAGGCATGGCACAGGGCGAGCTGCTCGAGCAGGTCGGCCGACCACTGCTGGGTGGGGTCCCAGCCGACATCGGCGTAGATCTGCGTGCCGTTCGCCGCGGCCTTGGCCAGCCACTCGCGGGGTTCGGCCTCGATGTGCACGAGGGCCGTGCGCGCCTCGGGCGGGTCGCCCATCAGCGTGTCCTGCGAGTACGGGGGCTCCTGGCCGTGGGTGACGAGGGCCCGGTCGTGGCCGTAGGCGAGGGAGACGGTGACCGGGGTGGGCCAGCCGTCCGCCGTGCGGGAGAGCGAGAGGTCGATGTCCTCCTGGTCGCACAGGACGTCCCGGCACCACTCGCCGTAGAGGTCGTCGCCGAACACCGTGGCCAGGGAGGTCCTGAGGCCGAAGCGGGCGGCGGCCACCGCCAGGTTGGCGATGCCGCCCGGGCCGCAGCCCATGCCGCCCGTCCAGATCTCCTCGCCCGGGGTCGGCGGCTTCCCGAGCCCCGTGAGGACGAGGTCGTAGAAGAGCAGCCCGGTCAGCAGCACATCGGGCCGGTCGTCGTCCACGGATCGCGTCCTCTCGCTCGGTACTCCCGCTCGCCAGAGCTCGGAGATCGTCAAAACTCTTCAATTCGGTGAGCGGAATCGTGCGCCGATCGGAGAGATTGGTCAATACCCGAGCAGAAATGAGCATGGCGATGATTGAAGATGACGAGTAGTGTTCACGTCGTGCTGGCAGAACGACGACACCAACTCATCCTGCGGGCCCTGCGCTCCGGTGGCCCCGCGGCCGTGACCGATCTCTCCGAGCAGCTGGGTGTGAGCCCCGCCACGATCAGGCGTGACCTGGTCAAACTCGAGGAGGACGGCCTGCTCACCCGGGTGCACGGCGGCGCGGTCGCGGACGAGGGCGACCAGCCCTTCGCCGAGGTCGCCGAGATGCGCGTGCCCGAGAAGGACGCCATAGCCGTGCGCGCCGCAGCGATGATCGAAGATGGTCAGTCGGTGCTGCTCGACATCGGCACCACCGCCTTCCGGCTGGCCCGCCAGCTGCACGGCCGTCGGCTCACCGTGATCACCAGCAATCTGGTGGTCTACGAGGAGCTCGCCGACGACGAGGCCATCGAGCTGGTGCTGCTCGGCGGCATGGTCCGCCGCGAGTACCGCTCCCTGGTCGGCTTCCTCACCGAGGACAATCTGCGCCAGCTGCATGCCGACTGGCTCTTCCTGGGCACCAGTGGAGTGCGGCCGGGCGGTCAGGTGATGGACACGACGGTCGTCGAGGTGCCGGTCAAACGGGCCATGATCAAGGCCGGCGAGAAGGTCGTGCTGCTCGCCGACGCGGCGAAGTTCCCCGGGCACGGGATGGCGAAGGTGTGCGGTCCCGAGGAGCTGGACGTGGTGGTGACGAACGCTCCCGTGAACGCGGCGACGCGGGCCGCCCTGGAGGAGGCCCGCGTCGAGGTGGTAGTGGCAGGAAAGGTGCAAGCTTGAATCCTCTCCCTCGGAATCGAAGGAGATTCCTGGCTCACGCTGCTCGAACGCTCAGCAAGCGATCGAGTCTCACGCGATCAACACCAGCCGGGTTGAAACCAGCCCGGGTTCTTGGCACAAGTGCAAAGACACAGCGCGTGCTTGGTTCTCGCAGCGCACTATGTGGAGCTTACCCGCGCAAGCCTGGGCGTCTGGGCGTCTTCGGAGGAAATCGGTGAAACTGACGATTCTGGGCGGCGGAGGATTCCGCGTACCGCTCGTGTACGGGGCGCTCCTGACGGACCGCGCCGAAGGCCGGGTCACCCACGTCGTACTGCACGACCTGGACGCGCAGCGGCTCTCCGCGGTGACCCGCGTGCTCGCCGAGCAGGCGGCCGGGGTGCCCGACGCGCCCGAGGTGACCGCCACCACCGACCTGGACGAGGCGCTGCGCGGCGCCGACTTCGTCTTCTCGGCGATCCGCGTCGGCGGCCTGGAAGGCAGGGCAAGCGACGAGCGGGTCGCGCTCGCCGAGGGCGTCCTCGGCCAGGAGACGGTCGGCGCGGGCGGCATCGCCTACGGCCTGCGCACGGTCCCGGTCGCCGTCGACATCGCCCAGCGGGTGGCGCGCCTCGCCCCCGACGCCTGGGTCATCAACTTCACCAACCCGGCGGGCCTGGTCACCGAGGCCATGTCCCGCCACCTCGGCGACCGCGTCATCGGCATCTGCGACTCGCCGGTCGGCCTCGGCCGCCGTATCGCCCGCGTGCTCGGCGTGAAGAACCCCGGCGAGGCGTGGATCGACTACGTCGGCCTCAACCACCTCGGCTGGGTGCGCGGCCTGCGCGTCGCCGGACGCGACGAACTGCCGCGCCTGCTCGCCGACCCCGACCTGCTCGGCTCCTTCGAGGAAGGCAAGCTCTTCGGCGTCGACTGGCTCCGGTCGCTCGGCGCGATCCCGAACGAGTACCTGCACTACTACTACTTCAACCGGGAAGCCGTCCGCGCCTACCAGCAGGCCGACAAGACCCGCGGCGCCTTCCTGCGCGACCAGCAGGCCCGTTTCTACGAGCAGATGCGCAACCCGGACGCCTCCGCCCTTCAGGTCTGGGACCGCACCCGCGCCGAGCGCGAGGCCACCTACATGTCCGAGAACCGAGAGACGGCCGGCGCCGGCGAGCGCGACGCGGACGACCTCTCCGGCGGCTACGAGAAGGTGGCGCTCGCGCTGATGCGGGCCATCGCCCGCGACGAGCGCACGACCCTGATCCTCAACGTGCGCAACCAGGACACCCTGTCCGTCCTCGACAGCGACGCCGTCATCGAGGTCCCGTGCCTGGTCGACGCCAACGGCGCCCACCCGGTAGCCGTCGCCCCGCTGCCCGACCACGCCACCGGGCTCGTCTGCGCGGTCAAGGCGGTCGAGCGCGAGGTGCTCGCCGCCGCCGAGTCCGGCTCCCGTACGACGGCGGTGAAGGCCTTCGCGCTGCACCCGCTCGTCGACTCGGTGAACGTGGCCCGCCGGCTCGTCGACGGCTACACCGGCGTCCACCCCGGTCTCGCGTACCTTAGGTAAGCACCCCGACGGAAAGCGCTTTCCCGCTCGCCCTCTCTGGAGAAACCCTCATGCACGACGAACGCCGCCGGATCGAAGAACGCGTCGAGCGCCTCCACGACCAGCGCATCAAGCCCGCGATCTACGCGGCCACCGTCCCCTTCGAGGTCGAGGCCTGGCAGGCGCCGGGAGAGCCGGTGCCCTTCACGGAGGCCGCCGCCGCGCCGTACGAGCCCTTCGCCATGGACACCCCGTGGGGTCCGCCCTGGGGCACCACCTGGTTCCGGATGCGCGGCCAGGTGCCCGCCGAGTTCGCCGGCCGGCGCGTCGAGGCCGTGATCGACCTCGGCTTCGTCGGCGACTGGCCGGGCAACCAGGCCGAGGCGCTGGTGCATCTGCTGGACGGGACGCCGCTGAAGGCGGTCAACCCCCTCAACCAGTACGTGCCGATCGCCAACCCGGCCACCGGCGGCGAGCCGATCGAGTACCTGGTCGAGGCGGCGTCCAACCCGGACATCCTGGCCAACAACTTCACGGCCCCCACCCCGCTCGGCGACGTCCTCACGGCGGGGGACAAGCCCCTCTACACCTTCCAGCGCGCCGACATCGCGGTCCTCGACGAGGAGGTCTGGCACCTCGACCTCGACCTTCAGGTGCTGCGCGAGCTCATGGTCCACCTCGGCGAGCACGAGCCGCGCCGCCACGAGATCATGCACACCCTGGACCGGGCCATGGACGCCCTGGACCTCGACGACATCTCCGGCAGCGCCGCCGCCGTCCGCGAGGTGCTCGCCCCGGTGCTGGCCAGGCCCGCCCACGCCAGCGCGCACACGATCTCCGGTGTCGGCCACGCCCACATCGACTCCGCCTGGCTGTGGCCGATCCGCGAGACCAAGCGCAAGACGTCCCGCACCTTCTCGAACGTCACGTCCCTGGCCGACGAGTACGACGACTTCATCTTCGCCTGCTCGCAGGCCCAGCAGTACGAGTGGGTGCGCGACAACTACCCGCACGTGTGGGCCCGCATCCAGGAGTCCGTGAAGAAGGGCCAGTGGGCGCCGGTCGGCGGCATGTGGGTCGAGGCCGACGGCAACCTGCCCGGCGGCGAGGCCATCGCCCGCCAGCTCATCCACGGCAAGCGGTTCTTCATCGAGCACTTCGGCGTCGAGACCAAGGGCGTCTGGCTGCCGGACTCCTTCGGCTACACCGCCGCCTACCCGCAGCTGGCCAAGCTCGCCGGCAACGAGTGGTTCCTGACCCAGAAGATCTCCTGGAACCAGACGAACAAGTTCCCCCACCACACCTTCTGGTGGGAGGGCATCGACGGCACCCGCATCTTCACCCACTTCCCGCCGGTCGACACCTACAACGCCCGCTTCAGCGGCGAGGAGATGGACCGCGCCGTCCGCAACTACTCCGAGAAGGGCGGCGGCACCCGCTCCCTCGCCCCCTTCGGCTGGGGCGACGGCGGTGGCGGCCCCACCCGCGAGATCATGGAGCGGGCGCGTCGGCTGGCGGACCTGGAGGGTTCGCCGAAGGTCGTCGTGGAGCACCCCGACGAGTTCTTCGCGAAGGCACGGGAGGAGTACCCGGACGCCCCGGTCTGGGTCGGCGAGCTCTACCTGGAGCTGCACCGCGCCACCTACACCTCGCAGGCCCGCACCAAGCAGGGCAACCGGCGCAGCGAACACCGGCTCCGCGAGGCCGAGTTGTGGGCGACGACGGCGGCGCTGCACGCGCCGGGCTACGCGTACCCGTACGAGAAGCTGGACCGGCTGTGGAAGACCGTCCTGCTGCACCAGTTCCACGACATCCTGCCGGGCTCGTCGATCGCCTGGGTGCACCGCGAGGCGGAGGCCGAATACGCCCGGGTGGCCGAGGAGTTGGAGGCGCTGACCGCCGAGGCCGTGGCCGCGCTGGGCGCCGGCGGCACGCGGGTGTTCAACACCAGCCCCTTCGACCGGGCCGAGGTCGTCCGCACCCCCGAGGGCGCACCGGCGTACGTCCAGGTGCCCGCGAGCGGCAGTGCGCCGCTGACCGGCGCCGCGCCCGCGCAGCCGGTGAAGGCGGCGGGCCGGGTCCTCGACAACGGCCTGGTGCGTGTCGAGGTGGCGCAGGACGGCACCCTGTCCTCCGTGTTCGACCTGCGGGCGAACCGCGAGGTGCTCGCCGACCAGGGCAACCTCCTGCGCCTGCACACCGACCTCCCGAACTACTGGGACGCCTGGGACATCGACAAGCACTACAAGAACCGCTACACGGATCTGCTGGACGCGGACGCGGTGGCCGTCGTCGAAGAGGACCCCCTGCGCGGCGCGATCCGCGTCACGCGTTCCTTCGGCAAGGGCTCGAAGGTCACCCAGACCATCACCGTGCGCGCCGACAGCCCCCGCGTCGACTTCGAGACCGAGATCGACTGGCACGAGGCCGAGAAGATCCTCAAGGCGGGCTTCCCGGTGGACATCCGCGCCCCGCACTCCTCCGCCGAGATCCAGTTCGGCCACATCCAGCGGCCCACCCACACCAACACCAGCTGGGAGGCGGCCCGCTTCGAGGTCTCCGGCCACCGCTGGGTGCACATCGCCGAGCCCGGCTACGGCGTCGCGGTCATCAACGACTCGACGTACGGCCACGACGTCTCCCGCACGGTCCGCGAGGACGGCGGTACGACGACCCGGGTCAGCCTCAGCCTGGTGCGCGCCCCGCGTATCCCGGACCCCGAGGCCGACCAGGGCAAGCACCGCTTCACCTACTCCCTGCTCCCCGGCGCGAGCATCGAGGACGCCGTCGCCGAGGGCTACGCCCTCAACCTCCCCCTGCGGGTGGCGGATGCGGCGGGCGCGCCCGAGCCGGTCGTCTCCGTGGACGGCAGCGGCGTCACCGTCGAGGCGGTCAAGCTGGCCGACGACCGGTCCGGCGATGTCGTCGTACGCCTCTACGAGTCCGGCGGCGGCCGCGCGACCGGCGTCGTGCGCACGGGCTTCCCGCTCGCGGGCGCCCAGGTGACCGACCTGCTGGAGCGCCCGCTTCAGGACGCGGACGTCACCGGCGACGGCCGGGTCGCGGTCACCCTGCGCCCCTTCCAGGTCCTCACGCTCCGCCTGCGGCGCGCGGAAGGGAGCTGAGCGCGGGTGCCCATGCAACCCTGGTTCACCGACGCCAAGTTGGGGATCTTCATCCACTGGGGCATCTACGCCGTGGACGGCGTCCAGGAGTCCTGGTCGTTCTACGACGACATCGTCCCGTACGACCAGTACATGTCCCAGTTCGACCGCTTCACGGCCGCCCGCTACGACCCGCGCGACTGGGCGAAGCTCTTCGCGCGGGCCGGCGCCCGGTACGCCGTCCTGACCAGCCGCCACCACGACGGCGTCGCCCTGTGGGACACCGCCCACGGCGACCTGAACGTGGGCCGCGACCTGATCGGCGGCTACGCGGACGCCC
Source organism: Streptomyces sp. T12 (assembly GCF_028736035.1). Taxonomy (NCBI): domain Bacteria; kingdom Bacillati; phylum Actinomycetota; class Actinomycetes; order Kitasatosporales; family Streptomycetaceae; genus Streptomyces; species Streptomyces sp. T12. The sequence goes on from NZ_CP117866.1 coordinate 9,256,401, forward strand.
TGCGCGAGCAGGGCCTCAAGGTCGGCCTCTACTACTCGCACTCGGACTGGAGCCACCCCGACTACGCCTCCACGCGCAAGCCCGGCCGCCCGCCGGAGCTGGAGGACAACCGGTACTCCGAGGTCGCGGCCGAGGACGAGGACCTGGACGCCTGGGAACGCTTCCTCGCCTACCGCGACGGGCAGATCCGCGAACTCACCTCCCGCTACCAGCCGGACCTGCTGTGGTTCGACGGCGAGTGGGACCGCAGCGAGGAGCAGTGGCGCATCCCCGAACTCGCCGCGCTGATCCGCTCCGAGGTCCCGGACGTCGTCTTCAACGCCCGCATGCTCAGCGAAGGCGACTACGCGACGCCCGAACAGGGCGCCCCGGTCGTCCCGCCCGAGGGCCCCTGGGAGCTGTGCCTGACGATCAACGACTCCTGGGGGCACCAGCACCACGACCACAACCACAAGTCGGTCGACCAGCTGATCCGCTACTTCACCGAGACGATCGGCGGCGGTGGCAACCTGCTGCTCAGCGTCGGGCCGCGCGAGGACGGCACGATCCCGGCGGAGCAAGCTGAGCGCCTGGAGGGGCTCGGCGACTGGATCGCGAGGCACGCGGAGGCGGTGTACGGCACCGAGCGCGGCCTCCCGCCCGGTCACCACTACGGCCCGAGCACCCTCTCCAAGGACCGCCGCACCCTCTACCTGATCCTCTTCGACGCCCCGCGCGCCGAGATCAACGTACGCGGGCTGCTCGGTTCGGTACGCCGGGTCACGGTCCTCGGCAGCGGCACCGAACTGGCCCACCGCATCACCGGCGGCCTGCACGAGACGCCGGGCGTGCTCTGGATCGAACCGCCCCCGGCGGCTGACCTCGACCCGCACGCCACGGTGCTCGCGGTCGAGCTGGACGGTGAGCTGGAGGTGTACCGCGGTTCGGGCCGCTTCTGACCCTCGCCCCTGAGACGCACCTTCGGGCCGGCCGGCCGCTGCCCCCGTGACAGCGCCGGCCGACCCGAAGCCCCCGTGCTTCCCCCGTTGTGGTGCGTTCCCCCGTGATCCCCCGTAGTCCCCCGTGGTTCCCCCGTTGCCTTTCACTCTTATGAGCGCGTCGTCCGCGCCCTGATACACCCTCCCGGGAAAAAAGTTTCCCGGCGCGGGTGACCGCGTCCTCAGCCGGTGAACCCGGCCGTGATGGACGTGAACTGCCAGTTGCTCTGGCTGATCCCGGAGCAGTTGCTCGTCACGCCGCCGCCCGGGCACGGCCGGTCGCGGTTGACCGACCAGAAGGCGAGGCGGGCGATGTGGTGCGAGTTCGCCCAGTCACGGATCTGGGTCCAGGTCGCGGGTGAGGTGAGCTCCTGCTGGTCGGACAGGCCGTTCATGCCGGAGATGCCGATGTGGGCGTAGGCCGTGGCGTCGTCCCACCCGAAGGTGGACTTCAGCTTGTTCTTCAGCCCTTCCGTCGCGTTCACGGTGTTGCCGTACATGTCGGCGCCGCCGCCGAAGTCGAACGGCATGATCGTGAAGACGTCGATGTCCGCGTTCAGCGCCTTGGCCTGCTCGACGAGCCGGTTGCCCCAGTAGTTCGGGCCGGTCGTCGAGGTGCCGAAGGTGAGGACGGTCCGCAGTCCCGGATTGTTCGCCTTGACGATCTTCAGGGCGTTCAGGATCCGGTCCTGCACGGTCGCGTTCTCGAACTCGTCGGTGTTCTCGATGTCGACGTCGATCGCCTTCAGCCCGTAGGCGTCGATCACCTTCTGGTAGGCACCCGCCAGTGCCTGAGCCGACGAGCAGTTCGGCCCGAGCTTGTTGCCGCTCCAGCCGCCGATCGACGGCACGATGTCGCCGCCCGCCGAGCGGATGGAGTTGATGACGCTCTGGTCGTTGCCGCCGGTCAGCGGGCGCTGTCCGTCCCAGGCCGGGTTGCAGCCGCCGGAGGACAGGATGAAGGCCATCGTGTACCACTTGATGCCGGTCGCGCTCATCACCGAGGTCGCGCTCGGCGGGTCGCCCCAACCGAGGTAGAGGTAGGGCGCCGCCTGCTTGAAGCCGGTGCCGCCACCGCCGCCCGCGTCCGTCGTGACGGTCACGGCGTTGGAGGCCGCCGACACGTTCCCGGCCGCGTCCCTCGCCTTCACCGTGAAGGTGTGACTCGTGCTCGGCGACAGACCGCTGACCGTGGCACTCGTACCGGAGACGCTGAGCACCTGGCTCGCACCCCGGTAGATGTCGTACGCCGTCACCCCGACGTTGTCCGTCGAGGCGTTCCACGCCAGCGACACGCTCGACGACGTCTTGCCGGTCGACCGCAGGCTGCCCGGCACGGTCGGCGCCTGGCTGTCCGAACCGCCGCCACCGGGCCCGTCGAGGCTGATGTCGTCGGCGTAGTAGGTGCCCTGCGCGTACCAGCCGTGGACGTAGACGGTGGCGCTGGTCTGGGAGGCCCCGGTCGTGAAGGACAGCGACAGCCGGCTGTACGCCGACGGCGAGGACGTCCAGGTGGAGGCCCCGCCGTTCACCCCGAGGTAGACGTAGGACCCGCGCACCCAGCCGCTGAGCGTGTACGCCGTGTTCGGCTGGACCGAGACGGTCTGGCTGCACTGGGCGGTGTCACTCGAACTCACCGCCCCCGCAAGGGCCTTGGAGCCGGCGTGCACGGGGGAGGAGACGACCGAGCCGAGGTTGCCGGTGCAGGACCACGGGGAGAGCCCGCCCGACTCGAAGCCGGCGTTGGACAGGACGTTGGCCGCATGGGCCGTTCCGGGAAGGGCGACGGCTGCGGTGACCGCGAGGGCGGCGGAGCCGAGCAGGGCGAGAAGACGCCGTCTGAGACGTCTGAGGGGTTGGTTGCGCACGCGATCTCCCTGGGAAGTGTGGGGTGTTCGGGAGTGCACGAGGTGCAGAGAGGTGCGCAGACCAAGTTGGTATGGACCAATCCCGCTGTCAAGCTTTGACGCCGGGATTGGTCCATACCGAAGGGTCTAAAGAGGCAGGGCCTGAGCCGCCCCACTCCCGACCGAGTCGACCGACGCCGGCGCGGGCATCGCCGGCAGCAACGGCCCCTCGACCTCCGACCGCTGCTGCGGAATGGACACCGGCCGCAGCGGCCGCGGCCCCGAAACCACCGTGTAGTCCTGCCCGAGGAACGGCGGAGCCACCACCCCCGGATCCTCGCCGAGCGCCAACTGCACAGCCAGCCAGGGCACGTTGACCCCGCACAGCGACAGCTGGTGCAACCCGCCGGCCGGCCGCGTGTTCACATCCATCAGCACCGGCGTCTCCCCGAACATCCGGAACTGGATGTTGGACAGATAGTGCAGCCCGAACCCCTCCGCGATCAGCCGCGCCGGCTCCAGCCACTGCTCCTGCAGCGTGAACCCGCGACGGCGGCCGTTCTTGATCCGGCCGATCGCCAGCCGGACCCGGTTGTCGGGACCGGTGAGGCAGTCCACCGACACCTCCGGCTGTTCCAGCCGGGGCATGACCAGCCAGTCCACCGGCTCGTCCGCCCGCCGCAGCGCGTCCACCACGAGATCCAGCTGCACATAAGGGGTCGGGAACCCGGTGAGGTGCATCAGCGAGAAGGGGGTGCGCGTGATGACGCGGAAGCCCACCCCACCCGCACCGGACGCCGGCTTGAAGCAGGCCTTGTAGCCGCGCGCCTCCAACTCCTCGACGGCGGCGACGAGTTCGTCGGCGGTGCGCACCCGCCACCACGGCGGTACCGGCACCCCGATCGCCTGCACGGCCTCGTACGCGATCACCTTGTCGTGGAAGACCGCCACGGCCTCCGGCGGCGGCGCCAGCAGCGCCGTACCGGCCGCCTCGAACTCCGCGCGGTGCGCCACGATCGCCGACTGGTGCATCCGGGGCACGAACACGTCGATGCCGCGGCGCCGGCACTGGTCCAGGGCGTACTCGACATACGCGGCCGGGGACAGGCCCTCCGGCTCCAGCTCGGCGGTGTCGGCGGCGGCCAGTACGGGCGAGTCGGCGTCCCCGTGCGTCGCATGGATCTCGACGGCCCGATCGCTGGGATTTCTCCGCAGCTGATCCATGAAGAACACGTTCTCCGCGTACGTGCGGTTGAGCCAGACGCGTACGCGAGAGACCATGCAGGGCCGTCCTTTCGGGTTCGCGGGCAGGGCAAAGCAGGCCCGTGCCCGGGCAGGGTGATTGGAGGTACACCAAACCGCCCCGTGCGAAGGGACGTTCATGGCGGTGGTGTTGGGGCGATCATACGGCTTTCAAAGGGTGCCGCGTGCAACGTACGTGTTACGGAATTGCGGATCATTCCTGACCACCCCGGCCGCGCCCGCACCGCCCTGGCGGACCGCCGACGAAATCCAGCTTGTACCGGCACGGCACTGTGTGTTCTCGTGGTGTCATTCGTGTGATCGAAAGGGGCGAGGGTGACGTCGACGGCCGGCGGTGCCGGGCAGCTGCTGGCCATCAGTGACCTGCACATCGGCTACGAGGAGAACCGCGCCCTCGTCGAGAAGATGCGCCCCGACTCGGACGACGACTGGCTGCTCGTCGCCGGTGACGTGGCGGAGACCGTGGCCGACGTCCGCTGGGCCCTCGAGACGCTCGCCGGCAGCTTCCGCAAGGTCGTCTGGGCGCCGGGCAACCACGAACTGTGGACCCACCCGAGGGACTCCGTCACCCTGCGCGGCGTCGCCCGCTACGAGCACCTCGTCGAGGTGTGCCGGGAACTCGGCGTGACGACCCCCGAGGACCCCTACCCCGTCTGGGACGGCCCCGGCGGCCCGGTGGCCGTGGCGCCGCTGTTCCTGCTGTACGACTACTCCTTCCTGCCCTCCGGCTGCACGACCAAGGAGGAGGGGCTGGAGTACGCGCACGGAACCGGGATCGTGTGCAACGACGAGTTCCTGCTGCACCCCGACCCGTACCCGTCCCGCGAGGCCTGGTGCGAGGCCCGGGTCGCCGAGACCGAGCGCCGGCTCGCCGCACTGCCCGAGGACCTGCCCACCGTCCTCGTCAACCACTACCCGCTGGACCGGCACCCGATGGACGTCCTGTGGTATCCCGAGTTCGCCATGTGGTGCGGCACCCGGCTGACCGCTCACTGGCACCGCAGGTTCCGCGTCGAGACCATGGTCTACGGCCACCTGCACATCCCACGGACCACCTGGCACGAGGGCGTCCGCTTCGAGGAGGTGTCGGTGGGATACCCCCGCGAGTGGCGCAAGCGACCGGGGCCGCCGGGACGGCTGCGCCGGATTCTGCCCAGGGAGGACGGGGACCGTTGATCGAGGAACTGCTGCCGGACGCGGTCGTCACCGTCGAGGCGTACGGCGACGAGGAGCCCCCGAACACGGCCCTGTACCCCGAGGAGGAGGCGGTCGTCGCCCAGGCGGTCGGCAAGCGCCGCCGGGAGTTCGCCGTCGTACGCTCCTGCGCGCGTCGCGCCATGGAGAAGCTCGGCGTGCCGCCGCAGCCGATCCTGCCCGGCGAACGCGGCGCCCCGGGCTGGCCGGCCGGCCTGGCCGGCAGCATGACCCACTGCGACGGCTACAGCGCCGCCGCGCTGGTTCGCGCCGCCGACCTGGTCTCCCTCGGTATCGACGCCGAACCGCACGGGCCGCTCCCGGAGGGCGTCCTGCCCGTCGTCGCCCTGCCCGCCGAGGCGGACCGGCTGCGCCGCCTGGCCGGCGAGCACCCCGGCATCCACTGGGACCGGCTCCTGTTCAGCGCCAAGGAGTCCGTCTACAAGGCATGGTTCCCGCTCACCGGAAAGTGGCTGGACTTCGCCGAGGCCGACATCGACGTCTTCGCCGACCCCGGCGACGAGCACAGCGGCGGCTTCCGGGCCCGGCTCCTCGTGCCGGGCCCGGTGGTGGGCGACCGTCGGCTCGACCTCTTCGAGGGCCGGTGGACGGTCCGACGGGGGCTGGTGGCGACCGCGGTGAGCGTGCCGCACACCTGAGCCCTCGGAGGACACCCGCGGGGGTGCCCGGCGGTCCGCCACCGCTGCGCTAGGGCTCCGCGGGACACCAGCTCTGCAACAGCCGGAAGAACTCCTCTTCGTTGCCACTCAGTCCCGCGTCCGCCAGGGCCTGTTCCGCCTCGGCGAGGACGGAGGGCGGGACGAGGGGTGGTCGGCGGGAGCCGGGGGGACCGTCGAACGCGGCTCGTACGGTGTGCAACAGCCGCAGATAGGCCTGGACGGCGGTGCGCTCGCGGTCGGTCAGTACGGCGGTGGGCATCGGTCGGCTCTCCCCAAGTCGGCGTCGTCGCGTCACGCCCCCGCATATGAGGGCGCATCACCAGCTTGCCGTCCACCACTGACAATCGGGTTCGTCCACGCGTCGGTTCGCCCGCTTAGCGGAGGGGAAACCTCCCCGAAATCCCTTGTGGGAAAGCCGTCCTACGCTGGAAGGAAGGGCTTTCGGCCGCGCTCTCGCGGCCAGGGAGCGCGTACAGGAACGGTGTGAAGAACGGAGGCGAGTGCGTGGTCGACGTCCCACGACGGCACCCGGCGCGCGCCGTACGACTGCGTCCGGTGGGCGACGGAGAACTCGAGTTGCGGTACCGCGTCGTGCACGGCTACCGGCGCGCCTTCCGGATGGCCGGCGAGGGTCCGGCGCTGGTGCTGATCCACGGCATAGGGGACTCCTCCGACACCTGGGCCGAGCTGATCCCCGACCTCGCCCGTACGCACACCGTGATCGCCCCCGACCTGCTCGGCCACGGTGCGTCGGACAAGCCGCGCGCCGACTACTCGGTGGCCGCGTACGCCAACGGCGTGCGCGATCTGCTCACCGCGCTCGGCATCGAGTCGGCGACACTGGTCGGGCACTCACTGGGCGGGGGAGTGGCGATGCAGTTCGCCTACCAGTTCCCCGAGCGCACCCAGCGGCTGATCCTGGTCAGCGCGGGCGGGGTGGGCCGCGAGGTCAATCCGGTGCTGCGGCTGGTCTCGTTGCCGGGCGCCCATCTGATGCTGTCGACGCTGCGGCTGCCGGGCATGCGGCTCCAAGTCGGGCTTGCGGTACGCCTGATGAGGCTCCTGGACACCGACCTCGGCCAGGACGCGCCGGAACTGCTCACCCTGGTCGACGCGCTGCCCGACGAAACCTCGCGCAACGCCTTCATCCGTACTCTGCGGGCGGTCGTCGACTGGCGCGGACAGGTGGTCACCATGCTGGACCGCTGCTATCTGACCGAGGGCATGCCGACCATGCTGCTGTGGGGCGACCGGGACAGCGTCGTACCGGTGCGGCACGCCTACGGCGCGCACGAGGCGATGCCCGGCAGCCGGCTGGAGATCTTCGAAGGTGCGGGCCACTTCCCGTTCCACACCGACCCGGCCCGCTTCGTCACCCTGGTCGAGGAGTTCACCAGTGGCACGGACCCCGCCGACTGGAGCCGCGAGAACTGGCGCGAGCTGCTGCGAGCGGGGCGGCCCGGCACGGCGGCGGGACAGCCGGACACGGACCGGGCACGCGCGGTGGAACGGAACCTGCGGGAGGCGAGCGAACGCAGCGCGACCTGACCCGAGCGGCCGTACCCGGCCCGGCGTGCCCTCGATCAGCCCTGTGGCCCGAGGTAACCCAGCGACGCCTCGATCCGCCCCGCCAGATGGTCCCGCTGCCCCCGCACCGACGAGACCGCCAGCCACGCACGGCACTTGCTGGCCAGCAGCAGACCGAAGGTCTCGGCCTCCTTCTCCTCGGCCTGGTCGAAGTGGCTGCGGGCGGCGACCTTCAGGACCGTCGATCGCAGGTCGGCCTCGTCGTCGAGGAGGCGGGCCGCCACGGTGGCACCCTCGATGCTGTGGCTGCAGTGGCCGGCCTTCATGTGCCACAGCTCGTGGCCGAGGATCACCAACTGATGGTCGGGGGCGGTGCGTTCCTCGATCACGACGAGGTCCTGGTCGGCCATGTCGAGCCACAGCCCGCTGGCCGTGCCGGGCGGGAAGGCGGCCGTACGGAAGAGGACCGGGCGGCCGCGGCGTCTGCTCATCGCGTCGCACAGGGCGCCGTACAGCTTCTCGGGCGCCGCGGGCGCGGGAAGCGTCAGCTCCGCGACCAACTCGCCGCACAGGCGGCGCATTTCCTTACCAGTGCCCACAGTTCTCCCGTTCTTCCCCGGTTTTCCCCTCCGGATCACGACTCGGGCCGCTTGACGCTTTCCAAGAGCATGTCCAGCCACTCCGCGACCTTGTCGCGGTGCTGGTCGGTGGGCAGTTGGGCGGCCCGCCAGGCGATTCCGCGCACGCCGTGGTCCTGCAGCAGCTTCTCCAGCGGATCCTCGGCGGCCTGGGCCGCCTCGCGCTCCGCGAGCTTTTGCAGCAGGTCCTGCTCGGTGCGCTGGAGGGCGCCCGCGAGCGCCTCGGGGTCCTCGGCCGTGAGGAATCCGGCGTGCACGCGGAAGAAACGCTGGATGGCGTCACAGTGTTCCATGGTGGGACGCCGGTCGCCGTTGATGAGAGCGCCTGCCTGCTGGCGCGACATGCCCGCGCCGTCGGCGATCTCCTGCTGGGTGTACTTACGGCCGTTCGGCTTGAGGCGGGTGCGGCGCAGGAGGTCGAGGCGCTGCAGGAACCGGGCCTGGACGTCCGGCTCGCCCGCCGGGCGACCGCTCAGCAGGGCCCTGACCACGGGCTCCGGGACGCCGGAGGCGGCGGACAGGCGGCCGGTGGCGAAGACCTCCGCGTGCGGCACGCCGAGCCGGTCGGCGAGCGCGGTGACACGAGCGACGACGGCCGGCAGTGCGGCCGTCGGCGCGGCGCCCGAACCCTCGAAGCCATCCGTCACCGACAGAACTCCTACGTCTCTCACAGGCTTCTCACAAACGGTTGCCGTGAACTTGACGGAGATTACCGGGTGGTTCGAACTCACATCCAGGTCTCGCCACAACTGTGGCCAATTTCAGCCGTCAACAGGCATGAAATGCCACGATAGTTGACACGCCTCGAGCCGGGGCAGCAGGATCAAGACGCCGCGTGAAGGCCGCATAGGCAAGAGGGGTGACCTCCCGATGGCATATCAGGCAGGTGGGCAGCGGTCCGTACCGCGGCCCGCCCCCGACAGTCCCGAGGCCCAGGCGTATCTGCGGGACTACGCCACCCTCCTGGAGGCCGTGCCCTTCCCGTCCGTCATCCTCGACCACCGCTGGGACGTCGTTCTGGCGAACACCGCTTTCGCGTCACTTTTCCGCGGCGTGGGCCCGCACCCCACGGCCATGCCCGACGACAACTTCCTCAGGTTCGTGCTCTTCCACCCGGACGCGAGCACGGTTCTCGGTGAGCACGAGTCCAGCTGGTGCCTGCCGATGCTGGCCCACTTCGCGGCCGCCGTGGAACGGCACGGCCACGACCACGGCCTGCAGGCCATCCGCCGGGAGATCGCCCAGGACCCCATCATGGAGGCGGCCTACCGGCAGGGCCTGCCGCACTGGATCCGTGCGGTCGGCGAGCGGGCCGTCGCCCATGACGGCGCCGTCCGTCCGTTGCTGCACCCCGACCCGCGCTGGGGTGCGACCGAATGCCGGGTCGTCGACGAGACGCCCAGGACCCTTCAGGAGATGGGCTACACCCGGCTGACGCTGGTCATGCGGGAGGTGCGCCGCGACCGATCCAGGGCGCGCACGGCCCGCCGCACCGCGGCCCACCTGCGCGTGGTGCCCGCCCCCGAGGACTGAACGGGGCACCGTCGGCGTTCAGGTCGCCGACGGCGCCCCGTCAGCGCGCTGCCCGGTTCCTGCGAGGAGACGGCGCGGGACTGTTCCCTCCCTGTGTGGTGTGTGACATAGTACTGACGTGACCGAGCGACTGACCTGCGACGTCGTGGTCGTCGGAGCCGGGATGGCAGGCGCTGCCTGCGCGCTGTACGCGGCTCGGGCGGGCCTCGACGTCATCCTCGTCGACCGCGGCCCGGTGGCCGGCGGCACGACCGGCGCCGGCGAGGGCAACATCCTCGTCTCCGACAAGGAACCGGGCCCGGAGCTCGACCTCGCGCTGCTGTCCGGCCGCCTGTGGGGCGAGCTGGCGCAGGAGTTCGGGGCGGCCGTCGAGTACGAGGCGAAGGGCGGTGTCGTCGTGGCCTCGTCCGCGGACGGGCTCGCGGCGCTGGAGCGGTTCGCCGCGGGGCAGCGCGCCGCAGGGGTCGTCGCGGAACCGGTCGCGGGTGACGCGCTGTACGAACTCGAACCCCATCTCGCCCCCGGCCTGCCCGGCGCCGTCCACTACCCCCAGGACTGCCAGGTCATGCCCGCCCTGGCCGCCGCCCACCTCGCCCGCGCCTCGGGCACCCGCCTGTTCACCGGCCGGACAGTGACGGACGTCCTGAGCACGCCGGACGGCGCGGTGCGCGGCGTCCGCACGGACCAGGGCGACATCCACACCCCGGCGATCGTCAACGCGGCCGGCACCTGGGGCGCAGAGCTTGCCGCACTCGCGGGCGTCCGCCTCCCCGTCCTCCCGCGGCGCGGCTTCGTCCTCGTCACCGAGCCGCTGCCCCGCCTGGTCCGCCACAAGGTGTACGCCGCTGACTACGTGGCCGACGTGGCCAGCGATTCGGCAGCGCTGCAGACCTCGCCGGTCGTCGAGGGCACGGCGGCGGGACCGATCCTGATCGGGGCGAGCCGCGAACGGGTCGGCTTCGACCGGACCTTCTCCCTGCCCGTCGTACGGGCGCTCGCGGCGGGCGCGACGCGGCTGTTCCCGTTCCTGTCGGACGTGCACGCGATGCGCGCCTACCTGGGCTTCCGCCCGTACCTGCCCGACCACCTGCCCGCCATCGGGCCCGACCCCCGGGTTCCCGGCCTGCATCACGCCTGCGGTCACGAGGGCGCCGGCATCGGACTCGCCACCGGCACCGGTCACTTGATCGCGCAGGCGCTGACCGCGAAGGCCCCCGACCTGGACCTGACGCCGTTCCGCCCCGACCGCTTCGCCGAGGAGGCCGTATGAGAACCCCTCTGGAGCTTGCCGACGCCCACCCGGGACCGGCCTTCACGGTCACCCTGGACGGCCGCGAGATCGAGGCACTGCCCGGCCGGACGGTCGCCGCCGCGCTCTGGGCGGCCGGGGTCACGTCGTGGCGCAGCACTCGGGGCGAGAGGCGCCCACGTGGCGTCTTCTGTGGCATCGGCGTCTGCTTCGACTGCCTGGTCACCGTCAACGACCGCCCGAACCAGCGGGCTTGCCTGGTGCCCTTGCACCCGGGCGACGTCATCCGCACGCAGGAGGGGACGGGGCACGATGGCTGACCTCGCGGTGATCGGCGCGGGTCCGGCGGGACTCGCCGCGGCGCTGGCGGCCGCCGCCCAGGGCGTGACGGTCGCGGTCGTCGACTCGGCGACGGAAGCGGGCGGGCAGTTCTACCGTCAGCCCGCGTCCGGTCTCCGCGCACGGCGACCGCAGGCCCTGCACCACCAGTGGCGAACCTGGGAACGGCTGAAGGACGGTCTGACCGGGAGCGGTGTCCGGTTGTTGACGGATCATCATGTCTGGTCCGTGGAGCGGGACTCCGACGGTTTCACCGTGCACGCCCTGCTCGGCCCCGAGCAGCGCGAGCCGGTCGCCGTGCGCGCCGACGCCGTACTCCTCGCCACCGGCGGCTACGAGCGGGTGCTTCCCTTCCCCGGCTGGACCCTTCCCGGTGTCGTCACCGCCGGTGGTGCGCAGGCGATGCTGAAGGGCGGGCTCGTGGCGCCGGGGCGCAGAGCGGTCGTCGCCGGGACCGGCCCGTTGCTGCTGCCCGTGGCGACCGGGCTCGCGGCGGCGGGCGTCGAGATCGCGGCGCTCGTCGAGGCGGCAGGCCCCAAGGACCTCGTACGGCACGGGCGGGCGCTGGCCGGCAAGCTTCCCGAGGGCGCCGGATACGCGGCCCGCCTCCTGCGTCACCGCGTCCGCCTCCTCTCGCGCCATACGGTCGTCCGCGCCCACGGCGACGAGCGGCTCACCGGTGTCACCGTGGCCGCGCTCGACACCGACGGGCGCGTCCGCCCCGGCACCGGGCGGTACCTCCCGTGCGACACCCTCGCCGTCGGACACGGGATGCTCCCGCACACCGACCTCGCCGAGACCCTCGGCTGCCGCCTGGACGGCCTCACGGTGGCCGTCGACGACGAGCAGCGCACGGATGTGCCCGGCGTATGGGCGGCGGGCGAGTCCACCGGCATCGGCGGCGCGGCCCTCGCCCTGGCCGAAGGGCACATCGCCGGACGCTCGATCGCCGCACGCCTGAAGGGCGCCGAACCCGATCCGACGCAGTGGGCGCCGGCTGCCAAGTCCCGTACGAAACTTCGGAAGTCGGCCGCCGCCCTCGACGCCGCGTACCCGCCGCCCGCGCACTGGAGCGACCAGGTCACCGACGACACCCTCGTCTGCCGGTGCGAGGAGGTCACCGCGGGGGCCGTCCGCGAGGCCGTGGACGAGCTCGGGGCGGGCGACGTCCGCACCGTGAAACTGCTGACCCGGGCCGGCATGGGCTGGTGCCAGGGACGTGTGTGCGGGCCCGCGGTCGCCGGGCTCGCCGGATGTGAACTCACCCCGTCCCGGCCGTCCTTCGCGCGACCCGTACCGCTCGGTGTGCTCGCTCGGCAGCACGGCATGGCCACGGAGAAAGGAACCTCATGACCGACCGAATGACCGACCACCGCCCCTGGCGCGGCGTCCTCGTCGCCACCGCGCTCCCGCTCGACGACGACCTCCGCGTCGACCACGGCAGGTACGCCGAGCACTGCGCCTGGCTCGTCGAGAACGGCTGTGACGGCGTCGTGCCGAACGGCTCGCTCGGGGAGTACCAGGTCCTCACCCCCGAGGAGCGGGCGAAGGTCGTGGAGACCGCCGTGGCCGCGATCGGCGGCTCGCGGGTGATGCCCGGAGTGGCCGCCTACGGCTCGGCCGAGTCCCGCCGCTGGGCCGAGCAGGCGCGCGACGCGGGCTGTGCGTCCGTGATGCTGCTGCCGCCCAACGCCTACCGTGCCGACGAGCGCTCGGTGCTGTCGCACTATGCGGAGGTCGCCGAGGCGGGCATCCCGATCGTGGCGTACAACAACCCCATCGACACCAAGGTCGACCTCGTCCCCGAACTGCTCGCCAAGCTGCACGGCGAGGGGTACATCCAGGCGGTGAAGGAGTTCTCCGGCGACGTCCGTCGCGCCTACCAGCTCGCTGAACTCGCCCCAGAACTGGACCTGTTGATCGGCGCCGACGACGTCCTGCTGGAACTCGCGATCGCCGGCGCCAAGGGGTGGGTCGCCGGTTACCCGAACGCGCTGCCGAGGTCCACCGTGGAGCTGTATCGCGCGGCCGTGGGCGGCGACCTCGGCACCGCGAAGAAGCTCTACGAGCAGCTGCACCCGCTGCTGCGCTGGGACTCCAAGGTCGAGTTCGTGCAGGCGATCAAGCTCTCCATGGACATCGTCGGCCGCCACGGGGGACGCTGCCGTCCACCACGGGTGCCCCTGCTGCCCGAGCAGGAGGCCACGATCCGCGCCGCCACCGAGCAGGCCGTCGCCGCAGGGCTCGCGTAACCGCACTCGCGCTGACCGCAAAGGATGCGTAACCGCAAAGGAGGCTGGACCGTGCGCAGCAAACTCGTCCTGCACGCCGTCGACTCACACACCGAGGGCATGCCCACCCGCGTCATCACCGGGGGCATCGGCACGATCCCGGGCGCGACCATGAACGAGCGGCGCCTGTACTTCCGTGAGCACCGCGACGACATCAAGCAGCTCCTGATGAACGAGCCGCGCGGCCACTCGGCGATGAGCGGCGTCGTCCTGCAGCCGCCCACCCGCCCCGACTGCGACTGGGGGGTGATCTACATCGAGGTCTCCGGCTATCTGCCGATGTGCGGGCACGGCACGATCGGCGTGGCGACCGTGCTCGTCGAGACCGGCATGGTGGAGGTCGTCGAGCCGGTCACCACGATCCGGCTCGACACCCCGGCGGGCCTGGTCGTCGCCGAGGTGGCGGTGCAGGACGGCGCCGCGAAGGCGGTCACCCTCCAGAACGTGCCGTCCTTCTCCGTCGCCCTCGACCGCAAGATCGCACTGCCCGACGGGCGCACGGTGACATACGACATGGCATACGGCGGCAACTTCTACGCCATCCTGCCGCTGGAGGAGTTCGGGCTGCCCTTCGACCGCTCCCGCAAGGACGACATCCTCAAGGCGGGGCTCTCCCTCATGGCGGCGATCAACGCCGAGGAGGAGCCCGTGCACCCCGAGGACCCGTCCATCCGCGGCTGCCACCACGTCCACCTGACCGCCCCCGGCGCCACCGCTCGCCACTCCCGGCACGCCATGGCGATCCACCCCGGCTGGTTCGACCGCTCGCCCTGCGGCACGGGCACCAGCGCGCGGATGGCGCAGTTGCACGCCCGCGGTGAACTGCCCCTGCACACCGAGTTCGTGAACGAGTCCTTCATCGGGACACGGTTCACCGGCCGCCTCCTCGGCACCACCGAGGTCGCGGGCCGACCGGCCGTCCTGCCCAGCTTCACCGGCCGTGCCTGGATCACCGGCACCGCCCAGTACCTGCTCGATCCGACGGATCCGTTCCCGGCCGGGTTCGTGCTCTGAACGTCGAGGATAATGAGGGACGTAACGCGTGACATTGCACAGCTAGGAGACCCATGGCCGCCCAGCGCACCAGCGCCCCGCCCGCCGCAGCCGGCCCGGCACTGCCCACCCTGGGCGGCAAGAAGAGCAGCTACCGCGAGCGGGTCGCCGACGCCCTGCGGGCCGCGCTGATCGCCGGGGAGCTGCTCCCCGGCGAGGTGTACTCCGCGCCGGCGCTCGCCGCCCGCTTCGGCGTCTCGGCGACCCCGGTGCGCGAGGCCATGCTGGACCTGGTCAAGGAGGGCCTGGTCGACACCGTCCCCAACAAGGGCTTCCGGGTCACCGCGGTCTCCGAGAAACAGCTCGACGAGTACAAGCACATTCGCGCCCTCATCGAGATCCCCACGGTGGTGGAGCTGGCCACGACCGCCGACAAGGTCTCGCTGGAGGCGCTGCGCCCCGCCGCCCGGGAGATCGTCCAGGCGGCCGTCTCCGGTGACCTCATCGCGTACGTCGAGGCCGACACCCGCTTCCACCTCGGCCTGCTCGCCCTCGCCGGGAACGCCCACCTCGTCGAGGTCGTCGGCGACCTGCGCAAACGCTCCCGTCTCTACGGCCTCACCGCGCTCGTCGAGGCGGGCCGGCTGCTGGCCTCCGCAGAGGAGCATCTCGAACTGCTCGACGCGCTGATCGCCCGCGACGAGAAGGCCGTACGCGAGGTCATGACCCGCCACCTCGGACATGTGCGCGGCCTGTGGGCCGCCCGCGGGGATCGTTGACGCGGCTACGCAAGAAGAGGCTCACCGGCAGTACGGCCACCGTTCAGTGAGGTGGAGGCGTATCCGACTTCGTGGCCGCATCCTGGGGAGCCCCCCGCTTCGCCGCCTGGATCTGCTCGTACACATGGGTGCGCAGTTCGGCGAAGCGCGGGTCCACGCGGGTGTGCAACTGGTCGCGCTCGGCGGGCAGATCGACCTTCAGCTGCTCCTGGACGACGGTGGGCGAGGCGGACAGCACGATGACCCGCTCGCCGAGATAGACCGCCTCGTCGATGTCATGGGTGACGAACAGGATCGTGATGCCGCGCTCCCGCCACAGCCCCCGGACGAGGTCCTCCAGATCGGCCCGGGTCTGCGCGTCCACGGCCGCGAACGGCTCGTCCATCAGCAGCACACGGGGCTCGTACGCCAGCGCCCGGGCGATGGCGACCCGCTGCTGCATTCCGCCGGACAGCTGCCACGGATACGCCGCGACAGCGTCCGCCAGCCCCACCGACTCCAACGCGTCCCGCACCAGCTCCCGGCGTCGCGCCTTGCTCAAGTCCTTCTGCTTCAGGGGGAGTTCGACGTTCTCGCCGACCCGCATCCACGGGAACAGGCTGCGCCCGTACTCCTGGAAGACGAACGCCATCCCGGGCGGCGGGCCGCTCACCTTCCGCCCCTCCAGCAGGACTTCACCGCTCGTCGGCGCGAGCAGACCGCCCATGCACTTCAGCAGCGTCGTCTTGCCGCAGCCCGACGGGCCGACGAGACAGACCAGTTCACCCGCGTCGACGGTGAAGGTGAGGTCGCGTACCGCCTCCACGCGGCGTCCGGATCCCTCGTAGACCTTCTTCAGGCCGCGTACGTCGAGCATGGACCGCCCCTTCACGATGTTCACTCAAGGCCGCCGGGTGGTCGCGCGCAGGCCGTGGTACCAGCCGAGCACCCGGCGCTCGACCAGTCGGAAGACGGCGGAGAGCAGGAAGCCGAGCAGACCGAGGACGAGGATCCCGGTCCACATGTCGGGGATCGCGAAGCTGCGCTGGAACTGGACGACGGTGAAGCCGATGCCGTTGTTGGCGGTGAACATCTCGCTGATGACCATGAGGATGATGCCGATCGAGAGTGCCTGGCGCAGTCCGGCGAAGATCTGCGGGCTCGCGGAGCGCAGCACCAGATGGCGCAGGCGGGCGATCCCCGCGACGCCGTAGGAGCGGGCCGTCTCCAGCATCACCGAGTCGACCGCGCGCACGCCCTCCACGGTGTTGAGCAGGATCGGCCAGACGCAGCCGCTCGCGATCACGACGATCTTCATGGTGTCGCCGATGCCCGCGAACAGCATGATGACCGGCACCAGCACGGGCGGCGGCACGGCCCGCAGGAACTCCAGGACCGGTTCGCACACCGCGCGCACCCTGCGGTAGGAGCCGATGACCGTGCCGAGCGCGACGCCCACCACGGCAGCCAGCGCATAGCCGCCCAGGAGGCGCAGGATGCTCGGTACGACGTCCGTGCGCAGCCGGTCGGCCGTCCAGACGTCCGGGAAGGTGTCGAGGATCGTCCGCAGCGGCGGCCAGAAGGGATCCGTGCTGCCGTCCGACGCCGCCCACCACGCCGCGACCAGCACCACGGGCAGCGCGACGACGAAGAACAGTTGCGCCAGAAAGCGCCCGATCACACCGCCACCTCCCCGCGCACCGACTGGTGCCAGGCCAGCGCCCGCCGCTCCACCGTTCGCGCGCCGATGTTGATGAGCAGCCCCAGCAGACCCGCGACCACGATGAGCGCGTACATCTCCGGCACCGCCTGCGAGGTCTGCGCCACCGCGATCTGCCGGCCCAACCCCGGGGCGCCGATGACGAGTTCGGCGGTGATCGCGAGGATCAGCGCCACCGCGGCGGCCAGCCGCACACCGGTCATGACGTACGGCAGGGCGGTCGGCCACAGCACATGGCGCACGCGCGCCCAGGTGCCGAGGCCGTAACTGCGTGCCGTCTCCTCGGCGACCGGGTCGACGTCCTGGACGCCGTACAGGGTCTGGATGAGCACCTGCCAGAAGGAGGCGTACACCACCAGCAGGAGCACCGACTTCAGTTCGGTGCCGTAGAGCAGCACCGCCAGCGGGATCAGCGCCACCGACGGGATCGGGCGCAGGAACTCGATCGTCGAGGCCGTCGCCTCGCGCAGATACGGCACGACGGAGACGACCACGCCCGCGACGACGCCGGCGCAGACCGCGATGGCCAGGCCCAGCGCCCAGCCGGTGAGGGTGTCGCCGAGCGCGCTCCAGAAGGCGGCGTCGCCGACCTCGTCCGCGAGTGCTTCGGCGATACGGCTCGTCGGCGGGAAGTACGCCTCCTTGACCAGGCCGAGCCGCGGCACCGCCTCGCCCAGGGCGAGGAAGGCCGCGAGCCCGGCCGCACCGAGTGCGACGTTCTCGCCCCTCATGCGTTCATGTCCCTCATGCGTCCGTCTCTCACGGCAGCAGCGCGTCCAGGTCGGGCGTCTTCTTGAAGAGGCCGTCCTCCTCGCCGAGCTTCATGAGGGCCTCGATGGAGGCGCGGTTCGGCTCGCTCGGCCACTTCGGCAGGATCACCTGCTCCAGCACCGACGCCGGGATCTTGGTGTACGTCGTGACGATCTGCCGGGCCTCGTCCGGGTGGGCCTCGGCGTACGCGAGGGACTCGGCGGTGGCCTCCTGGAACTTCTTGACCACGTCCGGGTGTTGCTGCGCGTACTGCGTCGAGGTGAAGTACATGGCGACGGTGACGTCCGGCGCGACGTCGACCAAGGGCGAGGCGATCTCCCGGCCGCCCTGGCTGCGGATGGTGGCGGTCGCCGGCTCGACCACGCACGCGGCGTCGATCTGGCCGTTGTCGAGGGCGGCGGGCATCTGGTCGAAGGGCATCTCGACGAGGTTCACCTTGTCCGGGTCGCCGCCCGCCTTGCGCACCGCCTGGCGGACCGCGGTCTCGTTGATGTTCTTCAGGGTGTTGATGGCGACCTTCTTGCCCTCCAGCTGCTTCGGCGACTTGACGGTGCTGTCCTTCTTCACCATCAGGCCGTTGAAGTCCTTGCCCCGCACGCCGGTCGAGGCGATGCCGTTGGCGACGGCCTTCACGGGAACGCTGTTGGTCTGGGCGACCATCAGGGACGTCACATTGCTGAAGCCGAACTGGAACTGCCCACTGACCACGCCGGGCACGATCGCCGCACCGCCCTGAGCCGCGGTGAACTCCAGTTTCAGGCCGTGCTTCTCGAAGAAGCCCTTCTTCTGGCCGAGATACAGCGGCGCGACATCCACGATCGGGATGATTCCGAGCTTGACGGTGGTGACACCGCCGGACGACGCGCCCGCCTCCGGCGAACCGCCGTCGGACGAGCCGCAGGCCGTCGCGACGAGCAGCAGGACGCCGGCGGTGAGACCGGCCGACAGACGACGCATGGGCTCCTCCTGTACAGACAACGGTGCAGCGGTGTTCCGACAGGTTGTGCGCAAGGCGCACAGTAGTGCGCGGGAATGCCCAGCGGGAAGGTAGAAGTCTCAACGGAGCCGGGGCAACGGGGTTCGCCGACAACATTGTTGACACTATTGGAGGTGGCGATGCTTCCGGGAGACCGCGCACCACACTTCGTGAGGTCCTTCGAGCGCGGCCTCGCCGTGATCCGCTCCTTCGACGCCGAGCACCCCGTCCGCACGCTCAGCGAGGTCGCCCACACCTGCGACCTGACCCGCGCCGCCGCCCGCCGACTGCTGCTGACCCTCGCCGACCTCGGCTACGTCCACCAGGACGGACGGCTCTTCCGCCTCACGCCGCGCGTGCTGGAGCTGGGCTACTCGTACCTCTCCAGCGTCACCCTGCCGCAGATCGCCGAGCCGCATCTCGAGCAACTCGTCGCGCACGTACGGGAGTCGTCGTCGCTGTGCGTCCTGGACGGCGACGACATCGTGTACGTGGCGCGAGTGCCGACCCGTCGCATCATGACCGCGTCCATCACGGTCGGTACCCGCTTCCCGGCACATGTGACGTCGGTGGGCCGGGTGATCCTCGCCCATCTGCCGGAGGAGGAGATCGAAGTCCGGCTCGCCCGGGCGGAGTTGAAGCCGCTGACCGGGCGCACCATCACCGCGCCGGACCCCCTGCGGGCGGAACTGCGGCGCGTCCGCCGGCAGGGTTACGCCATCGTCGACCAGGAGTTGGAGGAAGGGCTCCGGTCGGTGGCTGCCCCGGTGCGGGAGCGGGACGGCGAGGTGGTGGCCGGCGTGAACATCGCGGTGCACGCCGGCCGCACCTCGGTGGACTCGATCCGCGCGGACCTGCTGCCGCATCTGCTCGCGGCGGTGGCCCGGATCGAGGCCGACCTGAGGATCACAGGTCCAGCACGAGCCGCTTCCCACGGCACCGGGACACACAGATCATCATCGTCTCGCCGCTCTCCTGCTCCTCCTGCGTGAGCACGGAGTCCCGGTGCTCCGGGGTGCCGTCGAGGACGTCGGTCTCGCAGGTCCCGCAGGTGCCCTCGGTACAGGAGAACAGCACCTCGACACCGGCGGCGCGCACGGCGTCGAGCACGGAGACGTCCGGGGGCACGGTGAGCTTCTTGCCGCTCTGCGCCAGCTCGACCTCGAACTCCGTGTTCTCGCCGTCCTCCTGCTCCTTCGGCGCGAACCGCTCCACGTGCAGCAGCCCGGCCGGGCACCGCGCCTCCACCGCGTCGAGCAGAGGCCCGGGCCCGCAGCAGTAGACGAGCGTGCTCTCGGGAACGTCGTCGAGCACCGAGGCGAGGTCCAGAAGACCGGTCTCGTCCTGTGGGGCGACGGTGACGCGGTCGCTGCCGTAACGGCTCAACTCCTCGGTGAACGCCATGGAATGGCGGGTCCGGCCGCCGTACAGCAGGGTCCACTGCGCCCCCGCGGCCTCCGCCGCCGCCAGCATCGGCAGGATCGGCGTGATGCCGATGCCGCCGGCGATGAAGCGGTAGCGGGGCGCGGGGCGCAGGGCGAAGTGGTTGCGCGGCCCGCGCACCCGGACCTTGTCGCCCTGCCCCAACTGCTCGTGCACATGGGCGGATCCGCCCCGCCCGTCCGGCTCCCGGAGCACGGCGATCCGCCAGGTGTCGCGGTCCGCCGGATCGCCGCACAGCGAGTACTGCCGCTCCAGCTCCGGACCGAGGACGACATCGATGTGCGCGCCCGGCTCCCACGCCGGGAGCGCCTCGCCCAGCGGGTGGCGCAGGGTGAGGGCGAGCACGCCGTCGGCCGCGAACTCCTTGCGGTCGACGACGAGTTCGGCTTCGTACACGGTCATGAGCTGTTTCCTTGCGGCTGGTGTCCTTGCGGCTGGTGCCCCTGTGGCTGGTGTCCCTGTGGATGGGCGAGCATCCACTCCCACATCTCGATCGGGTCCTGCGAGGTGTGCTCGCGTCCGCAGTGACAGGTGCCGTGCAGGACGTCGGTGCCCGGCAGCCAGTCGATGCGGTAGATCTCCCCGGTGGAGCTGCCGCTCACAGGACCTTCTCCACGGGCTTGTCGCCCTCCTCGACCAGCCGGGCGAGGATACGGCGGGCGGCCAGGCCGCCGGTGTCGATGTTGATGCTGAGCTCCTGGTAGCCGGTGCGCTCGGTGCCGAGGGTCCGCTGCAGCAGGTTGAGGGCGGTGACGTCCTGCATGACGACGGTGTGGTTGTTGCCGCGCAGGAACTCGGTGACCTCGTCGTCGTCCGTCGCCCAGTCCCGCGAGACCGCCCAGAAGTCGTACACCTTGCCGTCGCCGGACGGTGTGATGGCGTACGTGATCTCGGTGTGGAAGCCGTTCGGGTCGCTGCCGTCCGCCTCGGGCAGCACGCCGACCGGGGCGATACGGCTGTGCAGCAGGTACAGGCAGGGGGCGTGGTACTCGATGTCCTGCCAGCGGGTGATGCGGCCCTCGATGCCGGTGGACTTGGCGTAGAACGGCGGGCACTCGGCGTCGTCCATGTGCCGGCTGACCCTCACGATGCCGGCGCCCTCGTCGACCTCGGTGGTGATCGGCGTCTCGGCGACCTCGGGGGTGCCGATGTAGCCGCCGTGGAGGTAGGTCTCGTGGGACAGGTCGAGGAGGTTGTCGACGAGGAGGCCGTAGTCGCAGTCGATGGGCTCCATGCCGCGCACGGTGACCCAGCCGGGGGAGTCGAGGTGCTTGGCCCGCGGGATGTCCTGCGGGTCGGCGAGCGCCGGGTCACCTATCCACACCCAGATCAGCGAGTCCTGCTCGACCACGGGGTAGGAAGCCACGCGCGCCGTACGCGGGATGCGTTTCTGCCCCGGCACGTACACGCACGCACCGGTCGTGTCGTACGTGAACCCGTGGTACCCACACACGATCCGGTCGCCGTCGAGCCGGGTCGGGGCCTCGGACAGCGGGTAGCGGCGGTGCACACAGCGGTCGTGCAGGACGACCGGCGTCCCGTCCTCCTCCGTGCGGTAGAGGACGAGGGTCTCCCCGAGGATCGTCCGGCCGAGCAACTCGCGTCCGACCTCATGGCTGTAGGCGGCGACGTACCACTGGTTCCTGGCAAAAGCGGTGATGTGCGGCATGGCAGTTCCCGTCCCTGTCGGCGGGGCTCCGTCGCCCCGCGTGCCGTGGTTGCAATCAGGGTCGTGAGGCTTGCATCGGCTCGGCAAGGCGGCTTCTGCCAGGCGGAAGGACTTCTGTAAAGAGGCTGGTCAGAGCACCTGTTCTGTTACCCCCAGCTACCAGGGCAGGTGGCCCGGGTGGTGGTGCTGCTACTCATTGCGTGGCGTTAATCGCCCAAAAATATCCACTTAGTTACAAATGTGATATCCGTCTGTCGGTGGATGCTCGGTACAGCGGCAAGAATCAGCATCACTGCAGGTCAACTACTGTTCGTTTTGGAGTCTGGGGCCCTCGGGTCGAATCCGGGTCGAATCCGCACCCTTTTATTTTGTCGAGCGTGTTGCAGCTGGTCAGGGTGGTGTGAGGTCACGTGCTGGTTCGCCTCGTGGATGGGGTGGCGCGGCGAGCGGTCGGGCCGATGAGCCGCTGAAGATGCACTGAGTGGCGGTGATCGGCTGTCAGGGGCAGGGGGCTCACCAGCGGATTCTTCGCTGCTGGTGGTGCGCGCCTTCCGTGATCATGTCCTGCGGAAATGCCTTCAGGAGGGACGGCTGATGCGTGACGGCCCGGGCTTGATGGTTCCTGGCCGAGACCGACCTGCCGAGCTTTTCAGGGGCCGTCCAGGAGCCGCGCGGTGGTCGGGCTACGGGGCTGAGGCCCCGCCGTTTCGCGCGGCAGCCGACGCTCTCGCAACATCCGGTACACACCGGAACTGCCATTCCTCGGCGCCGACATCAGCACAGCCTCGGTCGGCTCGCCGTCACCAACGCCGAACTGGAAATCTTGGTATACCTCGACGAGTTCATGGGTCTGTGAGGACCCTTGAGTGCGCTCATGTAAGTTCTGTTCATGGCTGGGCAGTTGGGGGAGTTCACATCTTCTGTGTCCAGGTCGGCACTGCCGCGCGGGGTGACAGACGCCCGTGCGCCCGCGGCGAACGGGGCAGCTGGTCGACGGAATTCACCTCGCGGTACGAGGCGAATGGCATCCTGACCGGCGCCAGTGACGACATCGCGCTGGACCTGATCCGCGAGGGCGGCAACCGCACCGTCGGCCTGGTCTTTCGTCGTACGCGGAAAGACCGCCCGAGCGCCAACAACGCGACTCGTTGAGCAACTTGGGCACCCGGTGTTCGACCCGGTACGGCTCGTGGGCGAGTTGTCGGCGGCTCAGCAGTAGATCGTGTCCATAGCGCGGGACTCTGCCACGATGCACGGCTCATCGTGGTGGCTGAACAGTCCGCCGCGCTCGACCCTGACGGGCGAAGTCGTCACCATGATGATCGGGGGTATCGTCGAACACGTCTCCCCGGACCGCACCACTCCGCGGCGCACTGAGGCTCGAAGTTCACGGACTATGCCACGCAGAAACCAGACCCCTGGTTCTCACTCTCCATTCCGCTGAGATTACGGTTTCTCCGGGATCGTCGGCTCCGGCGTCGGTCTGAGATCCTGGAAGTGATCTACAGGGTGTGCAGACGCGGCGGCGGCGCGTTCTGGTCGAGGGGGGGGGTGGGGCTATGCCCCAGCAGCGTCCGTTCGTGCCGCCTTCCCGAGCGCGACACGCGTGACACGAGGCGGTGTCGGCCAGGGTGTGGTCGACTCGCCCGACGTGTCGCGCCCGGATAGTTGACGGATACCGAACCCGGGTCTTCTCCATCTCGAACAGAACCCGGCGTACAGCCCGACTCGTCTGCCGCCCCGTATTTTCGCGAGTCAGAGGGCATGGTTACTGGCTAAACAAACGCTCGGGGTCGAATCCGGGGCGAATCCGAGCCGTAGGTATCGTCGTTTCTGTCCGCCGTACATGCGCAATATCCGGTCATTTCGGGTGCCAAATGTGGTCCAGTGCCGCTCTGGAGGAGACATCTCGGATTCTGATGCACTCGGAAGTACATGTACGAGGTGGGTGTCTTCTTGCCGGCCTGCTCTGGCTGAAGCTGAGCACCGATGGCGCGTCCTCCAGCGAGCCGTGCCCGGGCCGGGACAGGTGACATTGCTCGCGGCATGTCGAGACAGCTGCCAATGGCGCCCTCTCGGGTGTCGCGGGACGCGCCGGACTGAACCCCCGTGCGGCGGTGAAGGCTGCCGCGAATGGGCATGAGCGACGCCGAGACCCCGCCCACCAGCACCAGCAACCCGGCGTACGCACCTACCCGCACGCCGGGACGGTCGTCCACACAGCCTTGACAGCCCCAGCCCTCATGGGGGCAGAGATGGGTGGGTACACGGGGTCGGGTATACGTTGGCGTGCTGTGTGTCCGGCTGGTGAGCTCCCGGGGTGGGACATTGATGGGACACAGGGATGGGGAACGGACACCGGAAGGTCGACCGCTCCCTGGCTGCTACGAGAGTTACCGATCCGGCTTCGCCGGCCATGGCGACGGCAGTTCCGAGACAGACGGTCGTACCTGGCCCGCCGAGAACGGAGTTCAGCCCTCCGCACGCTGTCGGTCGAGCCACCGGTGAAGGCCGCGGCTGGCCCAGTCACAACTGGATCTGTGAGCCGTCCATGCCGGGGTGGGGCGTGGAGGCGTCCCACCCCGGCCGGGTTTCATCGGATGTGCTTCGCCGGCTTGGTGGCGGTGTTGAGCAGGTACTCCAGGGGGCCGCGGCGGAAGAAGCGGGACCAGATCGCGGCGAACACGATCGCCCCCAGGATGTACGTGAGCACGGGCACCCAGGACTTCGTGGTGCCAGCGCCGGAAGCGGGCCACGCGGACTGTGCGAGGAAGTGGCCGACGTAGGCCGTCAGGGACATGGTGCCCACGGCGATGACCGGTTTCGCCAGGCGGCGCAGGCGCGGCAGGCGGTCCATCGCCACCGTCGCGCCCACGATCACGAGGATCGCGACACCCACGCAGCCGATGATGTCGAACGTGGTGCCGCTGTGCGACACGGCACCCAGCAGGTCCGAGGCCGACAGCACGGGCCCGCCGGACCCGCCGTCCATGGACCCCGGCCCGGAGCCGCTGCCCATGGAGCCCGCCCCGGAGCCGCTGGACGGCCCTCCGCCTCCCCCGAAGCTCAACACCGCGCTCTTGCCCGCCAGCAGCATGGCCAGGCCGTAGGCGCCTGCGGTGAGGCCGGCACCGAGCGCGGCCAGGCGCCGCTGGACGGCCGGGGCGGACAGGTCGAGGCGGGCCAGCGCCATGCCGGTGATCACGAACGACATCCACGTGATGGTCGGGTAGAGGCCCGTGAGCAGCAGATCGAGTACTCCCACGGTGCTGAGCCGTTCCAGCGGGTCGTAGGCGTTGATGCTCTGCTGGACGGAGTCACTCAGCCACGCTTTCAGGACGAACGCCAACTGCGGCGTGACGAGCGCGAGCCCCGCCGCAATGATCGCCAGCGTCCTGGCGCTCAGTCGCACCAAGAACAGGGCGAGGAGGAAGTAGACGCCGTAGAAGGCGAGGATGACGATGTCCCCGTACTCCATCGCCATCACGGTGCCCAGCACCAGCAGGATCATGGCGCGGATCGCGATCCGGGCCTTCGCCTGCCGGCCGGCCAGGCCGGTCTTCGGCTCACGGCGGCCGGCGATCAGCATCAGCGAGAACCCGGCGAGGGTGGCGAACAGGGCCGACGAGCGCCCCTCGGCCAGGAAGTACACCCAGCTGCCGACGCTGCCCGTGGGTGACTGCATCGGGGCGATGTGCACGATGTACATGCCGAACACCGCCAGCGCGCGGGCCAGATCCACCCCGACCAGGCGTCCCATCGAGGGGCCGTCCGAGACCTGCCCGGCGGACTCGGACGAGGTTCTTGGCCCTGGGGGCGAGTTCTCCTGCGGAGCCGGTGTCTCCTGCGGCGGCTGTGTCTGTTTCATACGGAGAATTTCGCGTGGACGTCAGGAGGCGGACCATCCGGCAGGCTTCGGTAACACCCCCGCCGACGGGCCGGGACCACCCCGCCGACCGGCGGAACAGCGCCGCGTCGCCCGGTCGGCCGGTGGGCCCCGGACGGCCAACCGCCCTATTTGATGACGGCGTTGGCCACCACGACCGCAAGCCCGAGCAACGCGTCCACTGTGCCGATCTTCAAGGCGGAGCCCCACGTGCGACCGGCAGCGCGGGCAGCGAGCAGGCCCCAGGCGAACAGCAGCACCACGTTCACGGCGAAGACCACGTACTCGATGCCCGCTCATGTCGTCACGGACGGCGTCGGCGTCCCAGCGGGCGTAGCGCAGCAGCCGCTGCACCGGCTCCGGCCGGGCCGGGCCAGCTGCCTCGACGCCGCCGGCGGCAACACCGCCAACGGCACCAAGGTGCAGATGTGGACCTGCCACGGCGGCTTCAACCAGGTCTGGCAGCCCTACGGCGGCGGCTACCGCAACCCCGCCTCTGGTCGCTGCCTCGACGATCCGGGCTCCTCCACGACCGACGGCACTCGGCTTGTGTCGTGGGACTGCAACGGCGGATCCAACCAGAAGTGGACCACTCTGACCGCCGGATGACCCCCGCTCCCGGGATCTGAGCCCTCTCCGGGCTCAGATCCCGGGAGGACATCGGTGCCGGGCACCGCCGGGGACGGCACCCGCTGTGGTCGGCTCATACATGGCAGGACAGCGAGGACAAGCATCCTACGGCTGTGCGCAGAGTCGATCTGGGCGCGCTTGACCAGGTAGGCGTCGAGTCTCTGCCAGGCGCCACCGGCCGGGCGGACCTCGACGGTGAAGGCGGTGTTGAGCGGGACGTCTCCGGGCAGTTCGAGACGCAGGTCCCGTCCGAGCTGCTCCCGGGCGGCTCGCCATGGGTGTCGTTCCGCTTCGGGCCCACCGTCCTCGCGGCCGAGAGCGACCGACAACAACCTGGTCGAGGTCTTCGCCATGGCCGGCGTGCACCAACTCGCTCCGAACCGACTGGCGTTCGTCCTGAACCACGCGGGCACGCGACCGGGTGAGTCCGTCGCTCTCGTCCCGTTCGCAGGCATCCGTGACTCCCGTTACCACCTCTGCTTCCCCCTGGCGGAGCCTGAGCGGCAGGACACATGGTCGGGCCTCCGCAACGGGCTGAGGTCGCGGGCCGACACCGGACGGTGGTCCTGTCGCCTGACAAGCCGGGACGGTGCCGCCACAGGCCTCCAGACGCTACACCTCTCAGGTAACACTGCCGGACCGACGTTCGGTTCAAAGCGGGCCTTGTGCGGCGACCGCCTCGTGGACCAGGGCGCGGGCCTCGGGGCCCAGTTCCGGCAGGTGGCCGGAGAGGTGGATGCGGCCGAGGAGGGGAGCCGCGGCCCCGGCTGACTGGCCTCCTTGCTCCTGGTGCTCGCCGTTATGCTCGGACTGGCCAGCGGTACCTCGACCGCCGCGACCGACGACACGGGTCGCAGGCACTCACTCCTCCTTCGGCGGAGCCGTGCTCTCCCGGACGGTGAGGGTGGTCGCGATCTCCAGTCCCACCTGCGGCACTTCCTCGCCGCGGCCGAGCGCCAGAGCCAGTTCGGTGGCGGCTGCCGCCCGGATCACCGACTTCCGCAGCGGGAGGTGCTGCCAGGCCCGAGGCAGGCTCTCCCGGGAGCGACGGAGGGGGCGGGCACCCGTAAAGGGTGCCCGCCCCCGATCGCTGTTCACAGGGAGCTTCGCCCGGCAGGAGGCCTGCGAAGCTCAGCGGCGGCCGTCCGGGAACAGGGAGACGGCAGCCCATGGGGGCTCCTGCCGGTGCTGGGAGCCCCCATGGAAGAAACGCAGGTCAGCTCATGCCCTGCAGGCGCCAGATCTGGTTCTTCTTCCAGGTCATGTCGGTCGCCGAGTCACAGGTCCACTGGTGGATCTTCGCGCCGGGGTCGGTCGAGATCCCGCTGACGTCCACGCACTTGCCGCTGTGCACCGCGGCCAGCTGGTAGTCCTTGCTGTTGCCGAGTGCGGTGACGGGGTTGAGGGTGAACATCTGGTTCGTGCTGCCGCTGCAGGTCCACTGGATGACGGCGGCACCGTCGGCCGAGGAAGCACCCGAGACGTCCAGGCACTTACCGCTGTGCTCATTCACGATGGTGTAGGTGTTCGCCCGGCCGGCGACCGGCTTGAAGTCGAGCATCTGCTGGTAGCCGCCCTCGCAGTGGTACTGCTGGTACTGCGTGCCGTCGGCGGTGGAGAGGTTGGTGTCGTCCAGGCACTGACCGCTGTGCTGTACCACCGCGACCGTGGAGACGGTCGTGTTCGACGGTGGCAGCAGCGTGACGGTGTAGCCGTCCGCGGCGTCCGTCCACGGCACGCTCACCGAAGCCGAGTTGCCGCTCACGGTCAGGGTCTGGTCGGAGACCGTCACCGGACCCGTCACGGCGCCGCCGCTGTTGTTCGGTATGCGCTGCACGACCGCGCGGACCCGGCTGTTCTCCACCACCGAGGTGGTGTCGAGGCGGTTGAGGTTGACGGTGATGTTGCCGGTGTTGCCGTTGCTGCCCAACAGGATCTTCGCGTTACGCGCGGAGTTGTCCTTCGTCGCCAGCCCGTCGGTGTTCGTACCGGGCGTGACCTTCACGATGTTTCCGGTCTGCGAGCCGTAGTACCGGTACATGAACCACTCGCCCAGCGGCAGGTACTGGCCGGAGCTGTTCTTGGTGAGCAGATTGGCCGCGTAGTCGTGCAGGTTGGAGCCCCATCCCCAGTTGGCGCGCATGCCGTCGGCGCCGGCCCGCTCCAGGCGGCTGATGAACCAGCCGCCGCCACCGGGGTGCTGCTGCTCGCGCCCGGCGTACTCGTTGATCTGGTACGGGCGGGTGTTGGTCAGGCCCGCGGCGGCGAGGGTCGAGTTGGCGTTGCTGACGGCCTGGACGGGGTCGTGCGGGATGGCGTGCCAGCTGTAGATGTCGGGGGCGACGTTGTTGGCCTTGACGTGGTTGAGGTAGGTGGTCCACCAGGTGTTGGAGGAGTTGGGCGGGTTCGCCGAGCTGGGGCCGACGATGAGCTGCCCGGGGAGGTTGGCCCGCACGGCGGCGTGGAACCGCGACCACATCTGCAGGTACTGGCTCTGGGATCGGTCCCAGAAGCCGCTCAGGTCCGGCTCGTTCCACAGGTCCCACTCCACCGTCATGTTGTTGGCCTTGACGTCGGAGATGAGCTGGTTGACGAAGTTGTCGAACTGCGTCCAGTTGCCGTTGTCACCGGGGAACGGCTGGCTGGTGGTGCCGTCGGCGCCCCACAGGTCGTGCGGCAGGATGACGAACGTCCCGCCCAGCGCCTTGGTGCGCTGGTACTGGGCGAGGGTGGCCCTCCAGCGGGTCTGGTAGTCGGCGAGGCTGGTGGCGTAGCCACCACCGTTGAGCTGCGCGCCGCCGGCCCGCATGAGGTGCCACTTGATGTCTTTGAAGAAGTGGTCCGGCGGCAGCGACCCGTCGGCGGTCATCCCGTAGATCATGCCCGAGGCGCGGAAGTTGGGGGCGCCTGCGGCGTTGGCGAAGTCGACGGTGACGCTGGTGTCCGCGGCCTGCGACGGGCCGGCGGGCACCAGGGTCGCGGCCAGGGCGGTCAGGAGGACGGCCACGGACGAGGTCGCTCGGCGTCCGGTGCGGGTTGCGGGGCTGGGAAGTGTCCAGCGAGATTTCATTCTGCGGCTCCTACGTGAGCGGGGAGGATGGCCGGGGTGGGAACGTCCCCGGGCCGTGGGGAGACGGCGGTCAGCGGCTGTCTCGGTGTGCGTGTGCCTCGGCCAGCAGGAGGTAGCTGCTGGCGGTCCAGGTGTAGGCGCGGTCGCGCAGGCCCGTGCCGGTGAGGGCGTCGAAGTTCTCGGCGAAGCCGTGGGTTTCGCACAGGGTCCGGAAGCGGGCGCTGATCTCGTCCGCGAGGCTGTGGTGGCCTGTGAGGGCTCCCTGCTGTGGTCGGGAGCCCTCACAGAAGGGGGCGCGGGTCAGCGCATGCCTTGGAGACGCCAGATCTGGTTCTTCTTGTTGGTCAGCGCGCTCTCCGGGTCGCAGGTCCACTGGTGGATCTTCGCGCCGGCCGCGGTCGAGATCTGGCTGACGTCGACGCACTTGCCGCTGTGGACGGCGGCCAGCTGGTAGTCCTTGCTGTTGCCGAGTGCGGTGACGGGGTTGAGGGTGAACATCTGGTTCGTGGCGCCGTTGCAGGTGTACTGGATGACGGCGGCACCGTCGGCGGTGGAGGCGCCCGAGACGTCCAGGCACTTGCCGCTGTGTTCGTTGACGATGGTGTAGGTGTTCGCGCGGCCGGCGACGGGCTTGAGGTCGAGCATCTGCTGGTAGCCGCCCTCGCAGTGGTATTGCTGGTACTGCGTGCCGTTGGCGGTGGAGAGGTTGGTGTCGTCCAGGCACTGGCCGCTGTGCTGGGCGACGGCGACGGTGGAGACGGTGGTGTTGGACGGCGGGAGCAGGGTGACGGTGTAGCCGTCGGCGGCGCTCGTCCACGGCACGCTCACCGAGGCCGAGTTGCCACTGATGGTCAGGGTCTGGTCGGAGACCGTCACCGGACCCGTCACGGCGCCGCCGCTGTTGTTCGGTATGCGCTGGACTATCGCGCGGACCTGGCTGTTCTCCACTATTGAGGTGGTGTCGAGGCGGTTGAGGTTGACGGTGATGTTGCCGGTGTTGCCGTTGCTGCCCAGCAGGATCTTCGCGTTGCGCGCGGTGTTGTCCTTCGTCGCCAGCCCGTCGGTGTTCGTACCGGGCGTGACCTTCACGATGTTGCCGGTCTGCGAGCCGTAGTACCGGTAGAGGAACCACTCGCCCAGCGGCAGGTACTGGCCGGCGCTGTTCTTGGTGAGCAGCTTCGCCTGGAAGTCGTGCAGGTTGTTCGCGGACGCCCAGTTGGCGCGCAGGCCGTCGGCCCCGGCGCGCTCCAGGCGGGAGATGTACCAGCCGCCGCGGCCCGGGTTCTGCTCGGTGGTGCCGCCGTACTCGTTGACCTGGAAGGGGCGGCTTGTCGTCATCGACCGCGCCGACAGCATGGAGTTCACAGCGTCGCTGTCGGCGACCGGGTCTCCGGGGAGGTCGTGCCAGCTGTAGATGTCCGGCTCGACGTTGTTCGCCTTCACGTAGTCGAGGTACGTGTTCCACCAGGTGTTGGTCCCCGAGGGTTTGCTGCAGGTGCTCGGGCCGACGACGACGGCGCCGGGGATGGCGGCCCGGATCTTCTGGTAAGCGCGCTTCCACATCTCCAGGTACTGGGGCTGGCCGGAGCCCCAGAACGAACGGCAGTCGGGCTCGTTCCAGATGTCCCACTGGATGTCGGTCATGCCCGCGGCCCGTACGTCGGCGAGCAGGCGGGCGTAGAAGGCGTCGAAGCGGGTCCAGTCGCCGTTGTCACCGGGGAAGGTGGGGGTGGTGGTGCCGTCGGCGCCCCACAGGTCGTGCGGCAGGATGACGAAGGTGCCGCCCAGCGACTTGGTGCGCTTGTACTGGGCCAGGGTGGAGTTCCACCGGCGGTCGTACTTGCCGGCCGCCCAGCCGCCGGGGTTGTCCAGCTGGGCGCCGCCGGCCCGCATGAACTTCCACTTGATGTCCTTGTAGAAGTGCTCCTGCGGCAGCGAGCCGTTCTCGGACATGCCGTAGATGGTGCCCGAGGCGCGGTAGTTGGGGGCGCCCCCGGCGGTGGCGAAGTCGACGGCGACGGTGGTGTCGGCGGCCTGGGCAGTGGTGCCGGGCAAGGCGACGGCCGCGACCGAGGCGAACAGGGCGGCGAGCGCGGTGGTCCTGCGCAGGCGGCGGCCTCCTGCGGAGTCGGGCGCCGTGGTGCGTTTGGGCGGAGGAAGGACGCGTGACATGCTCATGTGTTCTCCCGAGGGGGTGGGTGCTGCCTGGGCGGGGAGCCCAGGGGCTCTCAGCCGCCGGTGTGCGCGGCCGGTGCGGGTGCGGTGTGCCGGAGTGTGTGGGCTTCGGCGAGGAGGAGGTAGCTGCTGGCGGTCCAGGTGTAGGCGCGGTCGCGCAGGCCCGTGCCGGTGAGGGCGTCGAAGTTCTCGGCGAAGCCGTGGGTCTCGCACAGGGCGCGGAAGCGGGCGCTGATCTCGTCCGCGAGGCGGTGGTGGCCGGCGCGGCGCAGGCCGTCCTCGATGAGGACGGTGGCGGGTGCCCAGATCGGGCCGCGCCAGTAGCCGTCGGCGAGGTAGTGGGGTGAGGTGGGCAGTTCGGTGGCCAGGCCGTACGGGGTCAGGTGGGTCTCGATCCGGGCGGCCAGGGCTTTGCCGATGTGTTCGGGCAGGTGCTCGCCCAGTGCCATCGGCATCAGGTCCAGCAGGCTGGAGCTCTCCCAGGTCTGCGAGCTGTCCACGCCGCGGGCCACGAACCGCTCTCCTGTCCACAGCTCGTCGAGCATCGCGGCCTGGGTCGCCTCGGCGGTTCGGGTCCAGCGGCGGGCCTCGTCGGGAAGGCTCA
Organism: Streptomyces sp. T12; assembly: GCF_028736035.1. Classification (NCBI taxonomy): domain Bacteria; kingdom Bacillati; phylum Actinomycetota; class Actinomycetes; order Kitasatosporales; family Streptomycetaceae; genus Streptomyces; species Streptomyces sp. T12. Next base: position 9,288,634 of record NZ_CP117866.1, read on the forward strand.
GTTCGGTGGCCAGGCCGACGAGTTCGCGGAGCTGGAGGACGAGGAAGGCGGCCAGGTCGGCGGTGACGACCACGCGCTCGGGGTCGAAGGTGGTGGCGTTGTCCCAGCCGCTGTCGTTGCCGTGCTGGTAGTGGGGCAGGGCGGCGCCCGGGGCGCGGCGGGCGGTGAGCCAGAAGTCCGTCCACCGTGCCAATCTGCGGTAGATCTCGGCGAGTTCGGTCCGGCTGAGGGGTTCGGGGAGCCGTCTGCGCAGGTGGGACAGGGCCCAGCCGTGAATGGGCGGTTTGACGAAGTTGTAGAGGACCTCGGAGTGGGTCACCGAGTCGGGCAGGGCCCCGGTCTCGTCCTGGTGGTCGAAGGGCAGGGAGAACTGGTCCCAGGCCAGGGCGGGGGCACCGGGGGCGAGGGCAAGGGCGTTGAAGCAGTGGTCCCAGCTCCAGACCTTGTCCATCCAGTGCTTGGACATCAGCACGGCAGGCCGGGTGACCAGGGACGCCGGGCGGACGGTTGCCGACCACAGGACGTACGCGGCGAGTTCGGCGGCCGGGGTCGCGGGCGAGCGCCAGGGGGCCACCGCGTCGGCGAAGGCGGCGAAGGCATGCTCCGCGGTCGCCACGACGGCGTCGAACGTCTCCGAGGACGTGTAGGGCAGGCGTGCGCTGTCCAGCTCCTCGACGGCCGCCTCCCAGCCTCCGCCGGGGGCCGCGGTGAGGGTGACGCCTCGTTCACCGCTACCGAGGGCCTGACTGCCGGATATCTCGGTGACCGTGCCGGACAGCACGGTGATGCGGTAGCGGCGCCCGGTCTCGTACGAGGTGAACACGTACGCCCCCTCCACCGGGTCGCGGTAGAAGTAGGTGCCCGTGAAGGGGGTCAGGGCGTCCGCCGCCGCGGTGATGCGCAGGCCGAGTCCTTCGCCGCGCAGGCGGACGGTGTCCGGTGAGGCGTAGGCGAGAGCGACGCGCCCTTGCTCACCGGTCCAGCTCAGCAGGCCCGGAGTCGCCTCGACGCGGGTCCCCGCGCGCTCGCCCGTCGCCGCGTGGAGGGGCGTGAAGCGCAGGACGGCGTGCATGCCGTTCTGGTGCGAGACGAGGTGGAGGTCCTCGGCACGTGTCTTCTCCGCGAGCACGGGCGAGATGCCGAACCAGGATCCGTGCGTGCTGAACGGGATGTCGTGGAGGGAGAAGGCCGGGCCGGATCGGGCGGCGGTCATCAAGTGGTACTCGTTTCTTCAGCAGGGGCCACCGGCGGTGGTCGTGAGGTGGTCAGTCCTTGACGGCTCCGGCCGTCACACCGGCGGCGACGTAGCGCTGGGCGAGGACGAGGATCACCGTGGCCGGCAGTGAGGCGACGACGGCGGTGGCCATGATGGCGTTCCACTCCTGGTTGTTGTTGCCGATGTAGTGGTAGATGCCGAGGGTGATCGGCTCGTGGGCGCCGCCGCCTGCGAGGGTGCTGGCGAAGACGAAGTCGGACCAGGACCACAGGAACGCGAACAGCGAGGCCGTGACGATCGAGTTGCGGCTCATCGGCAGCACCACGGACCGGAAGGTGCGCAGCGGCCCGGCTCCGTCCATCTGCGCGGCCTGGAGCAGTTCGCCGGGGATGCCGGACATGAACGCGGTGAAGATGAGCACCGCGAAGGGGACGGCCAGGGTGGAGTCGGCGACGATCAGGCCGGGGACGGACTGGAGCAGGCCGAGCTGGAGGTAGATGGCGTAGAAACCCATCGCCATGATGATGCCGGGGATCATCTGGGCCACCAGGAAGAGGAAGCTGAGCAGGTCCCCGCCGCGGGGGCGGAGTTTCGCCAGCGCGTATCCGGCGGGCGCGGCCAGCGCCACGGTCAGCACGACCGTGCCCAGACCGATGACCAGGCTCGTGCCGAGGTAGGGCAACTGCTGGTCGAAGACGGCGCGGTAGCCGGCCAGCGTGCCGTGGACGGGGAACAGGCCGGGCGGCGACTTGCGCATGTCCTGGTCGCGGGTGAAGGACACGTTGAGCATCCAGTAGACCGGGAAGAGCATGACGGCCGTGAGTGCCAGGCCGAGGGCGGTCTTCCACCCCGTACCGCGGAACCGGTGCAGCAGGTTCATGCCAGTGCCTGCTTTCTCTGGACCTTCAGGTACACCAGGCCGAAGACCAGGGCGGCGACCACGAGCAGGTTGCCGACGGCCGCGCCGGGGCCGAAGGCGGGCAGCAGGTTGCCGAAGCCGAGCTGGTAGGACCAGGTGGCGAAGGTCGTGGACGATCCCGCCGGGCCGCCCTTGGTCATGATCCAGATGATGTCGAAGACCTTGAGCGTGTAGACCAGCCCCAGCAGCAGGGTGACGGCGGACACGGGGCGCAGCAGCGGGAAGGTGATGCTCCAGAAGCGTCGCCAGGCGCTCGCGCCGTCGAGGGCGGCCGCTTCGTAGAGGCTGGCGGGGATGGACTGCAGGCCGCTGTAGAGCACGACCAGGTTGAACGGGACCCCGATCCAGATGTTCGCGACGATCACCGCCATCAGCGACCACTCCGGTGACGTCAGCCAGTTCACCGGACCGATGCCGACGGCGTGCAGCGCCGCGTTGACGACACCGGAGTCGCTGTTGAGCATCCACGACCAGGTGGAGGCCGACACGATCAGCGGCAGCAGCCACGGCACCAGGAACAGCGCCCGCAGGGTGGCGGACAGCCGGAAGTGCTGGTTGAAGAAGACCGCCAGCGCCAGGCCGATGGCGTACTGGAAAAACAGGCACACGACGGTGAACACCACGGTGTGGGTGAGTGCCGGACCGAAGGTCGGGTCGTCGAAGACCTTCTGGTAGTTGTCCAGTCCGGTGAACGGTGCGTTGCCCTGGACGAAGGAGCGGACGGTGTAGTTGCGCAGGCTCAGGTCGAGGTTGCGGTAGAGCGGATAGGCGTAGAAGAGGGCGAGGTAGAGGGTGACCGGGGCGAGGAAGGCCCAGGCGGCCCACTGCTGGGAGGTGGGACGACGGCGCCGGTGGGCGGTGCGGGCCGGGGGCGGGGCGGCGGTGGCCGCCGCCCCGTTCCGGTCACGCACCAGTCGGCGGTCCGGCAGGTGTGTCGTGTGCTTCATCGAGGAGCCCTGGGTCGCGGTTGCCTGCGGGTCTAGTTGACGGCGTCCTGTGCCGCGGTCAGCGCGTCCTTGGGCGACTTGGAACCGCTGAGGGCGGACTGGACCGCCTTCCACAACTGCTCGGAGATCTTGGGGTACTTGGTGCCGAGGTCGTCGCTGGTGCGTCCCTTGGCTGCCTTGACCGCCTCGACCCACGGCTTCAGCTCGGCGTTCTCCGCCACCTGCTTGTCCTGCACCTCGCTGGTGGGAGCCACGTAGGACAGCGTGGTGTCGGTGGCGTACAGGTTCTCGGTGCTGGTCAGGCAGGAGACCAGCTTCTGTGTGGTGGCGTAGCGGCCGGTGTCGCCCTGGACCGGGACGGTGACGAACTCACCGCCGGTAGGCGCCGCGGCGTTGCCTCCCGAGGCGGCGGGAACGGGGATGACCCCGTAGTCGAAGCCGGCCTTCTCGGCATTGGCCAGCTGCCAGGTGCCGTTCTCCGCGAAGGCGTAGTCGCCGCTCGCGAACTCCTGCCAACTGGTCGTCTGCGTGTTGTTGATGACCGAGTTGGGCGCGTAGCCCTTCTTCAGCCAGTCGCTCCACAAGGACACGGCCGCCACACCCTGGGCGGAGTCGAGTTCGGTCAGCTGCGCACCCGAACCCCAGAACCACGGCAGGAACTGGAAGCTGCCCTCCTCCGTCCCGATCGCGGAGAACGTGATGCCCTTCTTGCCCGCCTTCTCGACCTTCTCCAGCGCCGCCGTCAGCGACTTCCAGTCCTTGACCGAGGCGATGTCCACCCCGGCTTCCTTCAGCACCTCCTTGTTGTAGTAGAGGGCGAGGGTGTTCGCGCCGATCGGGGTTCCGTACGTCTTACCACCCGACTGACCGGCCGCGAGCAGGTTGGGGTCCACCTTCGAGGTGTCCACCTTGTTCTCGTCGGTCGTGGTGAGCACGCCCGCCTCGGCCAGCGTCGACACCACCGGGTTGTCGACGATGAGCACGTCGGCGGAGTTGTCCTGCTGGGCTGCCAGCAGCGCCTTGTTCGTCAGGTCGCTGGTGTCGAAGGCCGTTCGCTTGATCTTGACTCCGGCCTTGCTGCCGCAGCCGTCCAGCAGCTTCGCCCAGTCCGAGCCCTTGGCGAACTGCGGGTAGGGGTCCCAAATGGTGTAGCTGCCGCCGTCTGTCGCCTTGGCGGACGTGGAGCCGTCGCCGGAGGAGCATGCGGTGGTGACGGTGGTGAGGGCGACGACGGTCATGGCGGTGGCGGTGAGACGGCGTCTGGTGGATCTGTTCATCGGGCGTTCCTTGCGTGTGTCAGGCATGGGCATGCCAGGGGAGGTGGACGGATGGCAGGGCAGGCTGAACAGCGCCGCGGAGTCGCGGAGCGGCCGGTTGAACGGTGACGGGGCGAAAGGTGACGGAGGACGAGCAGGGCCCTTGATCCACAGGGGATGCGGAGGGCGGCCTGTCAGGCGGTCGAGTCGACGTCGGGGATCCCGCGCGTGTCCCCCGGAGGGCGGGGGACGGCGGGCCCGGTGCTGGCGCGGAGCGAGATCGGCGGGGCGAGCAGTTGGTGGCGAGGGGGCGCGTCAGGGTGGTCGAGACGCTCGACGAGCAGTTCGACGGCCAGGCGTCCCATCTGCGATGCGGGCACGTCGGCCGCCGTGAGCTGCGGGGTCACCGTCTCGGCCCACCGGGTGGCGACGACACCGGTGACGGAGAAGTCGCGCGGCACATGGCGGCCCGCGTGGGCCAGGCCCCGGTAGAGCCCTCCGAGCGCGGCCTCGTTCAGTGTGACGAGGGCCGTGGTGTCGGGATCGTCGTACAGGATCCGCTCCAGGCAGGCCTGACCGGAGGGTGCGTCGTCCTCACAGTTGTACGTGCGGACGGTGAGCCCACGCTCCGCGGCGGCCTTGGTGAAGCCGTCCAGCCCCCGGTGCGCGGACTCGTACCCGGCGCGCAGCAGCCGCTCGGGCCGGTTGACGAAGGCGACCCTGTCGTGGCCCAGGTCCGCGAGGTGGTGGACACAGGCCGCCGCCAGCGCCGTGTGGTCCAGGCCCACCCACCAGCCGCTCTCCGGCCGCGAGGTGCGGCCGATGCAGACCGCGGGAAAGCCCTCGGCGAGGAGGTGGTCGACCCGGTCGTCCTGGAGTCTGATCTCCATCAGGATCGCGCCGTCGACCCGCCGCTCCCCCAGCAGCCGCTGGAACGAGCGGTCGCTGTCCACACCGCTCGGGGACAGCAGCACGTCGTAGTCATAAGCGGCCGCGGCCTCCACCACGCTGCCGATGAATTCGAGCTGCATTCCGGTGTAGTGGTCCCCGGCAGGCGGGAAGACCAGACCGATGGTGCTGGTACGGCCGTTGGCCAGAGCACGTGCGCTCGCGTTGGGCCGGTAGCCCAAATCGTCGATGACCCGCTGAATCTTCTCGCGGGTCTCGTCCGACACCGGACGCTTGCCGCTCAACGCATACGACACGGTGCTCCGCGAGACACCGGCCCGCCTGGCAATCTCACCGATGTTCACAGGACTCCTTCATCGAACCGGTTCGCTACTTCCAGAGGAGAAAGAGACCGTTCACTTGCGGAGGTGGGAGTGACGCTCGAATCCGGCGTCGAACCGGTTCGCGTGAAGGAAAGGTAAGAGCCGACCGTGAGGGTGTCAATACCTCGCGCAAACCTCATGAAACACATCGGAAACCAGTACGCGCGAACCCGCGGCCACCGTCCACACTCGCCGCCCCGCCAGCCAGAACGGCGTGTGTTGCCCACCGGACAGAACAGCGCGTGTTGCCCACCAGGCGCCAGGGGCATGCCCGCACCTGGAGGTCGCATCGTGTCAGGAGTAAACTCACCGGCCGCTCCAGGTCAAAAGCTGTCCGGCTCCGCAAGCGCCGTCGCTTCCCAAGCTGAGAGCGCGAGTTCGATTCTCGTCACGCGCTCGGTTGGTGACTGGGGCGGCCCAGGACGTCCGGCTCGGGGTCCTTCCGGGCCACGGCCGTCGACGCCAAGGGCACCGCCTCACCCGGACGCTGATCAACGCCTGCCGCGCCACGAGGTGACCTGGAAAAGTTCCCGGCTCGCGGCAACCCTTTGCGCAGCCTGTGACCACAAGGAAGCGGATCCGGCCAGTTCCGGTGGCCGGGATCCGGTTTTCCACTGTTGAACAGCATGCAAGGAGAACGCCTCCCCATGAACAACCCCACGAACGGCGGGCGCCGCGGGCGTCATCGCCGTCGTTGGACCGCGACCGGTCTGCTGCTCGGTGTGCCCGCCGTCCTCGTGCCGTATCTCCTGATCGTGCAGGAGGACTCGCAGGCCGCGACGGTCGACGGCGATGCCTACTACCGGCTGGTTTCCGTGCGCAGTGGCAAGGTGCTGGACGTCAACGCCTTCTCCACCGCCGACGGCACCTGCATCCAGCAGTGGACCGACCAGAACACCGCCAACCAGCAGTGGAAGCTGAAGTCCACCGGGGACGGCTACTACGAGCTGGTGAACCGCAACAGCGGCAAAGTGCTGGGCATAGCAGGCAATTCCAGCGCTCAGGGGGCCGCCGCCGAGCAGCAGACCGACAGTTCCGCCACCTCGCAGGAGTGGAAGATCAACGATGTGAGTGGTTCCGACGCCGTCACCTTCACCTCGCGCAGGAGCGGCCAGGTCCTGGACGTCTCCGGGGGCTCCACGGCCCAGGGCGCGGCAGTCATCCAGTATCCCGGCAAGGGCAGCACCAACCAGCAGTGGAAGCTGGTGAAAACGGCCGAGACGAAGGCGGCCGGGGCCGGCGGGGCGCAGACCACGGCCGCGGCCGGACCGTATGCGTGGAAGAACGCTCAGGTGGTGGGCGGTGGTTACGTCACCGGGCTGGTGTTCAACCCCCGGGAGAAGGGTCTGCTGTACGCGCGCACCGACATGGGCGGCGCCTACCGCTGGGACGTCGCGGCCGAGCAGTGGATCCCGCTGACCGACTGGCTCGGCGAGAAGGACTGGAACCTGCTGGGCATCGACTCCCTGGCCACCGACCCCGTCGACCCCCGCCGGCTCTACCTCGCGACGGGCACCTACACCAACAGCTGGGCGGGCAACGGCGCGATACTGCGCTCCACGGACCGGGGACGCACCTTCAAGCGCACCGAGCTGCCCTTCAAGCTGGGCGGCAACGAGGACGGCCGCGGGGCGGGCGAACGGCTGGCGATCGACCCCGCGGACAACGCCACCCTGCTGCTGGGCACCCGCAAGAACGGCCTGTGGCGCAGCACCGACCACGGCGTGACATGGAGTCAGGTCTCCTCCTTCCCCGTCCGGGACGGGGCGAGCAGCGGCGCGGGCATCTCCTTCGTGACGTACGGCCCGGCCGGCAGCAAGACGGTCTATGCCGGCGTCGCCGACAAGTCCACCTCCCTGTACCGCTCCACCGACGGCGGCGGCACCTGGCAGGCCGTCTCCGGGCAGCCCACCGGCCAGCTGCCGCAGCACGGCGTGCTCTCCGGTGACGGCTCGCTGTACCTGACGTACACCGACAACCTCGGCCCCAACGGCGTGACCGCGGGCTCGGTGTGGAAGCACACGCCGGCCGGCGGGGCGTGGAAGAACGTCTCCCCGTCCAGTGGCAGCTACGGTTTCTCCGGTCTGGCCGTCGACCCGCGCAAGCCCTCCACGGTGATGGTCACCACCCTCGGCCGCTGGTGGCCCGAGGACGAGATCTACCGCAGCACCGACGGCGGCACGACATGGAAAGCACTGGCCGAGAAATCCGTGCGCAATGCCTCCGCCGCTCCTTACGTCGGTACCGGCACCGGGCACTGGATGACCGCCCTGGCCATCGACCCCTTCAACTCCGGGCACGTGCTGTACGGCACCGGCAACGGCATCTGGCGAAGCAAGGACGCCACCGCCACCGACAGCGGCGGCACCAGCCACTGGAGCATGGGGGCCCGAGGGCTGGAGGAGACCGCACTGATGGACGCGATCGCCCCGCCCGGCGGCGCCACCGTCATCACCGCCATGGGCGACCAAGGCGGTTTCCGCCACGACTCCCTGACCAAGGTGCCCGCCGGGCGACTGAAGAACCCGATGATGACCAACAGCACCGACATCGACTTCGCCCAGTCCAACCCGTCGGTGATGGTCCGCGTCGGCCGTGGCGGCACGCGGGACGGCGCCTACTCCACCGACGGCGGCACCAGCTGGAACGGCTTCAGGACAGAGCCGGTGGCCGACGCCGAAAGCGGCCATGTCGCGCTCGCGGCCGACGGCTCCGCCATCGTGTGGACCCAGGCCGGTGGGGCCCCGTACCGCTCGACCGACAGGGGGGCGAGCTGGTCGAGGGTCGGCGGCCTGGGCACCGACGCCGTGGTCGTCGCCGACCGTTCCTCGGCCAGGATCTTCTACTCCCTGGCCGGCGGCACGCTCCACGCCAGCACCGACGGCGGCGCGACCTTCACCGCCCGCGCCACCAACCTGCCCGACGGGCAGCTCACGGCCGTCCCCGGCATCGCCGGGGACCTGTGGATCGCCGGCAGCGCCAAGGGGCTGCTGCACTCCACCGACGGCGGCCGCACCTTCACCACACTCGGTTCGGTGCAGTCCGCCTCCGCCCTCGGCTTCGGCAAGGCCGCGCCGCGCGCCTCCTACCAGGCCCTGTACCTGATCGGCACCGTCAAGGACGTCACCGGAGTCTTCCGCTCCACCGACAAGGGCGCCACCTGGCTCCGCGTCAACGACGACGCCCACCAGTGGGGCAGCATCGGCGGCGTCGGCGTCATCACCGGCGACCCCGACACCTACGGTCGCGTCTACGTCGGCACCAACGGACGCGGCCTCCAGTACGGCGACCCGTCCTGACCCAGGCACCCGAGCGGGGCCCCAGCCACATCGGCCTGCGGCCCCGCCAGGGCTGAGAGACCTCGTCCGAGACGAGGTCGCGTCACTTCGCCGGCAGGATGTTCAACACGGACCGCTCCCACCCACCACCGCGTGCACGAGGGCATGCACGCAAGCCGGATTTTTTCCTGTGGTCGAGCATCGCTGTTCCTCCTGGTGACGGCGCAATGCCGCGTGGGGGTGATGCCGAGCACCTGGTTGAGGTAGGGGACCGGGTTCGAGACTCTGAGGCCGACCGACCACTGTTGCCGGCATCAACCGCCAACGACCTGCCGGCCTTCCCGATCGAGTCAGAAACCGACGAGACCGTCCTGCCCATCGAACTCACCGCATGGCCTCAGAACGAGATCACCGAGTGGTCGTCGATACATCACCTCGGCGGACGTGACCTGCCACGGGAGCGCCTGGCCGGTGACTGCGGCTATGGGCTCGAAGTCCTGGTCCCGGTGCAGGAAGGCAGTCCCCGCAGCTTGGCCTGCTGTCGTGGGACTGCCCTCAACCGATCGGGCGTCTCCCTGCGCGGTGGCAGGCCGCTTGGCGCGTACCGGCGGCCGTCCGGACTTCTTCCCAGCGGGGAGCAGGGGCTCCAGCTTCGCCCACTTCGCACTCGTCAGATCGTGCCTCCCCAGGAACATGCCGTGGTCCGACGCCGGCGGCCGGGCCCCGGATCTGACGGACCGCGCACGGAAGTGGCCACCGGGCCAAGGAGAAGCCGGCCAAGATCTTCTCCCAGGCTTCTCCCAAACGATCTCCAGGAACCGCTCAGGGGCCTGATCCACTCACTGGATCAGGCCCCCGACCTGGTCCTTCACTGTCCAGGCGGCGGGATTTGAACCCACGACCTCTTCGTCCCGAATGGGGATCGGTCAAGACTGTCGACTGCGGATCTTTCGGTGCTGTCCCTCGTCAGCTCCAGGGAGATGCGGTGAGCCAACTGGTGTCCTGGGCCCACGACCTCGTGGAGTCCCAGGCGTTGGAGCCGCCATTACTGGCGATGTAGGCCGTGTAGTAGTAGTGGCGGATGTACTTCGTCGGGAAGTTGACGGACTGGAAGGAAGTGCCGACCCCGCTGTTGCCCGTGGTGGGGCAGAAGGTGGCGTCCTTCGCGAACGAGCCGCCGCCGGTGTCGGTGTTCAGGTAGAGCTGGTAGTTGGAGTGGCGCAGGAACTGGCCGGGCTTGTTGGCGGACTCGAAGGTCAGGCAGGAGGTGTTGGCCAGGCCGGCGCGGACGATCCAGGTGGCGTCGGCCTTGTCGGTGGCCGAGCTGGAGGATGTGATGGGGGAGATGACGACCTTGGTGTCGGCGTCGTTGTGGCGGAGGTAGTGCGAGGTGCAGCAGGGCGACGTGGTGGCCTTCAGGGAGATCCGGGAGCCGGGGGTGAGGGTTCCGGTGCTGGTGGAGCCGCTGTCGTAGCCCGCGGCGGTGATGTTGGCCTGTACGGCCTCCTCGGTGGCGTCCGAGGGGTAGCCCTGGGTCATGACGCCTTCGTAGAAGGTGCCGGCGCCGGTGTTGCTGTTGTCGCCGCCGATGCCGAGGATGATCGCGCCTTGCTTCTTCATCGGGTTGTAGCCAGGGGCGTTGGGGCGTACGCCGCTGTAGTAGGTGGACAGGCTGCCCGACCGGGCGTCGCCGCCGCGGATGGCCCACTGGTTCGGGCCGCCCTTGAGCGTGGCGGTCAGGAACCGGTGGCTGACGGAGGGGATGTCGTTGAAGCGGGTGTTGACCCCGGAGAACAGGCCGTTCTCGAAGTCGGCCATGATCCAGGGGCCGGTGCCGTTGCCGTAGCCCCAGCCCCTGCTGTTGCCGAAGTAGATGGCCTCCATGGTGCCGTTGCCCTCGTTGTGGCCGGTCGTCTCGGCGTTGCCGTAGTCGAAGCAGCAGCCGGCGTTGTAGTGCGTGCCGTCGAGGACCGCGTACATGCCCTCGGGCTGGTCGCCGGTGGCGATGCCGTTGGTGTTGTTGTTCCGGTAGCCGGTGCCGGGGGCCACGTAGACGCCGTACGCCTTGTTGCCGGCGATCGTGACCGGTGCCTCGAAGGCGTTGGCCAGGTTGTCGTTGCCGCCCTCGGCCGGCCCGGGCCATTGGCCCTTGAGCGCCTGGGTGAGCTTGTTGCCCTTGCCGGACTGGTCGTAGATGACGGTGATGAGGCAGCTGGTGTTCGCGCAGAAGGAATCCTGCGCGGCGGCGTTGGCGTATCCGCCGGCGCTCAGCAGGCCGATGTCCTTGGTCGTGTTGTCGGCGGCGCGCTTGACCTGGTACAGCGGGCCGTTGTACGCCCCGTACAGGGCGCGGGTGGTGCTGTGCGCGGCGACGCAGGGGGTGCCGCCCGCGGCGTAGATGTCGCACGGCCCCTGGGTGGCGGCCTGCGAGGTGGTGGCCGTTGCGGTGAGCAGGCCGGCGGCGAGCGCGGCGGTGGCACCCGCCGCCAGCAGCGCGCGTCTGACGCTGCGTATCCACGGTGGCTTGATCATGAAGGACTCCTTCACCAGGTGGGTTGTGAGGGGTGAGCGTCGACGAACCCCTGGCGTCCGGCGGTGCGGATGCCGAGGGTTGCCTCAACGCTTCCGGACCCGGTGCCGGATTCGGCTCTCTTCGGCACCGGACCCGGGGCTGGTTGCTCGTCAGCTCCAAGGGAGGCGGCGAGCCAGTTGGTGTCATGGCCCACGACGTCGGGTTGTCGCAGGCGCATGTCCGGCAGCGGATCGGCCCCGTGCACGGACATCAGCGGGGCTCCGTCGACCCGGCCGCCGCGGGGGCGTACTCCAGGAAGCGCTGCCGCTCGTCCGCTGAGCGGACCAGGGGGGCGGCAGTTGCATCCCCGTGTCCGTCAGCGCGTCCCACGAGCGAGCGGACGATCTCCGAAATGACCGGCTGCGTGAACTGTCTCCAGTCCGGTTCCGTCAGGATGAGGACCATGGCGTCGGCCCGCGGCCCGGCCAGTGACCGGGCCGCAGGGTTGGGCACGTACCCCAACTCCTCGATGACTCGCCGCACGGCCCGCCCTGTCGACTCCTTCACACCGGCCGCGTCATTGATGACTCGGGAGACCGTGTTCTTCGCCACCCATCCTCCGCGGACAGCGGCGCAATCCGTCAGCGCCGAATGTGAGACAGGCCCGCACTCCTGATGGCCCCGGTCGGAGTCAACCGACGCTTCCTCCTCCGTGCGGACCCTCGTGGCGTGTTGCGTCAGTACCAGAGGGAGAACGTGGCGTCGGCCCTGCCGACGGCGGTGGTGATGGGGTCGATGCGCAGCGCGTAGTCGTAGTGCCGGATGTAGCGGTCCGGGTAGTTGTGAGAGCGGAACGACGACCAGGACGGGTCTGCGAGCCCGGCGGTCTTGTGGAAGGTGGCGTCCTGGGCGAACTTCGTGGTGCCGTCGTTGACGTCCAGTCGCAGCTGGTAGTAGGAGTGCCGCAGGTAGCGGGTGGGTTGGTTGACGGACTGGAAGGAGACGCCGGAGGAGTCGGCCAGCCCCGGCACCAACTTCCATTGCGAGTCGGTGTACGGGTCGAAGGGGTACGGGTCGATGCGTCCCATGTAGTCGGCGTGCCGCCAGTATCTGCCCGGGAAGTTGTAGGACTTCAGCCGGTTCCAGGCGGGCTTGCCCCATTTGGCGACCAAGTTGTCGTACACCGCCTGGGGGATCGGCTTGATGTCGGCGTGCTTGGAGTTCAGCGGCTGGGTGTGGACGCGCCGGTCGGTGGCGGTCCAGGTGCCGGTGGAGAGGTCGCTGGTCTGCCAGGTGTAGAACAGCGCGTTGGCGTCGCCCCACAGGTACCAGGTGCCGGAAGCCTGGGCGAGAATCGGGCCCTCGACGCCTCCCTGCGGCGCCAGGCCCGAGGTGAAGACGGTGAAGCTGCCGGGATCGAGGGAGGTGGACCTCGCACCCACGAGGCTGTTGCGGGCCTTGAAGTACAGGTAGTTGACGCCGTTCACGTCCATGGCCAGGGAGCCGTCGATCACGTCGTAGCCCGGGTCGAAGAAGACCTGCGGCGACGTCACCGTCGTGAAATCCGTAGTGTAGTTGACCATGATCACGTTGTGTCCGCTGCTGTTGACGGCCGAGTAGATGATGGCGTACTGGCCGCGGGAGGCGTCCCAGAAGGCTTCGGGTGCCCAGCTGTGGGTGGCCATCGAGTGCAGTTTCAGCAGGCGGTAGTTGTCGAAGGAGCGCAGGTCGGCGGAGTCCCAGACGTGGATGACCTGGCTCTGCTTGGTCCAGTCGGTTCCCTTCAGGTTGGTCGCCATGACGACGTAGGTGCTGTCCTGCTTGGGCAGGATGAAGGGGTCGCGCAGACCGCCGTCGCCCCCGGTCGGGGTCACGACGGGGTTGTTCTGATTCAGCGGCATCCACTGCAGCGCGTCGGTGCTGACCGCGAGGTGCAGGCCGTGGTCCGTGCCAAGGCCTCTCGGTGACTGGGTGAAGTAGGCCATGACGAACGGGGAGGCCGTCGCGGCGCCGGCGGACTGGCTGCCGATGGTCAGCGTGCCGGTCATGGACAGCGGCACGGCCGCGGCCATGCCGAGGAACAGGCGACGCGACGGGAGGGGGGTTGCGTTCATCTGGTGCCTCCAAGGCGTGTGGAAAGCCGGGGACACGGCTTCGGCTCCTTCGACGGTGCTGGTAGCGATGGGCCAGCTGGCTTGGGGTGTGGGGCCGTCGTGCGGCTGGTCGAGGTGGCGGTGAGGTAGCGGTGGCAAGCGACGACGGCGTCGTAGCTAGGACGGGGCAGGGGTTCGTGGGCGGGCCGCCCGAGCATGTCGTGGGCGGCTCGGTCGGCCGCCTGCGAGGAGCGTGGTCAGGTGGGTCGCGGCCCGGTCCCGGTTCGTGCTGCCAGGTGTGTGGAAAACGTGGGCGGCGGGCGGGGTGCATTCGGCGACGCGGACGAAGCCGAGCAGGAGGGCGTTCGGTGGCGGACGCCAGGGGAGGCCGGCGTTCTCCCTGGAGGCGCCGGCATCCCTGTCGGCGTCGGGTCAGCTGGTCACGCGGAAGGTGGCGTCGCTGCGTCCTGTCGCGGTGGTGATCGGGTCGAGGCGCAGTTGGTAGGCGTAGTGGCGGATGTAGCGGTCCGGGTAGTTGTACGACTGGAACGATGACCAGGTCGAGTCGGCGAGGCCGGCGACCTGGCGGAAGGTGGCGTCCGCGGCGAACTGGCTGCTGCCGTCGTTGTGGGCGAGCTGGAAGTCGTAGTTGTAGTGCCGAAGGAAGTAGCCGGGGAAGTTCACCGACTCGAAGGAGACGGTTCCGGTGCCTGCCAGGCCGGGCCTGAGCCGGAACTGGGCGTCGTCGGCGGGGCTGACGTCGGGATCGATGCGCACGTCCATGTTGGTGTGGCGTACGTACCGGTCCTGGAAGTTGTACGACTGCAGTCGCTGGGCCGGGGTGTTGGGCCAGCGGGCGAGCACGCGGCTCTCCTCGGCGGCCGTGAGGGTCATGATCGCGCCGTGACGCTTGGCGGTGCCGCCCATGTCGTAGCTTGCCGAATCCTGAAGCCGGTAGGTGCCGACGCTGAACGGGTTGGTGGTCAGGATCGGCCTGTATTCGCGTACACCCTGCGGGTTGTTGTAGTCGATGTAGAGGGCCCACTCGTCGCGGTCTCGGAACTTCATCCAGACCGGGCCTTCGACCACGTTGCCGGTGAGGCCGATGCTGGAGAGGTTGCCGAGGTTGGTCCACGTCCCCAGGATCGAGTTGGTGCCCTCGACGTTGTTCTGGTCGTCGCCGGAGACCCGTATGTAGCGGTAGTTGCCGGCACCGGCGGGCACCTCGGTCATCTGGGTGTCGACGACCGGCGTGCCGCCGGGAGGGTCGATCCAGATCTGCGGGGTGGTGATGGTGCGGAAGTCCTTGGTGCGGGCGTAGTAGATGCGGTATTTGAACACGCCGTTCACCGTGGCGTTCGTCGCCCAGTACAGGACGTAGTCGTTGGTCTCGGGGTTCCAGATCGCCTCCGGCGCCCACGCGTTCTTTCCGCCGGGGATCAGTCCGGCTGCGCCGAGCAGCCACGGCTTCGACCAGGTCACCAGGTCCTTCGACTCCCACACCACGAAGCTGGGGCTGCCGTTTTGGTACGTCGAGCCGCAGCGGACGCACAGGTCGGTCGCGACGATCCAGTACCGGCTCCCGTCGGGAGAGCGCACCAGTGCGGGGTCACGCACCCCCTTCGTACCGATCGTGGAGTTCAGGACCGGCGCTCCGCCATTGAGGTCGTTCCAGTGCAGGCCGTCCGTGCTGTGCGCGAGGTACAACATCTGGCCGGTCGCGGAATCGCCGGTGAAGTGCACCATCAGGTAGCCCGGTTCGGCGGCGGCCGCCCGCTGGGGTGCGGTCAGGGCTTGGCCTGTGAAGAGGAGGCATACGGAGAGCAATATCACCGTCAGCCGGGCGCGAAGTGCGGACATGCGCGTCTCCTGTCGTTCTGCGAGTGCCAGCGGAGTGGCGGGGGAAGCTCGGTCTCGGTGCGGGCGGGACAGGACCGGTACCCGCACGATCCGGAAGGGGCGGATTCGGGCAACGGCGTGTCGCCCGTGTGCGGTGCATGTCGCCGTGGTGACGGCGGGGCCAGGCACGCGAGCCGGTGCGTCGGCGGTGTGACGGCTTGTGCGGCGAAGTTACGGCTGCCGCCCGGGTGGGGCGGTCGCGGTGCGGGCCGGGCGGACGGTTGGCGATCGGAGCGCGCGTGGCTGCGGCGCGGTAAGACGGTCTGTGGTTTTCTCAGCCGAGTTGTACGAAATATCGAACAATGTTCGTAAGCTCGGCAGAAGTTAAGTGAGGGAAACGGGGTGCGTCAATACATCCGGCAATCCGTAGTCCCTCGTCGAACGGGTCCGTTCAGCCAGCGGCTACGTCCCGTAATCGGTGGTGACGAAGTGTGGCAACTTATGGAGGAGGATGCGGTAGCGGAGGAGGGTGAAACCGGCCCGTCCGTGCATCGCATACTCCTCCAGGGCAAAGGCCGTCGACGCCGAGTACCCGCGGTACGCGCAGCGGCAGCCGCGTCAGCAGTCGCAGCGCGGTCGAGCGCGACCGCGGCAACGAGGTACCGGGAGAGGCGAGCGCCCGCCCGGCGCGCCGACTCTTTGACCGCATAGCCGAGTTGGCCCGCCAGTCGGGGCGTGCGGCGCCGATACCGCTCCAGCAGGCCGGGGACCTGCTCACGGAAGGCCTGCCGCGGACAGCCCGGCGTCGCGCCCGGTGGCGAGCCTCGGCGACCCGGACGGGGACGGAAGGCGCCGAGGGGAACGAACGCCGAAGCCGCACCGTCCGGCAGGGCCGTGCGGGTCATGGAGGTGACCTCGTGGCCGCGGGCGAGCGCCTCGGCGGGTCAGTCGGACCTCCCGGTGAACAGTGGTCTGGTTCGTGGCGCCATTGCGGGTGCGTCGAGCTCGCTTGCGCAGCCTGCGAACGGGCGTGCTCCACACGACAGTCGACTAATCCGGCCAACGACATCCCATGAAAATCCGGGCTGTAAGCCCTAACCGCGAGGTAACTCCGGAATCTGGGGGCTTATCCCTTGACAGTGATGGGATGTAAAGGCAGTCTCCCTCCCACTCCCGGCGCGAGCGATGCGCCGCGGACCACCTGCAACCACCCGGAAGGCCACATGAGACTCCTCCAACGAAGCGGGGTTCGAGTCGCCGGTACGGCCGCCGCCGTCCTCGCCGTCACAGGCTCGGTCACTGCGGTGCCCGCATCCGCCGCCACGCCGGGGAACTGGACCTCGGTGCAGCCCGGTGTCGCACAGACCGGCTGTGACGGGGTGCGCGCCACCGTGGCGCTGGACGCGAACGGCGCCCTCTCGCTCGGCGCGACCTGGAACTGCCGCCAGGCCCTGATACCCGCTCCGATCGGGCTGGTGACCAGCCAGGCCGACTACACCACCGGACTGGAGTTCGTCAGCCGCACCGATTCGCCCGTCTCGTACAACTACCAGGTCATGGCGGGGAAGTCCCGCGTCCGGGCGCGGTCCGCGACCGAGACGAGACTGGTCTTCGCCAAGGGCTCCGCGCGGATGACCGTGCACGTCCGCACGTCCGCGGAGGGGCTGGCGCTGCGCTACGAGATGCCGTCGGGCGCGACGGTGCTGCGCGAGGCGACCTCGTTCGAACTGCCGACTGACGCCCAGCTGTCCCGGCAGGTGTTCAGTCCCGATCACGAGAGGGGTTACGCGACCTCTACGGTCGCCGACGTGGCGACGGGCTCCTACGACATGGGCATGTTCGCCCAGCACACCAACGGCGCGCGGGTGCTGCTCGCCGAGTCCGGTGTGGACGGCAACTATTCGGGTGGCTCGTTCACCCACACTCAGGGCACCGGCCGGTTCACCGTGGCGCTGGCCGACGCTCAGATCGCGCGGTCCGGCGCGTTCACCACAGCGTGGCGCACTGCCGCCATCGGCAGCACGGCGACGGTCGTGGAGTCCACGCTGGTCGACGACGTCGCGCCCGCGTCGAAGATCTCCGACACCTCGTGGATCAAGCCGGGTGTCGCCGCGTGGCCGTGGCTGGACGGCATGGTCGCCACGCAGCGTGACCTGACCAAGCTCAAGCAGTGGGCCGACTACGCCTCCTCGCAGGGCTGGCCCTACCTCCTGGTGGACGACGGGTGGAAAGCCAACCAGGCGATCATTCCCGAGCTCGTGACCTACGCCCGGGACCGCGGCGTGCGGATCATGCTCTGGTATCACTGGCAGGACCTGGACACCGCCGCCGAGCGGGAGGCTGAGTTCACCAAGATCACCGGGTGGGGTGTCGTCGGCGTCAAGATGGACTTCATGGGTTCAGAGACCCGGGCCCGTCAGCAGTGGTACGACGCGGCCCTGGCCGACACGGCCCGGTACAAGCTGATGGTCGACCTGCACGGCTCGCGCCTGTCCGTCGGTGTCCACCGCACCTGGCCGCACGTGCTGACCAACGAGGCCGTCCGGGGCGAGGAATACCCCGGAGGCCGGGACATCGGACACGTGGCCGCGATCCCGTTCACTCGCGGCGCACTCGGCCCGGCCGACTACTCGCCGATGAGCTTCCAGCAGCGCAACCCGAACAGCGACGCCGCCGAACTCGCCCTCGCCGTACTCCTGGACAGCGGCATCATGCTGCCCGGCAGCCGCATCCCGGACTACCAGGCCCGACCCGAGGCACAGCGGTGGCTGCGCATGCTGCCGACCGTGTGGGACGAGACGAAGTACGTCTCGGGCGACCCGAACTCCGGAGGGGTCATCGCCCGCCGCAACGGCGACCGGTGGTTCGTCGGCGCGTTCAGGCGCGGCGCCGCCGCCACCATCACCTACCCGACCACGTTCCTCGGCACCGGTACCTGGCACGCGGAGATCACCACCGACGGCTCCGCAGGCCTGACCCGCACCAGCAAGGTCATCCAGGCCGGCGACACGCTCAGCGTTCCGGCGGTCGCGGGCGGCGGCCATGTGGTCAGGCTGACCAAGGTCCCGGCCATCCCGACCGGGAACCGCACGGTGACCGTCGCCGGCAGCAGCCACGTACTCGACGTGAAGAGCAGAAGCCTCGCGAACGACGCCGAGATCATCCGCTGGCCCAGCAACGGCGGCACCAACCAGCGCTTCGCGTTCGTGCCCCTCGGCGACGGATACACGCGGATCGTCAACCAGGCCAGTGGCAAGGACGTCGTCATCCGGTACGCGTCCCGCGACGCGGGAGCGAAGGCCGTCCAGCACCAGTACGAAGCCAACGCGAACACCAACGACGAATGGCTGGCGGAAGACGCGGGCAACGGCCGTATCCGGCTCCTCAACCGCCACAGCGGTCTCTACCTCACCGCGGGCAACGCCCAGGGCGACCAGTTGGAGCAACGCCCGTTCGACGGCGCCGACCACCAGATGTTCACCGTCACCTGACGCCGCTGAACGAGACAGCCATTCAGCAGTGCATCACTGGATCAGAACCCTGCGCCCCCAGGCCGGGGCCGTGGTCGAGGGCCACGGCCCCGGTGACGGCGGCGGTGCGGTTGTGGTGGCCACGGCGTCCGCCCCCCGTCGAGCCGCCGACCGTCAGCGGCGGAACGTCCTCGAGCCGGGACCAGGGCTCGTCGGGGACGACGTTCTCGGGCAGCCCTGGTGGCACGACCACGGACCGCGCGCCGGTGCGAGCCGTCGCGCGCCCGACGGCGGCCGAGGCACCGGCCGCCCGAACACGGCCACTGTGGCGGGGTACTCGGCGGCGCGCTCGGTGAACAGCCCGACGATGTCCGGCCCCGCGTGGGAGGCACGACGACCGGGCGGGCCGCTCACGAGTCGGACGATCACAGCGGCGCTGCATCCGGCGAGACTCTCCCGCCTTCACCCCTCAGGGGTCCTTGCAAGATGAGCGTCCGATGAGGTCGCGTGGTCTGATGCCGTGCAACGCGGCGATGGGGTGCCCCTGCTCGAGCGTGCAAGGTGCACCCTTCAGGTCCCTAGCCGGTGACGCGCTGGAAGGTCCATCGCTGGTTGGAGCTGCCGACGTCGCGGTACTGGATCAGCGCGACACCGTCGGCCGTACTGCCTCCCTTGACGTCGAGCACCTTGCCACTGTTGCGGTTGACCAGGACGAACTCGCCACCGGTCTGCGGGCGCAACTGCCACTGCTGGCTCGCCCGGCCGTCGGCGGTCGCCTGCACGACCGCCGCGCCGTCCGCCGTCGAGGACCCCGCCACGTCGAGCACCTTGCCGCTGCCGACGCAGGTGATGGTGTGGTAGCCGTCCCCCGAGGACTGGAAGGCCCAGTGCTGGTTCGACCTGCCGGTGTCGGGCCACTGGATCACGGCGGCGCCGTCCGCGTTCGAGGCGCCGGAGACGTCGGCGACCTTGCCGCTGCGCACACTGACGCACGTGTAGGCCCTGGTGGGCGCGATGGTGTACTGCACCGAGTCGACGTCGACGTAGCCGGTGCCGTTGGGGTTGTAGGTGTAGAGGCCGACCCGGTCACCGCGGTAACCGCCCCACGTGAGCTGGTAGGTGCCACCGACCTGGGTGAATGTGCTCCCGTCGAGGCTGTAGGAGAAGCGGCTGACGCCGTTGACGTCCCAGGAGGTGCGCAGCCACACGGCGTTCTGCGTGATCTCCGGGCCGTAGGTCAGGGTGCCGCCGACGTTGTGCGCGATCGTGGTGGTGGTCCCCGAGCGCCGGACACCCAACCCGGCGTAGGTCGCCGCGTAGTGGCACAGCCCGGCATGCTGGCCGTCGTCGAGGCCGGCCAGTTCGAGGCGGACCGTCACCGTCGCGCCGCCCGCCGTGCGCAGCACCCGTTGGGTGAGGGTGTTCCCGGCCTTGGTCAGGTTGTCGGCCACCAGCGGTGCGAACGCCTTCAACCGCAGGTAGCCGGGGCGTTCGGTCAACGACCAATGGTCCGCGCGCGGTTGATAGTGCCACTCCCACTGCGGCTTGAGGCGGGTGTCGGTGAACAGGTCGCTGGTCACCACGGGGGGCAGTGCGTCGACCGGCAGGCCGGGGGTGCCGCCGGCGGGCACCTGGCCGGTCCAGAACATGTTGCCGATGCCGTCCGCGCCCACCTCGCCCAGGATCGGCCAGCCGTCCACCCAGGTCACCGGGAGCAGGGACAGCACGCGCCCCTCCCAGCCGCCGTGGCCGTGGTGGGTCACGAAGTGCCAGGCGCCGTTAGGAGTCTGCACCAGCCCGCCCTGGTTGGGCTCGCGGTCCACCGAGGTGTTGACGTGCTGCAGCTGCCGGGTCTCGAACGGGCCGGAGAGGCTGGAGCCGCGGTTCATCATGAGCAACCGGCCCTCGGGCTTCACCTCGCTGAAGAGGTGGTAGTAGGTACCGTCGATCTTGTACAGCTTGTTGGCCTCGCTGCCCGGCGACTGGTGGATGACCGTGGACGGGCCGACCAGCGACTTGCCGTCCGCGGACAGCTTGAACAGGTGCACCTTGTAGGCGTCCGCGTAGTTTGTGGTGACCAGGTAGCCCTGGCCGTCGTCGTCCCAGAACGGGCATACGTCGTTCCAGCCGGAGGTCCGCCACAGCGCGTGCAACGGCTCCCACGGCCCGGTCGGCGACGGGGCCGACGTCATGAAGAAGCCTTCGTCGGGCGTGTTGAAGTACACCCAGTACCGCCCCGCGTGGTGGCGGATGGCCCCGGCCCACACACCCCGGCCGTAGCGGTTCATCCGGTCCCAGTTCAGCGCCGGTCCGATACGGGTGACATCGTCGACCACGCCGCCGAGCGTCCGCCAGTTGACCAGGTCCTTCGAGTGCAGGACGGCCATACCGGGCGAGTACCCGAACGTGCTGGTGATGCCGTAGTAGTCGGCGCCGACCCGGATGCAGTCCCAGTCACTGAGGTCGGCCGGGAGGATGGGATTGACGTAGGTGCCGTCGCCCTGATCGCCCCACGTACCGGCAGGAGGTGCGGCTGCCGCCGCCCTGCCCGGTGACAGCAGACCCGGCAGCACGAGTGCCCCGGCACCGACCGCGGCGAGCCGGCCGAGCTGTCGTCTGGTGAAGTCCACGATTCCGTCCTTTGTGAGAAGTCATCACATGTGTCGGCGGTCTTTCGGCGCGAAAACCGCCTCGCACAGTTACCGGGACGGCCCGGAAGGCACCGCCACCGTGCCAAGCGGTGCCGGCGCCTTCCTCTGCGGGCCAGTGGGTTCACGACCGTGAAGCCACTTCCTACCCGTGCGGGCCTCTGCGCCGAGATCCGGCACGCTGCCCGATCGCTGTAGCCCTGCCATATGAGCCGGGAGCATGACTCCCGTTCCCGGCTCGGCTTTCTGGGCCCCGGGGCCCGTTCCCCGCCGGATCTCGAAGTCCGTCGCCACCCCTGAACCGGGGTGTTGCGACAGCCATCAGAATCCAAGGTTCGGAGTTGACGTTCCCCTGTTGGTTGGTCTGGTCGTTGCAGTCCCGGATGACAACCCGGGCGCCGTCGGTCGTGCCGCGGTTGTAGGCGTCCAGGCACTTGTTGCCGTAGACCACGAGCCGCTTGCGGGAGGTGTTGTTCCAGGACTGGTTCTCACCGCCGTGGCAGTCCCATAGCTGTGCGTCGGTGCCGTTGAGGATGGTGTTGTTGATGCCGAGGCAGCGGTTCGACTGCTGTCCGACCACCTGGGCACCGTTTCGCGCCGGGCAGCGGACAGACCTCGATGGCGTCGAAGTCCGGAGTCCGTGCAGGGGAGTTGGAGAACGTCAGCGTGTTCGATGGGCCCTTCGCCAGGGACACCTCGACCGAGACGGTGCCCGGTGTGGTCCAGGATCCGGTCGGTGGGAAGGAGACCTTGGCGGCCTTCTGTCCGTTGACCTGGAAGAGGGCCGTACGGGCCGCGTTGCCGCCGTTGGTGTCGGCGATGTCGACGACCTTGGTGCCCGTGGCGCCGGTGTTCCGGGACGCCCAGCCCATCGGTACCGGTGGCACCGCGATCCGGTGGGAGTCACCGCGACGGGTTCCGTCCGGAGGGGTTCGGCGGGCTCCCGGCTCTGGATGCCGATGAGGCCGCCGACGGCGGTCATCAGCGCCATGGCAGGGCGTCTCTGCACAGACGTCTCGCGCCTGGAAAGCACGCGGTTCGGGGCACGGGGGTTCCTTCCGGAGGCCGGACCGCTCTCACACCGCGAATGTCCGGTATTTCGAACATGGGTCGATATACGGAATGGTCGCCTGAATGTAAAAGGCGCCCCGCACGGAAGTCAACGTGTGCGACGACACTGCTGCTCGGTTGTCCGGGCGGCGCGAGCCGCACCGGAACGGAACCCGTCGGAAACATTGACGGAATCACAACTCAAACCTATCTTCTGCTCGAAGTGCCGCACATTGTTCGGCACTTCGAACAATATTCCTCAAGCCTCAGGGCAGTTCACGCAGAAATGGGACGAGCGTTGAACAGAACCCTCAGGGCGGACCGAGGTGCCCGCCGGTGCCGGCAACTACCGCTACATACGGGTCTCCGGCGACGACCAGAACAACGTCGAGGGCACCAACTCGATCCTGGGGACGTGGACCAACCTCGGCAACCTCTCCAGCATCGGCCTCACCGGCAACGTGGTCGAAGGCCCGGTCTGGATGAAGTTCCGAGACCGCGACGAGTGGGCCCTCTACATCGACTACAACAACCCGCAGGGCGTACGCGAATACAGGCCGATCCTGACCACCAACCCGTTCAGCGTCGGCACCTACCGGCTTCAGGATTCGGCAAGCTACGACATGGGCGGCACCGCCAAGCGTCACGGCGCGATCATGACCCTCACCGCCGCCGAGGAGAGCCGCGTGCTCGCCCGCTGGCCCAACACCCCGGCCCAGCGACTGCAGTCGTACAACTTCCAGGACCGGTACGTACGCCACACCAACATGGACGTGCGCATCGATCCCGACGTCAGCCCCGCCGACGACGCCCAGTTCCGGCTCAGGCCCGGCCTGGCAGGCACCGGAACCGTCTCCTTCGAGTCGGTGAACTTCCCCGGCTACTTCCTTCGGCACTACAACTACGACTTCCAGCTCGCCCACAACGACGGCAGCAGCCAGTTCGCCGCGGACGCCACCTTCCGCCAGGTCGCCGGCCTCGCCGACTCGACCTGGTCATCGTTCCAGTCGTACAACTACCCGGACCGCTACATCCGCCACTACGCCTACCAACTGCGCCTCGACCCGATCACCACCGCCGTCGGCAGGGCCGACGCCACGTTCTCCGTCTGGTACTGAGCATCCTCCTCAAGGGGTAAACGGGCTGGCCGCGGCGTCGCCGGGATCCGTCCAATCAACGGCTGATCTTGGTTGTTGAGTCAGTTGCTGGTGGCGGGGGTGAGGCGTCCTTCGAAGGCGATCTGGAAGGCGTTCAGGGCTGCCTTCCAACGCATCGTCCAGCGGCGGCGACCCTTGCCGGTCGGATCCAGCGACATGCGCACCATGTAGACGCACTTCAACGAAGCGTCCGACGGGAAGTGGCCGCGAGCTCTCACGGCCTTTCGGATGCGGGCGTTCACGCTCTCAATCGCGTTCGTTGAACAGATCACCTTGCGGATCTCGACATCGAAGGAGAGGAAGGGCACCATCTCGGCCCAGGCGTCGGACCACAGCTTGATCACGGCCGGATACTTGGTGCCCCACTCCTCGGAGACCCCAGGAACCGTTCGGCGGCGGCCTCGCTCGGGGCGGTCTAGACGGGAGATCGGGTGCGTGTCCGCGCCCGGTGCGGTACTGCCGCAGATGACGTTGGACGGCCAACTCGCCTTCGGGATAGCCCTGTTCCTGAATCTCGTGGTAGAGCTGGGTGGCGTTTCTGACGCCCTCGTTCCAGCGCCGGTGCAGGTAGCCGACATACGGGTCGACGACATGCGCCCGCTGAAGGCTTTTGGCGACGACGTCGTCCGCGGAGGGGGCGTTGACCAGTTTGCGGACGGTGGCCTGGTGCAGTCCGAGTTTCCGGCCGATCCCCGCCTTCGACATGCCCTGCTGCCACAACTCGTGGGTGGCAGCATGTTGTTCACGGAGCCGAGTCACGATCTTCAGCTCTGTCGGCAGCTGGACTACCTGCGGTTCGTCGGGGGTGTCTGCGGGTTCCGAAGGCGGTTCGGCCAGACGGGAGCGATGACCGTTCACTGTCTTCTCGACTGCCCTGTCCGGGATTAGCCCACAGATGGTAGCGATCAGCGACCTGCGGCGCTCCGATGCGTGCGCCCTCCGCGTAACCGCTGGACCGGTCCCGGCAGATCACCTTCACCTCGGGGTGGTCGCGGAGCCATGCGGCGAGGTCTTCGCCCTCGCGCCCCTCGTAGAGACGCAGCGGACGGTGGTTGGCCATGTCGATCAGCACCGTGCCGTAGTGACGGCCCTTGCGGAAGGCGAAGTCGTCGACGCCGAGGACCTCCACCTCGCCGACCTCCGGTTCGGGCAGGGCTCTGACCAGCCGCAGCAGCGTGTCCTTGCCCACGGTGATGCCGACCGCGGCGGCCAGGCGGGCTCCTGCCCGGCCGGCCAGGGCCAGTCCGATCCGCGTTAGCAGCCCGCGCAATAGCGGGGCCTGCCGACTGTGCGGGGTCGTCAGTCCCACGATCTGTTCGGCGAACGTCACCGCCGTGCAGGCAGTGTTCTCGCAGCGGAAGCGGCGCACGCATAACTCGATCACGACACCGAGCCCGCCCACGGCGACATCACGCAGCCTGCGTACGTACCGACCGTGCACCCGGGCCGAGCTCTGACCGCACCGACATGAGCCAGTCGTCGCCCGCACCCGCGTTCGCTCCAGGAGCACATCACGAGAGCACGCGATGCGTGATCGCGTACAGGCGAAACAACGTGCTCAGCCGTCCGCATCACAAGATCGTCGACAGAACCCGGATCTTCACGTTGATGGCGTCCACGAAGACGACCGGGTAGACGCGATCCAGCGGACGTGACTGCCATTCGGCCATGCCTTCCATCACCTTGTTCGTGGTGGTGGTGATGGTCTGCTTGGACACGTCTGCCCCAAGCACCTCGGCCAGATGAGCCGATATCTCCCCATGGGTCAGGCCCTTCGCGGACAGCGACAGCACCATCTCGTCGACTCCGGTCAGGCGGCGCTGCCGCTTCTTGACGATCTGCGGCTCGAAGGTGCTGGCCACATCCCTCGGCGCCTTCACCTCGACCGGGCCGGAGGTCTGTGCCACTTCGGGCACCGCCTCGGTCTGTTCCTGTGCCGATGCCTCGGCGGGAACGGCGGAAGGAGCGCGCTGAACCTGTGCCTCGCCCGCAGTGGGACGGCCTTCGCTCGGGTTGGCGGCCTGTTCGGCGGCGTACTGCTCGGGGGTGAGCTCGGCGGCCGGGGGAGGGGGCGGCGGGGTCGCCTTCTTGGCCCCGCCGAGGGTGCGGCCGGTGCGGCGGGCCGGGGGCTTCATGCGCTCGCTCATGCCGTGAGCTCCTTCATCAGCTCGGCGTACTCGCTCAGTTCGGTCGGGATCTCGCCGAAGGCCTCCATGTAGTGCACCCAGGAGTGGATGGTTGTCTCGGCGAGCGGGAACGGCTCGTCGCGGTCCGGGCCGATGCCCTCGCCCTCGGCGGGCTCCAGCAGCTGGTCCTTCGCCCGGCTGGGCAGGCTGGTGCGGTCGTGGGCCTTGACCATGACCACGTGGGCGGTGACGTCGTGGTGGTTGCGGGCGGCGGCGCGTTCGGCTTCGTCGAAGGTGGCGACGAGCTTGCGGCGCTCGATCTTGGTGGGGGCGACCGGTACGAGCAACAGGTTCGCCTCGGTAACGGCCTCGTGGAAGATCCGGGCGCTGCCGCCGCCGGCGTCGATCACGATCGCGCCGAACTCGGCACGCTTGGTGTGGATGTATTCGGCGATGTCGTCGAACGGGTACCGCTCGACCACCAGTGGCCGGGATCTCAAAGCCGGCGGCCTGGGCGACCTTGAACCAGTCATAGGCGGACTGGCTGGTGGCGTCGGTGTCCAGCAGCAGGGTGGGCAGGTCGAGGACGACGGCGTAGTAGAGGGCGATGAACCAGGCGGAGGTGGTCTTGCCGGTGCCGCCCTTGAGCATGCCGACGACGATGACGAAGGCGTCCCAGGGGCTCGCTGCGGCTGAGGCCATGGTCTTGGTACGGGTGTTCTCACTCATGTGTGCTTGATCTCCTGAATCTGGAATGGCGCGTTGATTTGCGTGCGTCGGCTAGAAGGCTGACGTCGGAGGTGGCTGAGTGCGGACGGAGGAGGGGCTCGTGCTGCAGGGCTGGATCCGGGATGGCACACCATCGGTCCCGTGTCCTGCCGGGCCCAGCCGGGGACACGTGCTTGGGCGCTCATGACCGCTCCCTCGGGGCGCGGGCCGGTCCGTGGTTGTGCTTGGGCCGCATGCGGGTGCCCGCTTGGTGCAGGAGCCGATACACGGTGGCGATCGAGTAGTTGCACTCCTCCGCGAGGTCCGGAACGGTGGCGCCGGCCTCGTACCGCGTGCGCAGGGACAGCGCGAGTTTCTGACGCTCGGTGGCTCGCGCTGCTGCGCGCATCCGCAGGGTCTGTTGTGTAGTGCGCACGCTGCCGCCGGCCTCGATCAGCAGACGCCGGGCACCACGCCTTGTCTCGCCCGCCGTTGCAGCGAGTTCGGCCAAGGCGGCCCCGTGCTCCTCGTGCAGGGTGCGAAGGTGAGCGGCGAGGCGTTGGCGGGCTTGCGGGTTCTGACGCATCCTGCGGGTCTGCCACGAGGTGCGCATGACTGTTCCGGCTTCGTGCAGCCGGTTGAGGACCGTGCCGTACGACAGCCAGCTGGCGGCGACGAGTTCGTCGACCGTGGCGTCCAACTCGTACTGCTTGCACAGGGACTGGGGCGTCACCGTCTCGCTTGCGTCGGAGGTGACCGGAGGCTCTGGGTTCATGCGGCGGACTCCCATTCGCTGAGGGCTTCGGCATGGGCGGCGGCCAGCTCGTCGTAACTGCGCTGGTCGGCTGGGGTGATGAGGATCAGGCGGCCGTCCGTGGCGACCCGCCAGTCGGGGGCGGCACGGCCGCTGGCCGGGTCGAGGACACGCCCGTCGGGGGTGTGCCACGCGGGCGGGATCTCGTCGGCACGTGGCGCGGGAACCAGGACTTGGCGGCCGTCGCGGACGATCACCACGGCCTTGCTGCGGTGCTCCGCAAGCCGATCCAGCACTTCCCGATAGGCGGCGCGTTGGGCCGCGTGCAGGGCCTTACGCCGGGCGGCGAGGCCCGTGGTTCCGTACTGCTCGGCCACCGTGTCCCAACCGTTGGCTGGCACGGCGTCGAGCCCGGTAACAGGGACAGGGAGATTGCTACCGAGGCCCTCCAGGGCCCGTGGCGCGAGGGTCCAGGTCTCCCCGGTGTGCTGCACGAGGCCGTGGCCGGCCAGGCGGCGAAGGGTCCTATAGGCGGTGGCGCGGGAGACCGAGGAGGTACCGACGAGCTCGGCGACTGTCTGGTTGGGGCGTTGGTGCAGGGCGCTGATGAGCATGAGGGCGGCGCTGCCGAGGCCGTGGTGGGCGAAGGCGTCGTGGCCCATCAGTCGGCCGAGGACGGTGGAGTCGATGTCGGCCGTCGTGGCCGTCCCAGGGGTGGGCCACTCCTCAAGTGCCGGGTCGGGGGGGGTACTGAGTGGTCCGGAAACGAGACGGCCGAGCGTCCAGGCACCAGGTCGAGCCTTCGCGACCGTGGCCGACCCGCAGCCGGCGCAGCCAGCCCTGTGGCTTGAGGACGTTCTCATAAACGGCCCGCAGCGTCGTGCGGGAGATGCCGGCTTCTTCGGCGGTCTGCCGTTCGCTGGAATGGTGCAGCGGGCCGCCCGCGATCTCGGCGAAGTTCAGATGCGCCCGCAGCACGCGCAGGGCGGTCCGCCCTCGCTCCCCGCGCCAGGCCGTGGTCTCGATACGGTCGCGCAGCGCGGCGAGAACCTCGTACGCCTCGTGGCGGGAGCCCAGCGCCCTGCTGGTGCTGACCGCTTCCGAAGCGTTGGCCCACACCCGGCGGATGTAGCCCAGGGCACGCGACTGCCCGGAGCGCAGTGCGATGTTCTGGGCGTGCCGTCCGCCTTCGTGCTCCGGGTGCAGCAGGAGCTGCGTCAGATGGTCGAGAGTTCCGCCGGCGCGGGCCACGTGGCAGGCGATGGCCGCGGTGATTCGGTGCCCGTGTTCGGCCGCGCCCTGGCGGTCCCCGCGCAGGATCACGGTACGCCCGTCGGAGGCGAGTCGGCTGTAACTGCCGGTGGCGTAGCGGCCGGTGAGGTCTCTGAGCCGAATGAGACCGGTCGCGGCCGACGGAAGCTGGACGGGGCTGAGAAATCCGCTGAATTCGGTGGAGTTTCGTTGAGAGAGGGCGTGTTGGGTGCTGTCTGGCACGGTGGAGTCGTCTCGCAAAGGCGTGGACGCCACCCAGGCCCGCTAAAACCACGGGTGGTGTCCGGAACCGACCTCCATCGGCGCAGGCAAGGTCTCCAGAATGGCCGTCCTGGAAACCCTCGCAAGCCTGGCCCCGAGCGGAGGCAGGCGTCCCCGTCGCAGCTCGACCGAGGTCGAAACAGAGCACCGCCAGAGTGGTCCACTGGTGATCCACACCGGACAACTCAGGTCCCTCAGAGGTCTGTTGCAGAGGTCGCTGCCTCTGACTGCGTCCGAGCGACCCGGGTCGAACCGGGGTCGAATCAGAGCGGTTTCCTCTGACTGCCTCGATCGCCTCTGCACCCCGTCCTAGCAGGTCACAGCCTCATCGCGCCCACACAAGCGCAGGTCAGAAAGATGCGCTAGCTGTACCACTGGTTCCTGGCGAAGGCGGTGGTGTGCGGCATGGCGTTCCCGTCTCTGAGAGCGGGGCGCCCTCGCCCCGCGTGCCGTGGTTGGAAACAGGGTCGTGACGCAGGCGGCAGCTCGGCAAGGCGGCTTCTGTCAGGCGGAAGAACTTCCGGGAAGGGGCTGTTCAGGGCTCTTTCAAGCCTGTTGGCGATCACCGGATCGGACGACGGCTCGGACGACGGATTTGACGAGGGAGCGGCGCCGCTGTTTGGTCACGCCCGAGGCGGCAGCAGACAGTTACAGCGTTGTCGTGGTACTGAACGAGCGGGAGGGCGCCTGGAGTGGCTCCTGGTCCGGCCCGGCGGTCGGTCGGCCATACACCGGCCCGGCGGGATTGACCACAGGCGCCGATCGGCCTTCGGTCGGTGGGATTTCAGTCATGGCCCTGCAAAGTCCGCTGTGCCGGCACACCCCGCTGCTGTACGTTGATTTTTGGACCTCATCCGCATCCGCGGAAACAGTAAGGCAAGTGCTCAGCCGACCGTCCGTACGACGAAACGGACTCGTCTTCGTGTTCGTCGGTCGGCTTCTGGAGCGCTCTGAGGTTGACGGGGTGATCTTGCGTCTTTGGCTGGATATGAGCGGTGAATTTCTGTCGGCCTGTCCAGATATTCCACCCATTCCACTCGGCTGAGCGAGCAGAAACGTATCCGGTACGGGGGTGGTCCTATCTCAGCCAACGCTTCGCGCAGCGCTGCCCACTGCGGAGCCGATTGACGTTCTCGAGGCGCGGAGACAAAACGAGTAATCCTCGCACATATGTCGATGGCGGCATGTCGGAAAAGGCGCCCACAGGCGCAGTGAATCGACGCCGCAGAATTGAGGGAGAGGACAGAACCCTTGCTCGACGAACCAGAGCCGACAGCTCACCTTGTGCCGGTGGACTCCTTAGCGTCGGCGGACTCACCACGCCTCGAAGGTCTCAGCCGCGATCATGTCCAGGTCCTCGCCGAGAGCGGGACAGAGTTCGAACCGATCCTCGTGCACCGGCAGGCCGGACGTGTGGTGGACGGTATGCACCGGCTGCAGGCCGCGATCCTGCGCGGAGAGCGCGACATAGCCGTCCGCTACGTCGAGGGCCCGGCGGACGAACTGTTCATCCGGTCCGTCAAGGCCAACATCAGCCATGGTCTTCCCCTGACGCTCAAGGACCGCAAAGCAGCCGTAGCGCGCATCCTCGCCTCCCATCCCCACTGGTCGGACCGGGCCATCGCCGCCGTCACGGGGGTGTCGCCGAAGACCGTGGGCGCGGCGCGGGAGAGAATTTCGAGTGAGGAATCTCCTCACTCGAATCCGTCGACCGCCCGCGTCGGCAGGGACGGCCGGGCGCGCCCGGTCGACATGTCGGAGCGGCGGGAGAAGGTGTTGGCCTTCCTGACGGAACGGCCGGACATCACTTTGCGCGAAGTCGCCGAGCAGACCGGCGTCTCCATCAGCACGGTGCACCGCATGCGTCAGGGACTGCAGTCCTTCCCGGCCGTCCCCCTCGCGGCCGGGCAGACCTCGGCCCCGGCGACGGCCTCACCGCAGGAGAACGCCCTGACCGCCACCTCGGGCACGGTCGCGGCGGCGCACCAGGGAGCCCACCTGGCATCGGTCCCGATTCCGCCCGACCAGCTCTCACTCGAAACCGACCGCGCACGGGTTCGG
This sequence comes from Streptomyces sp. T12, assembly GCF_028736035.1. NCBI lineage: Bacteria > Bacillati > Actinomycetota > Actinomycetes > Kitasatosporales > Streptomycetaceae > Streptomyces > Streptomyces sp. T12. The sequence continues at coordinate 9,319,472 of NZ_CP117866.1, forward strand.
GCCATGCACACGCTCGCCAATGATCCGTCGATCCGTTTCACGGACAGTGGCCGCGCGCTGCTGCGCTGGCTCAACGGCCAGGCCCAGGGGCTGGCGGCGGGCGAGCGGCTGCTGGCGGCCCTCCCACCGCACTGCATGCGGGCGGTCGCCGAGGTGGCGAACCACTACGCCAGGGAGTGGGAGCGGTTGGCCGGTGCGCTGCAGCAGACCGATCGGCTGAACGGATCCTGGCGAGCGGCACGGTGAGCGCCTCGACCGGGGCCTGGGGCGTCGACGGCGCCCCCCTCACGCTCACGCCCTTGGTCCTCGCCGTGGCCGGGCTCCTCTTCCACCAGGTGAGCCGACTGTGGGAGCAGGGGCTGGCCGGGGTGCGGTACCACTACGCACCTGTCCTGGTGATCAGGCTGCCGCCCTGGGCGACGGCGACCGGACAACTGTTCGCGCTGCCCGCGGCGTTGGTCGTCGCGGTGGTGTCCGACGCGCTCGGGGCCCGTATCGCTGCGGTGGTGCTCGTCGTCCTGTGGATGGTGTCCACACAGCGGCGGCTGGCCGACCATGCGCTGCTCGGCATCGTGGCGGCGGTGCTGTTCGCCTTCCTCCCGGGCCATGTGCACGGCATCGTCGCACGCGATCTGCTCATCGGCGTCTACCTCTCGGCGGCGCTTCTCAAGGTCAACGAGGAGTACCTCGGCAGCGAGCGCAGCGCGGGCCGAGTCGTGACGGCCCATTACCTCGGGCTGCTGGGGTTCAGGCCGTCCCACCGGCTCCTGCGGATCGCTCCCTACGCCGTGATCACGATCGAACTCGCGGTCGGCATCGCCCTCCTGGTGCCGGGCCTGGAGGTGTGGGGCCTGTACGGGGCGATCCTCATGCACGGTGCCTTCGGCGTCTCCGGCAACTTCCCGTTCTCCGTTCTGGCCTTGGCGCTGTGGGTGATCGCCCTCATCGCGGGCGACGGAATCGTCCCGGATCCCGGCGGAGGACCGCTCGTCTGGGCGGCCGTGGCGGCATCGGCCGCGCTGGCGCTGGCGCTGGGCAGGACCGCCTCCGGGCGCCGCTCGGCCAGTTATCTGTGCAAGGACCTCTTCCAGGGTGCGGTGTACGGATATCTGTGCGGTCAAGCGGTGTCCGCGCAGTCGGCCGTGGCCCTCCCGGGCGGTACGGCCGCGATGGTCACCCACGTTCTGATCGGCGGCGTGTTCCTCCTGAACATCGCCCTGGTGCCGGCCGGACTGAAACTCGAGTGGAGCTTCGCGATGTTCTCCAGCCTGCGCCCCTTCGGCCGCTCCTGGCTGGAACGCAGACGCCTGGTGGACTGGCCGCGCTACTACTCGCTCACCCTCCCGCAACGCATCCCGGCGGCCCTGCTGCGCGAAGTGGAACCACGGTTCCTGTTCCTCGCCACACGGGACGAGCACGTCGTACACGAGTCCGTGGCCTACCGTCTGGAGGAATCCGCGCGCAAGTGCCGCACGACCTTCGCCCCACGCCTCATGTCGATCGCGGCGGACGCACGCGAACTCACACCCCGCCCGACCTCGGAGGCGCACCGCCCGCGCCGTCGGCTGCTGAATTATCCAGCGGTTATTCCGAAAAGTCTTGACCATCGTTACCTTGCCTGAAATCAACGCTGTTTTCCAGGATTCCGACTGGGCAGCGTTCGGTGCCATGGGTAATGTCGGCACAGGCTCGCGAAAGCGGGTCGACATTCCCTACATGCGATTGGGAGAAATCCATGCAGCAGGAAATGACGCAGGAGACCGTGAGCGAGGTCGAAGAGATCACGAAGGACGAGTTCGAGACCCTCTTCGGTGACGTTCCGCTGACCATCACCGACAGCGAGGTCAAGAACTAACTCGCCACTCGGGAAACGCAGAACGCCAAGTGAGGGGTGTGGCGGCCGCCTTCGCGGCTGTCACACCCCGGCGCCCCCTACCGGAGGTTCCCCTGAGCTCGCACAGTGGCAGGTTCACGCACTCCGAGGGCTACGCCCTCGACTATCTGGTGAGCGTACCGAAGAGGATATCCAGCCCTTATCTGCATATTCTCTTCCATGGCTTCAGCGTGATTGAGAAGCATGTCCCTCCGGTATTCGCGCGACGTCAGTGGGCGGAGGCGGAGAACTCCGTCTGCCTGCTGGTGTCCGATCCGATCCACAATTTCACCAGGGATTCCAGCTGCGGCTGGTTCCTGCTGGGTGAGGACGAGTTCATGCCCCGGCTGCTGGAGCTGCGCGCATCGCTGCTGGCGCAGTGGGGCCTGCGGGGCACCGTCTGGCACGGGCTGTCGTCCGGTGGGTACGCGGCGATGAAGTACTGCATGCGCGGCGGGGCCGACGACCTGGCGTTCGTGGTCTCTCCGCACAACGACCCCCTCATCCTCCCTCAGTGGACGCGGGAGGCGGCGCCCTTCAGCCATCTGCCGAGCATGGCGCGCCCCGAGCGCATGACCGACATCATCGAGGACTGGACAGCTCCCGGCAGCGCTCGCTGTCTGCATGTGGTGATCCCCGAGAAGGACTCGTACTTCGCGCTGGAGCATCTGCGGCCGATCATGGAGCATCTCGACGGACATCCCAGTCTCCGGGCGGTCATGCTGCGCGACGGCCGCGGGCATGGCTTCATCGCCAACAGCGACTACACCTCCCAACTCGGCCAGGCCGTCGACCGCTGGGAGCGCCACCGGGGCGAGCACGCCGCCGCCGCGGGTACGAGGGGCACGGTGAGCGGTGAGTAGCACCTCGACCCAGCGCCTGGTCCGCCCGGCGGCGCCGGCGGACGCCGACGCGCTGCAGGAGATCTACCGGGAGGACGGCGAGGGCGACTTCGCCGCGCTCCTCGCGCACGGCGCCGGCACCCCCGGGACCACGCACTACGTCATCGAGTCGGGCGGACAGGTCGCGGGAGCTTTCAGCCTCACGCGACTGGGGCGGCTGCGCCCGGACGGCGCACCCCGGGTCTTCCTGCACGAGGTCAAACTGAGCCCGGTCTTCCGCGGCCTGGGCGTGACCGAGGACGTCTTCGACTGGCTGCAGAGCGAGCTGGGGGTAGGCCGCGACATCGAGCTGCTGGCCCTCGCACCGCAGGCCCACCGGCCGTCGGCCATGGCGCACTTCGGGCTGGAGTTGTCCCATCACGTGTACAAGTGGCCGCTCACCCGCCCCGGGGAGGCCTCATGAGCAGCGCCTCACGTCTCGTCGACAGCGCCGAATTCGTCACCTGGCTCGAGGGATTCCGCACCTGGGCGGCCAAGGGCGCCGACGACGACGGAGCCTGGCAGACGGCCGCCGAACAGGGGCTGTTGTCGCTGACCCTGCCCGTGGAGCATGGCGGAACCGGCGCCGGACACCTCGCCACGTGCCTCGCGATGGAGGCCATGGCCGACGCGAGCGGCCGCTCCGGCCTCCCCTTCGCACTCTCCGCGCACCTGTGGGCCTGCCAGGAGCCGATCGCCGCCTTCGCGGACGCGGAGCAGCGCAGCACCTACCTGACGCCGCTCTCGTCGGGCACCGCGGTGGGCGCCTTCGCCGCCACCGAGTACGACGCAGGCTCCGACCTGCTCTCCCTGACCACCCGGGCCGAGCCGCACGGCGACGGCGGATGGCGGCTCGACGGCGCCAAGACCTTCGTGACCAACGGACCCGTCGCGGACGTCTTCCTCGTCCTCGCCAGGACGGCGGAGGGCAGCGCGCTGTCCGGACTCAGCGCGTTCCTGATCCCGCGGGAGACCCCCGGCCTGAGCGTCGGCCCGGACTTCGAGAAGGCGGGACTACCGGGGGCGCAGCTGGGCTCCCTGCGCCTCGACGACTGTGTCCTGCCCGCCTCGGCCGTCCTCGGCCCGGTCGGCGGCGGATACGCCGTCCTCATGCGCGCCATGCGCTACGAACGCGCCTTCATCCTCGCGCCGGTGCTGGGCCTGATGTCCAGGGCGCTGCGCGAGGCCGTGGAACATGTGCGCACCCGCAGCCAGTTCGGCCGGCCCCTGAGCACGTACGACACCATCCGCCGCCGCGTCGTACGGATGCATCTGAGCATCACCAGCGCCCGGGAGATCCTCCACGCGACCGCGCTGGCCGCCGACCGGGGTGAACTCGACCACGCCCGCGCCTCACTGACGAAGCTGCACGTCAGCAACGAGTTCAACGCCTTCTGCCAGGAACTTCCCGATGTGTACGGCGGATACGCGCTCTTCCCGGAGACGGGAGCCGCACAACTGATGTCGGACGCGATCGCCAGCCGCTACTACTCGGGCACGTCCGACATGCAAATGAAGATCATCGCTGAAGGGCTGGGTTTGTGATGGTGCACGATTCCGTACTGGCCACCGTGCGGACCATCGTCGCGGAGGCGGCGCCCGGACAGGAGATCGCGGACGACACTCCGCTCATCGCACGGAGGATCATCGACTCCTTGTCCCTGCTGACCGTCGTGTCCCGGCTGGAGGCGTCGCTGGACATCAAGATCGACGACACGGAGATCCTGCCGACCCACTTCGAGACCATCACGGCGATCCGCTCGTTCCTGACCGCGAAGGGGCGCTGATGGCGGTCGGCACCTCCCTCAGCGACGACCTGCGGGCCGCGGCGAAGCTGCACGCGGACCGGCCGGCCGTGATCGACGGGAGCATCACTCTCACCTACGCCGCGCTGGACGGCGCTGCGGAGGACCTCGCCCGTGCCCTGCGTGACTGCGGCGTCAGAGACGGCGACTGCGTCGTCTGGCACGGCCGCAAGTCGTCGGCCGGAGTGGCCGTGGTGCACGGCATCCTGCGCTCCGGAGCCGGATACGTACCCCTGGACCCCGACGGCCCCCTCACGCGCGCCGATCTCATCACGCGCGCGTGCGCGCCCCGGGCCATCGTGGCCGACGGTGCGGCGCGCGCCCAGTGGGCCGAGTCTGCGCCGCATCTGCGGTGGTCCGCACTGCCCGCACCACCGGGTGCCGACGACGGCATGTGGATCTCGATGCGCGACGGCGAGCCCCGTCCGCCGGTGCCCGATCTCGCCTATGTCCTGCACACCTCCGGGAGCACAGGTGTCCCCAAGGGCGTCGTGCACACGCACGCGAGCGCGTCGGCCTTCGTCGACTGGGCGGTGGACGAACTCGCGCTGACCCCTTCCGACGTCGTCATCAACTCCGCCCCGCTCCACTTCGACCCCACCACCCTGCACCTGTTCGCCGCGGTCAGGTCGGGGGCGGCGGTGGCCCTGATGCCCGCGGAGGCGGCGCCCTTTCCCGCCGCGTACATCGACTTCTGCCACCGGACCGGCGGCACCGTCTGGTACGCGGTGACCTCCACCCTGGTGTGGCTGGTGCGCCACGGAACGAAACTCCTGCCCCGGCTCTCCGGACTGCGCGCGGCGGTCACCGGCGGCGAGGTGCTGCACCCGGAGGATGTGAACACCCTGGCCGCGGCCCTTCCGGGCATGCGGCTGCTGAACGTGTACGGCCCCACCGAGAGCAACGTCTGCACCTTCCACGAGATCAAGCCTCCATTGCAGCCGGACGACCAAGTCCCCATCGGCCGTGTGCTGCCCGGCGCGCAGGTGCTGGTGGCGGACGAGGGGCTGACTGCCGTACCGCCGGGGCAGCCGGGGCAACTGCTGGTGCGCGGTGCCATGTTGATGACCGGATACCTGGACGCCGAGCAGACCGCCCGCTCGATGGTGCGCACCGCGGACGGCCGGGAGTGGTATGCGAGCGGGGACCAGGTGTACGAGGATCCCGCGGGTGAGCTGCGGTTCATCGGCCGGCTGGACGCGCAGATCAAGTCGCGTGGCTATCGGGTCGAACTGGGCGAGGTGGAACGGGCCGCACGCCGGTGCACCGGCATCCAGGAGTGCGTGGCGGTCGCGACACCCGACGCCGTCTTCAGCAACCTGATCACCGCTTTCGTCACCGCGCGGGACGAGACGGCCGCGCGGCTGCTGCCGACGCGCCTGACCGAGTTCCTGCCGCCGTACATGCTGCCCCGGCACGTCGTCCTGGTCGACGGCGAACTACCCCGTCTGAGCAACGGGAAAGTCGACCGGAAATCACTGACGGACATGGCCGCTTCCCCCGAGTTGTCGATGATGAACGGATTCACGATCTTCAGCTAGAGGAAGGCGCGCGATCATGACCGTGTCTGCCGACCAGGGCAGGGCCGAACCCGAGTCCGAGGTCCTGCGGGTCCCCGACTTCAAACGGCTGTGGTTCGCGAACGGGTTCAGGTTCTCCGCCGCCGAAGTGGCGAGCTTCGCCCTCCCCCTCACCGCCGTGACCCTGCTGCATGCGAATCCGTTCGAAGTGAGTCTGGTCTTCGTCTTCAGCCGACTCGGCTACCTCCTGGTCGGCCTGCCCGCCGGTGTGTGGGTCGACCGGTGGAACCGTAAGGCGGTCCTGCTGTGGTCCGATCTCCTCTACGCCGTCAGCTTCGCCAGCATCCCGTTCGCCTACGCCTTCGACGCCCTGACAGTGCCGCATCTAGTGGCGGTGGCCTTCGCCGGAAGCCTGACGGGGGTGTTCTTCGACGTGGCGCACAACAGCGTGCTGCCGCAACTGCTGCCGAAACGGCAGATAGCCAACGCCAATGCGCGACTGCAGACCTCCTCCAACGCGATCATGGCGGTCTCTCCCGGCGCGGCCGGTCTGCTGACCCGGGCCGTCCCCGCGCCCTTGCTGTACCTGTTCGCCGTCGGCTGCCATCTGCTCTCCGCCCTGCTGGTCAAGGGCATCCACCCGGCCGAACCCGACACCCAAGGCCCGCTGGAGAAAAGGAACTTCCGCCGTGAGGTCATCGACGGCCTCCGCGTGCTGTTCCGCCAGCCTCTGCTACGCCTGATCGTGTGCCAGGCGGCCCTGAACAACCTCGGCGCCGGCATTATGCTGTCGATGCTGCCGGTCTTCCTCCTTGAGGAGATCGGCGTCACCGCCTGGGTCTACGGACTGCTGTCCACGCTCGGCGCGGTGGCCGGGGTGGTGGCCTCGTTGCTCTGCCCGCGGCTGCGGCGCCGGTTCGGCGAGATCCGCATGACGATGGTCTTCTCGGCCCTGGCGCCCTTCGCACTGCTGGCCGCGCCCTTGGGCGCGATCTTTCGCGGCGCGGCCGTCCCGCTGGTCGCCACGGCTCAGATCCTCATTGGCTTCGTGGTGGTGGGCCGCGCCGTGGCCGTCGCCGGGCTACGCGCACGGGTCACCCCGCTCGCCTACATGGGGCGCGTTACGGCGGCCAACGGCGTGGTCACCCAGGGGGCGACACCACTCGGCGGACTGCTCGGCGGAGTCATCGCCGGCACCTGGTCGACCACGGTCGCCTTGTGGGCCGGTGTCCTCGTGACCGCCGTTCCGGTTGTGGTGCTGCTGCGTTCGCCGCTTCGCTCCCACCGGACGCTCCCTGCGGAGTGGGAGGTCTGAGCTCCAGTCGCCTGTGCGCCGCCCTCCACCGAGACCAGCACCTTCTCCGACCACGCGGGAGACACACCGTGAGCCTTCACCCCCCCACCCTCGATCTCGCCCCCGGCGGGGACCCGTTCGGGAACGCCGTCCTGGAGGTGTGGGAGGCCGGTCCCCGCCCGGGCGTCTCTCACGAGATCATCGAACGGGACGACGGCCTGATCACCGTCAATGACGTCTACCGGTACTTCGCGCCGTTCGCCGAGTGGGGCCCCCTGGAGCAGCAGCTCTGCGAACGGGCGGCGCACCGGGTGCTCGACGTGGGGTGCGGCCCCGGCCGGCACGCCAGTCATCTGCTGGCCCAGGGGCACGAGGTCGTCGGTATCGAGCCCTCGCCCGGCGCCGCCGCGGTGGCCCGCGCGCGAGGGGTGGACGTGCGGACCGGCTCGGCAGAGAGCCTCGAACCCGCCCTCGGCGCCTTCGACACCGTCCTGCTCGGCGGGCAGAACATCGGACTGCTGGGGAGCCGCGAGAAGGCGGGGGACGTGCTGCGGCGACTGGCCCGCGTGACCCGTCCCGGCGGATCGCTGCTGGGCGTGAGCGTCGATCCGTACACCCTGACGAGTCAATGGAACCGTGCCTACCAGGAGAAGAACCGTGCCGCAGGCCGGCTGGCCGGACAACAGCGGCTGCGTATCAGGGACGGTGTCGCGTCGACCCCCTGGTTCGACTACCTCTACGTGTCCGGGGCGGAGCTGCGGGAGCTGGCCGACGGCACGCCGTGGCGGCTCCACGAACTCGTTCCGCACGGCAAACAGTACCTGGCACACCTCATAAGGAGCTGACGCATGACTGCACTTGACCAGGGCGTTCTGGAGAAGGCCGCGGCGGAATACGCCGAACAGGGCTTCTCCATCATCCGCAACGTGGTGCCACCGGACCTCCTGGACGAGGCGCGCGCCCACGTCGACTGGCTCACCCGCAAGTACCCGGACCTGCGCCCCGAGCACTTCCACCATCCCCTGATCCGCAACGACGCCTTCTGGGCACGGCTGGTCTCGGACCCCCGCCTGGTGGACATCGCGGAGTACTTCCTCGGCCCGGACCTGGCGTGCTTCACGGCCCACTACATCTGCAAGCCCCCTTACGACGGGCAACCGGTGCTGTGGCACCAGGACGGCGCCTACTGGACGCTGAGCCCGATGGAGGCGCTGACGGTATGGATGGCCGTCGACGAGAGCACCACGGAGAACGGTTGCCTGCGCATGATCCCGGGCAGCCACGTCCTGCCGCTGCACAAACCGTCCGCCCGCACGGACGAAGCCAACATGCTGTTCTCCGCCGCCGACGAGGCCCTGGTGCGGGAGTGGGCCGAGGAGCGGGGCATCGTGGACATCGAGCTCCAGCCGGGCGACGTCTCGATCCACCATCCCCAGCTGCTGCACTGTTCGGAGGCGAACACCTCCGCCAAGCGACGGTGCGGGCTCGACATCGGCTACATATCGACGACCACGCGGATCCACAGCGAGGGGCTGTACCTCGACCCGCTGCTGGTACGCGGAGCGGACGCGGCCGGCCTCAACAGCTACCGTCCGTTCCCCGCCTACCGGGAGGACGAGACGATTCCTTTCACGGGTCAGGACGAGTGGAACGAGAACGTGGCCGGGCGCAACGAGGCGCTGCCCCCGCGTCTGCGTGCCCTTCCCGAAGAGACCCCGATCGAGACGACCCGGCGGATGATCGACCGCTTGCGCGAAGGAACGGTGAAGCGCTGATCCGCGTCGCGTTCCCCGACCGGCCGTCGGCCCGCCGCGAGTGAGCGGCGGGCCGACGGCCGGTCGGGGGCATCAGTTCGGGCTGTCGCTCCGCACCGAACCGCTGTCGGCCCGGAAGGAGGAGATGAGCTCCGCCGCGAGAGCCTGCGGCTGCGCACCACCGAGGGACTCCTGGAGCCCTTCGATCAGCCCGGCGAGCCGCTCCACGGCCGCCTGGTGCCCGGCGTCGTTTCCGACAGCCACACCGTAGGCGAATTCCCGCCAGTCGGGAGCGCCGAGCAACTTCTCCTCCAGGGCACGGCTGAACACCCGGGCCCAATGGGGTCCCTTGACGACAAGGTTCAACTGCATGCACGGGCCGGTCGCGTACGTCTCGTGCCACCAGCCGCGGGGCAGGAACAGCAGTCCGCCCGCCTCCATGACGATCTCCCGTGCGTCGTCCGGCATACGCTCGGGGAACGGGGCGTGCGCGTACGTCAGTTGACGCTCGTCGGCCTGCTTGCGGCCGCGGGCGAAGCACATCGCCGTCTGGTTCTCGATGCTCTCGTTGGGTGCCAGCCGCCAGCGCTTGGAGCCGGACAGCAGCAGTGCGAAGTTGACGTCGAAGTCGCTGTGCATGGGGACGCCGCTCGTCCCGGTCGAGCAGAAGATCTCGCAGGACATTGCGCTGCTCGGAAGGCCCAGTTGGCGTGATGCCGCGGCGATCAGGTCGTCGAGTCCCGCAAAGTCCCGCTCCACATGGCGCATGTAGCAGGTGAACCCGGCCCGGTACATGGGCAGCGCGTCCTTTCCGCGGGGCACCCGGGCGTGCGGTCCGTTTCGACGGATCAGTGAAACCGTGTTCCCGAAGGACTCCAGAACCCGTTCCGCATCGATCAGTTCCGGTGCCGCCCGAAGAAGTTCGTCGGGAAGTTCCCGCCCTGGTCCGACATACGGGGTGTCCGGCCAGTGGGCCGCGAAGAACTGCTCGGGGGTGAGCGGAGCGATGAAGTCTGCGAACAGCGGCATTCTTCCTCCGAAAGCAGAGTGCGAAAACAGAGGCCGATGCGAAGAGCATCCGGCGCGGATGTACGGGCGATTGAGGAGCTCGGGCAACCGGGTGAGAAACCTGATGAGAAACCCGAAGGGAGCGGCCCCCGGCCCTCTCCGGCGATGCCGTGGCGGCAGCCTGCCACCGCTCCGCCATCCGTCCCGCAACGTCCTCCAGCACCATACCCACCGGCTCTGAGGCTCGCGATTCGCCGAAGGACCGCAATTCCCGGGCGAGTCGTCGGCGACCTTCCTTTTCCCAAGGCCCGAAAGGTAGTGTGGGCGATATCAAGACACGTTGATGGAATCATCAAGTTGGTCTCTCCGTAAAGGGGTTGGGTGATCAGTGGCGGGTCGGGGACGCAGCGCCGATGTGCGGCAGCGGGAATCCGAGCCGACCCATATAGCCGTGATCGGCCTGGCCTGCCGTTTTCCCGGAGCCCGTGATTCCGACGAGTTCTGGCGGAACCTGATCGCCGGAAAGGACTCGGTCACCCGAGTCAACGGACCGCAGGGCGTCGCCGCGCGCGGACTGCTGGAGGACCCCGAGCGGTTCGACGCGGCGTACTTCGGCGTGTCACCCCGGGAGGCCCGGCTCATCAATCCGCAGCACCGGCTGTTCCTCGAGTGCGCCGTGGAGGCGCTTGAGAACGCCGGTCACGACCCCGCCCGGCACCCCGGGGCCGTAGGCGTCTACGCGGGCAGCAGCGAGAACGCGTATGCGTACATCCTCAAGGCACAGCGGGCGCGGCTGCCCTCGGTGTCCGACTGGGAGATCCGGGTGGCCAACGGATCCGACTTCCTCTGCAGCCGCGTGGGCTACAAACTGGGTCTGCGGGGCCCCACCGTCGCGGTGCAGGCCGCCTGTGCCACCTCACTGGTCGCCGTCCACCTGGCGGTGCAGGGCCTGGTCAACGGGGACTGCGATCTCGCCCTGGCCGGCGGCGTCACGGTCCGTCTGCCGACCGTGCCGGATACGCCGAGCGCCGGGGGAATCCAGGCGCCGGACGGTGTCTGCCGGGCCTTCGACGCGGACGCCCGCGGGGTCGTGGCCGGTGACGGAGCGGGCATCGTGGTGCTCAAACGGCTGGCGGAGGCGCTGGCCGACGGCGACCGGGTGGACGCGGTGATCCGTGGGTCCGCGGTGAACAACGATGGCCCCGGCCGCATCGGTTTCACCGCCCCCGGCATCGACGGACAGGCCGCCGTGATCGAGAAGGCGCACCGTGCGGCAGGCGTGGATGCGGAGTCCTGCACCTACGTGGAGGCCCACGGGACAGGCACCCCACTCGGTGATCCGGTCGAGATCGCCGCCCTGACCAAGGCGTTCCGGCGCAGCACCGACCGCCGTGGATTCTGCGGAATCGGTTCCGTGAAAACCAACATCGGGCACACCGACGCGGCTGCCGGCGCGGCGGGACTGATCAAGACGGTCCTCGCGCTGAAGCACGGGGTGATCCCGCCGAGCCTGCACTTCACGACGTCCAATCCCGAGATCGACTTCGAGGCGAGCCCGTTCCGGGTCGTCGTGCGGGCGCAGGAATGGCTGCCCGAGGGTATGCCCCGGCGCGCCGGCGTCAGCTCGTTCAGCCTGGGCGGGACCAATGCGCATGTGGTCCTGGAGCAGGCCCCGGCACGGCCCGACGCCGGCCGGCCTGAGCGCCCTTGGCATGTGCTGCCTTTGTCGGCGCAGACGCCGAGCGCGCTGGCGATCGCCACCGGCAGCCTCGCCGAACACCTGCGCGCCGACCCCGGGACAGAAATCGCCGACGTGGCCTGGACCCTGCAGACCGGACGCCCGGAGCACTCCTGCCGACGGTTCGCGGTCGTCAGCGGGCCCTCGGACGCCGTCCGCGTGTTGGCGGGCGAGCACCCCGGCAGGCTCGTCACCGCAGAGCGGAAGACCCGCTCCCGGCCGGTGACTTTCCGGTTCCCGGAGCTGACCGACCCGTGTGGGGAGCAGAGCGTCTGGGCCCGCCTGTACGAGACCGAGCCGGCGTTCCGCAGCGCCGCCGACGAGTGCGGCGCGCGGGATGTCTTTCGCAGCGGCGGCGAACCCGCCCCCCTGATCGCCTTCGCGGCGTCGTACGCCCTCGCCCGGCTGTGGCGGCGATGGGGTGTCGAGCCGGCCGCGGTCGCGGGCGAAGGGATCGGTGCGCTGGCGGCGGCGACCGTGGCCGGCGTGTTCCGGGCGGCGGACGCGGCCCGGCTGGTGGTCGAGGCGGCCGACGTGACCGAGCCGGCGCGACTTGAGGAGCTGATCCTGCGGATCGGCCCCCACAGACCCGGGATCCCGTTGCGCACGGCGAACGGGACGAAACGTACGTCGCCCGTCGAGGCGGTGGATCCGGCGCACTGGGCCGCACACCTGCGGCAGCCGCCGCGCCCGGACGACACGGTGTCCACGACACCGGACGACCCCGGCCGCATCGTCCTCGACATGGCGGCCGGCCGGCTTCCGGACGGTGAACAGGCCCTGCTGCGCGCCCTGGGGGAGCTGTGGCTGTCGGGCGCGCGGATCGACTGGGCGGCCTTGCACGAAGGGCGGCGTCCACAGCGGGTCGCCCTGCCCACCTACCCTTTCGAAGGGCATCGCTACCTCGTGGAGGAGGACGAGCCCACCCCCGGCCTCGGTGCTCCCGCCGTGGTCTCCGAAGCGACGACGGCCACGGGAATCGGCACCGTCGACAGGATCGCCGCGCTGTTCGCCGAGTTCCTCCAACTGCCGGACGTCGAACCGGACGAGAGCTTCTTCGACCTCGGGGGCGACTCCCTGATCGCCACCCGGTTCGTGATGCGGGCACGCGAGATCTTCCCCGTGGAACTCGTGCCACGGACGCTCTTCGAGGCCCCCACCGCAGCCGGGCTCGCCGCCCTGATCGACGCGCGCATGACCGCGGAGGGCGCCCGATGACGCGCTGGACCGTCCGCCGCCACCGTCGGCCGGACGCCGTCACCTCCCTCTACTGCTTTCCGCACGCCGGCGGATCGCCGGGGGAGTACGTGCGGTGGTCGGACGACCTGCCCGAGGTACAGGTGTGGGGAGTGCATCTGCCCGGCCGGACCACCCGGCTGACCGAGCCGCCGTTCACCGATGTGGCCTCCCTGGTGGACGACCTGTTGTCGGTCGTCTCCTTCGGCCGGCCGTTCGTGTTCTTCGGGCACAGCCTCGGGGCGCTGGTGGCGTTCGAGACAGCAAAGGAACTGAGCAGACGGGGCCGCGCACAGCCCGATGCGCTGATCGTGTCCTCGTGCCCCGCGCCGCCCCTCCCGCCCATCCGGGAGCCGGTCCACCTGCTCCCGGACGACGAGCTGATCGACGAGATCGAGCGACGCTGGGACGAGCCCCTCGACCACCTGCGCCACGACCCCGGCCTGCGGGCGCCCGCACTCGCCTGTCTCCGCGCCGACTTCACGCTGCTGAACAACTACCGTCCCACGTCGGACCGCCGCCTCGACTGTCCGGTCACCGTCCTCGCGGGCACCCGGGAGCCGTGGACGCCCACCGCCGCCGACTGGGCCGCGCACACCCGCGGGCCCACGGACGTGCGGCTGCTGCCGGGAGGGCACTTCTACTTCCGTGAAAGCCGGTCCGCAGCGCTGCGCGCCGTGCGCGAGACAGTCCTGACGACCACCCTGCGATGACTACTCGACGACTTCTCGATCGCACCTCGGTCACATCGACGAAAGGAGACCGCGCGTGGACCGGATAGGCGTCGTGGGCGCCGGCACCATGGGCAGTGGGGTCGCGCAGCTCTTCGCCGAGCGCGGGCACTCGATCGTGCTCGTGGACGTCGCGGACGACGTCCTCGAGTCCGCACGCGCCGTCATCGCAAGGAACGTACGGCTCGCGCCGCTCGTCCGGCCGGGCACACCGGCGCGGGAGCCGGAGGAGGTCACCGGGCGCATCCTGTTCACCACCGATCTCAAGCAGCTGCGCGGAGTCGACTTCCTCATCGAGAACACCACCGAGGACTGGGAGATCAAACGTCCCCTCTACGGTGAACTCGACACGCTGTGCGAGCCCGGGGTGCCGTTCGGGGTCAACACCTCCGCGATCCCCATCACCCGCGTCGCGGCCGCCACCACCAGGCAGGACCGCGTGATCGGGACCCACTTCATGAACCCGGCCCCGCTCAAGCCCACGGTCGAGCTGATCCGCGGCCACCACACCTCCGACGAGACTCTGGCGCGGACCCGGGCTCTGCTGGACGGCGTCGGCAAGAAGCACGTGGTGGTGGCCGACTCGCCGGGCTTCGTGACCAACCGGGTGCTGATGCTCACGCTCAACGAGGCGGTCTTCCTGCTCCACGAGGGAGTCTCCGCCGCCGCGGACATCGACCGGCTGTTCAAGGAGTGCTTCGGGCACGCGATGGGGCCGCTGGAGACCGCGGACCTCATCGGGCTGGACACCGTGCTGCTGTCGCTCGAAGTCCTCCACGACAACTTCAACGACCCCAAGTACCGGCCGTGTCCACTGCTGCGGAAGCTGGTCGACGCCGGGCTGCACGGCAGGAAGACCGGGCAGGGCTTCCATTCCTACGAGTCGGGAGGACTGCGGCATGGCTGAGGACCACAAGCACCGGATACGGGAGTTCATCTCCTCGCACGTGCACGGCGTGCCGGTGGAGGACGACGAGGACCTCTTCGCCGGCGGATACGTGAACTCGCTGTTCGCCGTCCAGCTCGTGATGTGGGTCGAGAACACCTTCGACGTCCAGGTGGCGGGCAAGGACCTCGACTTCGTGAACTTCTCGACGATCGACGCCATCGCGGTCTTCGTCGACCGCAAGCGGACCGCGACCGACGGAGCAACGTGGACTTCGAACTGACGGCGGAGCAGCGCCGGCTCCGCAAGGAGGTCGTCGCCTTCGCCCAGCAGGAGCTCGGCCGGGACGCGGCCGAGGACGACCGCGAGGGCCGCTTCCCGTGGGAGGACTGGCGCCGGTGCGCGGAGTTCGGGGTACTCGGCTGGCCGGTACCGAAGGAGTACGGGGGGCGCGGCCTCGACCCGCTGACCACGATCGTCGCCCTGGAGGCGCTCGGCTACGGCTGCCGGGACAACGGGCTTGTGTTCGCTGTCAACAACCACCTCTGGGGCTGTGTGATCCATCTGTTGCTGCACGGCACCGACGAACAGAAGCAGCGTTACCTCCCGTCCCTGTGCGCGGGAACGCTGATCGGAGCCCAGGCCCTGTCCGAGCCCGAGACGGGTTCGGACCTCCTCGGGCTGACCACCACCGCGCGCCGCGACGGGGACGGCTACCGGCTGCACGGCACCAAGTGCTTCATCAGCAACGGCCCGGTGGCCGACATCTACATCGTCCTCGGCCGCACCGGTGACGGGGGGAGGGCGCAGAACCAGCTGTCCGCGTTCCTCGTGACCGCTGACATGCCCGGCGTCGTCAAGAAGCGCGAGCTGCCGAAGATGGGGCTGCGGACCACGCCGATGGGGGTCGTCGAGTTCGCCGGCACCCCGGTTCCGGCGGCGAACCTGCTCGGTCGGGAGGGCGCGGGCTATTCGGTGTTCACCTCGACCATCGAATGGGAGCGGTCCTTCACGTTCGCCTCGCAGGTCGGTGCCATGGAGCGGCTGCTGGAGGCCTCGGTGCGGCACGCCAACTCCCGGCACCAGTTCGGGCGTTCGATCGGCACTTTCCAGGCGGTCTCCCATCCGATCGCGGACATGAAGATCCGGTTGGAGCTGGCCCGGATGCTGCTGTACAAGGTGGGCTGGCTGAAGCGGGAGGGCCGGTTGGCCCTGCTCGAGGCCACCATGGCCAAGATCTTCGTCAGCGAGAGCCTGGTGCGGACCGCGACGGCGGCGGTCGAGGTGCACGGAGCGCGCGGGTACCTGACCGACGAGGGGATCGAGCGGGAGCTGCGCGACGCGCTCGGCGGCCCCATCTACGCGGGGACGAACGCCGTGCAGCGCGGCATCCTCGCCGAACTGCTGGGCGTGCAGGGGGCGTTGTCGTCGGGTGGGCCCCGGTGACGCGGATCGCGCTGGCCACACCGGTGCCCGGGGCGCTCGCCGAGGAGCTGGCCAAACGGGTCTACTTCGTCTCGGAGGCGATCACCGGCTTCCAGCTGGTCCGCACCGGGGACGAGATCACGGCCGTGGACGTGACCACACGGGCCGCGGCCGGGCCCGTCGACACGACGGAGCTCGCCCGTAAGCTGCAACTCGTCGTGACAACCGACGTGCTGGGCCAGCGGCAGGCCGGACCGAAGGTGGTCTGGCGGTCCGCTGCCGAGGGCACGGCACGTGATGTGTTCGACGACCTGCTGGCCCGGGGAGCCGCCACCGAGCTGGGCGAGGGCCAGATCGCGCTCGGCGAGCCCGTCCTGTCGCTGATGGACCACCTCGACGCCGCGATCCGGACCCTGGTGATGGACGAGTTCGCGGCCCGGGAGTTTCGCTACCCGACGCTGATCCCGACGCGGGCGCTGCGGCGTACCGGCTATGTCGAGTCGTTCCCACAGCTGCTGATGTTCGTCACCCGACTGCACGGCGACGTCGACACCTACCGCGGCTTCCTCGACTCCCTCGCCGACGGCGGCGACCTGTCCGAGGTGCTGCGCGCGCACGGCGGTGACTTCGACCACAGCCTGCCGCCGACCATGTGCTTCCACACCTACCACCAGTACGCCGACGGACAGCTGCCCGCCGAGTCCATGGTGGTGACCGCCCGCGGCAAGTCCTTCCGGCACGAGTCCCGGTACCGCCGCTCCCTGGAACGGCTGTGGGACTTCACCATCCGGGAGACCGTGTTCCTGGGCCCGCCCGACTTCGTGCTCGCCTCCCGCGCCCGGTTGATGGAACGCACCTACGCCCTGTTGGAGTCACTCGGTCTGGGCGGCCGGTGCGAGGTCGCCGGAGACCCGTTCTTCCTCAACGAGGGCACCGCGGTGCGTGCCTGGTCGCAGCGCCTGCTCGAGCTGAAGTACGAGCTGCGGCTGCCCCTGGACGAAGAACGCGACGTCGCCGTCGCCTCGTTCAACCACCACGAGCAGTTGTTCGGAACATCCTTCGGGATCCGCGGCGGGACCGGCGAGCCCGTGTTCACCGGCTGCGCCGGCTTCGGGCTGGAACGCCTCGCCTACGCCTTCCTGTGCCGGCACGGCGTCGAGCCCGAGGGCTGGCCCGCGCACGTCAGGA
The DNA here is from genome assembly GCF_028736035.1 of Streptomyces sp. T12. Taxonomy (NCBI): domain Bacteria; kingdom Bacillati; phylum Actinomycetota; class Actinomycetes; order Kitasatosporales; family Streptomycetaceae; genus Streptomyces; species Streptomyces sp. T12. Next base: position 9,336,811 of record NZ_CP117866.1, read on the forward strand.
CGGCCGCGGTGGCGCCGTGAGGGGACACTCCCGTCTGCTGACGCTCTCCGCGCCGACCCCCGCCGTCCTGGAGCGGGCCACCGACGCGCTCGCGCAGCAGCTCGACACCCTGGACGACGCCGGCTTCGCACAGCTTCCGGACGTACCGGACGTACCGGTGTCGATGCAGCAGTGCGTGCGGCGTGCGACGGTCGCGAACTCGGCGGCCGACGCGGCCAGGCGGCTGCGCAGGCGGGACCCCCGCAGAGTGTTCACCGGCGGCCCTGGCACACGGCAGTCCCCTGTGTTCCTGTGCTCCGGCGTAGGCGACCAGTATCCCGGACTGGGCTCCGGCCTTCACCGGTGCCTGCCGGCCTTCCGCCGTGAGGTCGACCGCTGCATCCAGCTGCTCGCCGCCGACCACGGCCTGGACCTGCGCCCGGTGCTGTTCCCGCCGGACACCGCCGCGGACCCGACCGCGGTGCCCGGTGACGGCCGCCCCGACCTGGCCGACCTCTTCGACCGGAAGGAGACGACCGGAGAGATCCACCGCACGGTCACTGCCCAGCCTCTGATGTTCGTGCTGCAGTACGCGCTGGCCCGGGCCCTCACCTCCCTGGGCGCCCGGCCTGCCGCCCTGGCCGGCTACAGCGTCGGCGAGTACGCCGCTGCCTGCGTCGCCGGGGTGTTCCCGCTGGCGGACGCCCTGCACCTGGTCACCCGCCGTGCCCGGCTCGTCGACGCCCTGCCCGCCGGCGCGATGCTCACCGTTGCCGCCGGGGTGCAGACCGTGCGGCCGTACCTCGCAGGACCGGTGTCGCTCGCCGCACTGAACGGCCCTGAGCAGACCGTACTGTCCGGGCCGGTCGAAGCGATGGAGGAGGCCGCGCAGGAGCTGACCGCCGCCGGCGTGGCCTGTCGGCGACTGGCGACCTCGCACGCCTTCCACTCGGCGATGACGCGGCCGCTGACCGAGCCTCTGGAGGAGCTGCTCGCCGGTATGCCGCTGCGGCCACCGGACCTGCCCATGCTGTCCAACGTGACCGGGACGTGGCTGCGCGACGATGAGGCGACCAACCCCGCCCACTGGGCTCGGCAGCTGAGCCGCACCATCCGGTTCGCCGACCAGCTGGCCGAACTCTGGCGGCTGCCCGGCCCGCTGCTGATCGAACTGGGCCCCGGGCAGACGCTGGCCAGGCTCGCCCTGCAGCACCCGAGCCGGCCGGCCGACGCGACAGCGGCAGTCGTACAGACCCTGCCGGGCCAGTTCGAGAGCCGTACGGAACGCGAACTCCTGCTCACCGCGGTGGGACGGCTGTGGACCGCTGGGATGGAGATCGACTGGCCCGCGCTGCGCGGGGAGTGAGGTGTCACGTCTCCGCGTGCACCTCGGGAAGCTCGCGCAGCGCGAGCACCGGTGATCCCAGCAGCGGGAGCCAGGACAGGGCGCCGACCGCCGCGGCGACCACAATGGCGGCCCGCGTCCCCGCCGCTTCGGCGACGAAGCCCGCCAACGGGCCGCCGACCGCGATCGTGCTCCAGATGACGAACCGCATCGAGGCGTTCATCCGCCCGCGCAGCCGTTCGGGCGTGATGGACTGCCGCAGCGTCACCTGAGCGATGTTGAACAGCGGCACGCCGAAGCCGAACAGGAACTGGCCGCCGACGAGGAACGGAAGCGACGACTGCGGTGACGCGGCGGGGAGCACGGCCATCCCGACCGCGCAGAGCACGACACCGCCCGTGATCGAACGGCCGTACCCCAGACGCTCGATGAGGCGACTTGTGCACAGAGCCCCGATCACCAGGCCCACACCGCCGACCGAGAAGACCACCCCGACCATGGTGGAGGAGTAGTCGAGCGTGCGCACCATGTACAGCGTCAGGAGCACCATGAGCATCGACGAGGCCAGGTTGATCAGACTGGCTGCGGCGGCCACCGAGCGGAGCACGGGCTGCCGCAGGACGAAGCCGAGGCCTTCGCGGATTTCCTTGCGCAACGACCCCAAGCTCGCGGAGCCGGTGGTCTGCGGGGCGGGCTCCTCGTGCCGGATCGCCCGGCACAGCAGACCCGAGGCAACAAAGCTGAGCGCGTCCAGCAGCACGGTCGCGGCGGCTCCGACGGCGCCGGCGAGGACGCCGGCCGCGGCCGGCCCCGCCATCTCGGCCACCGAACTGCTCGCGGTGAGCTTGGCGTTGGCATCGGCCAGCTCCTCCCGCCGCACCAGGGTGGGCAGATAGCTCTGGTAGGAGATGTCGAAGGCAACGGTGAAGGCCCCGACGAGCAGCACGGCGACATAGAGCTGGCCGAGCGAGAGCACGTCCAGTGCGTACGCCACCGGCACGCTTGCCAGCAGCAACGCACGGCACACGTCGGACACGACGAGCACCGGCAGCCGGCGCATCCGGTCCAGCAGCGCCCCCGCCGGCAGCGCGAGCAGGAGGAACGGCAGCATGCGGGCGCTGGTGAGGAAACCCAGTTCGGTGGCGGAGGCATCCAGGGTGCCGATCGCGAGCAGGGGAACCGCCAGCTGGCCGATCTGGGACCCCGTCTCGCTGATCGACTGGGCGGCCCACAGGCGCAGGAAGTCCGGAGCACCCCATAAACCCTTGCGGTTCACCAAGCCATCACAGTCATCTGGACCACCCTTCTCCGGCACGGACGTCCCACGATAAGGATCAACGGACGCGAGGCCATGGGAACGAGACGGCATTCATTGACAGGGAGAGGGGGTTCACCTGTACTTGATGTGATCATGGCCACCTGAAGTGGGGACTCACCTGTGAGCGGTCGGACCATGCGCACCACCGGAAGGGCTCCGCAGATCCGCCCGGTCGACCGTGGCGGACCCATGCCCCTGTCGTGCTCGCAGGAGCGTTTGTGGTTCCTCCTGCACCTCCACCGGGGCATGCGCGCCTACCAGTTCCAGGCGACGATCGAACTCTCCGGGACCCTCGACACCGACGCCCTGGCCCGGGCCCTGACCGAAGTGGTCCGCAGGCACGAGATCTACCGCACGACCTTCACCGACGGGCCCGACGGCCCTCGACAGGTCGTGCACCCGCCGTTCCCCGTCGAGTTGCCCGTCGACGACCTCTGTGACGCCCCCGACCCCGAGGCAGCGGCGCGGGAGGCGATCCGCCAGGCGGTGAACGTGGACGTCCCCTTCCGGCAACTGCCCCTGGTGTCCTGGCGATTACTGCGGACCGCGCCCGAACGGCACATCCTGCTCCACCTGGAGCACCATCTGATCCACGACGGCTGGGCCTTCAACGTCTTCGTCGACGAACTGTGCGCCCTGTACACGGCCTACGCCGTCGGCAAGCCGTCGCCGCTGCCCGAACCCGGGCTCCAATTCGCCGACTTCGCCGCCTGGCAGCGGCAGTGGCTGGACGGACCGGAGGCGCAGCGGCAACTCGCCTACTGGACACGGCAGCTCGACGGCGTCCCTCACTACCTCGACCTGCCGACCGACCGTCCCCGCACCAGGGCGCGCCGGTTCACCGGTGACGCACCCCGGTTCACCGTCCCGGCCTGCCTCGCCGACCAGGCCCGTGAGCTGGCCAGGCGCGAACGCGTCTCCCTGTTCACGGTGATGCTCGCCGCGTTCGAGGTGATGCTGCACGGGTGGTCGGGAAAGGACGACTTCTGTGTGGGAACGGGTATGGCGGCGCGCAGTCGGCCCGAGACCGAGCGGCTGCTCGGCATGCTGGTCAACACCGTGGCGCTGCGCGCCGATCTGCGCGGCGACCCGTCCTTCCGCGACCTGCTCGGACGGGCGCGCATGAGCATCCTCGGCGCGCTGCAGAGCCAGGACATCCCGTTCGACCGCGTGGTCGCCGCACTGCGTCCACAGCGGCTGCCCGGCCGGCAGCCCCTGTGCGAGGTGATGTTCGCCTTCCACGACTCGCCTCTGGGTCCCGTGCGGATGCCGGGCCTGGAGGTCGGTGTGACCGTCGGCGTCACCAACGGCAGCGCCAAGTTCGATCTGGGCGTCATCGCGATACCCCGCGTCGAACAGGCGATCGGACGGGGTGGAGGAGAGGAGTCCGGGGACATCGAGTTCATCTGGGAGTACGACCGGGACCTGTTCGACGCCGAGACCATCGCACGGGTCGCCGGACAGTACGAGCGGATGCTCGCCGCGGTGACCGAGAACCCGCTGGCACGGGTGTCGGCCCTGGCGCAGGAGCGGGAGCCGAGATGACCGACGAGGACGAACTGCTCGCCGTGGTGCGTGACGCCTGGGCCGAGACACTGGGCATCGACGCCGACGACGTACCGATCGACGAGGGCTTCTTCGACGCCGGCGGCAACTCGCTGCTGCTGGTGATGCTGTGGGAACAACTGTGCGAGCTGACCGGTACCGGTCTGCGGGCCACGGACCTCTTCCAGCACCCCACCGTGCGTGCCCAGGTGGAGCTCCTCGCGGGGGACCTGTGAGCGGCACCCTCTACCAGGTGTTCGCCGACACCGCCGGCCGCAGGCCCGATGCTCCTGCCGTCGAACTGCCGGACCGGACCCTGACCTACCGTCGGCTCGGGCGCGCCGCGGAAGCGGTCGCGGAACTGATCCGGGACGCGCATCCCCGGGTCGCGCGAGTCGGACTGTACGCCTCCCGCAGCACCGTGGCCTTCGCCGGCTATCTGGCCGCACTCAGGCTCGGCGCCGCCGTCGTACCCTTCCATCCCGACTACCCCGACTCCCGCAACCGGCGCATCCGCGAACAGGCCGAGGTGGACCTGGTGGTGGCCGACGCGGCCGTGTGGAAGCGGCGCGGGCAGGAGTGGTCGGCCGGACTTGCCGTCCTGTCGCTGACCGACGACGACGTGCTGGCCGCGTCACCGAGCGGCCGCCTGCCGGCGTACCGGCCGGATCCCGAGCAGCTCGCCTATGTGCTGTTCACCTCGGGCACGACCGGTCGCCCCAAGGGCATACCGATCCGGCACCGCCAGGTCCTGCCCTTCGTCCGGCACTGCCTCGCCCGCTACGAGGTCGGCCCCGGGTGCCGCATGTCGCACACCTTCGATCTGACTTTCGACCCCTCCGTCCACGACCTCTTCGTCACCTGGGGCGGTGGAGCGGTACTGGTGGTGCCGGACCGGTCCGAGATGTTCAGCCCCGTCGACTACCTGACGCGCCGGCAGCTCACGCACTGGTTCTCCGTGCCCTCGGCCGTCTCGGTCAGCGGCCAGCTCGGGCAACTGCCCACCGGACGGGCGACAGCGCTGCGCCACAGCCATTTCGGCGGCGAACAACTCACCTACGACCAGGTACGGGCGTGGCGCGCGGTGGCACCCGGCACGCACATCGACAACGGGTACGGACCCAGCGAAGTCTCCGTCGGCTGTGCGGTGTTCCGATTGCCTCGGGACCCGCGGCAGTGGCCGCGCACCTCCAACGGAACTGTGCCCATCGGGGGCGTCTTCGACAGCCTGGAGCACCTGGTCATCGAGGAGACGGGTGAGCTGTGCGTGCGCGGACCCCAACGGTTCGACGGGTATCTGGACGCACGGGACGACGCCGGCCGCTTCCTGGGACACACGGGCACCGGCCGCCCCGCTCCCGAGCACTACTTCCGCACCGGCGACCGGGTCCGCCTCGAGCACGGACAGCTGGTCCATCTGGGGCGGCTGGACGACCAGGTGAAGATCCGGGGCCACCGGGTCGAACCGGGCGAGGTGGAGGCGGCGCTGCGGCAACTCCCCGATGTGCACGACGCCGTCGTGGTCACCGCCCGCCGCGACGGCATCGCCGAACTCGTCGGCTGCTACACCGGGCACGCTGTCGCGCGGCGCGACCTGGTGCGCGCCCTGCGCACGACACTGCCGATCCACCTGGTGCCCCGCCGGTTCCTGCACCTGGAGACCATGCCCCTCAACGCCAACGGCAAGACGGACCGGCGGGCGCTGCGGGCACTCGCCGACGAAGAGGCCGCCGATGCCGCGTCGCCCTGACCACGTGCCGTCGCAGGGCCTGCGGACCGACATACCGAATCGGTAAGTGGAGGAACTGAATTGGGCATATTGCGCGGTGTCACGACACCCTTCCCGGCCCACTCCTCGATCCCCGTGCGCTTTGCCGAACAGGTGCGGGCACGTCACGGGGCGGTCGCCGTCGTCGACGGTGAGCAGTCCCTCACGTACGCGGAGCTGGACGAGCGGTCGAACCGGCTCGCGCAACTGTTGCGCGACCGGGGCGTGGGCGCCGAGACCCGGGTGGGTGTGCTGCTGGAGCGCGGCCACGAGCTGGTCACGGCCGTCCTCGCGGTCGTCAAGGCGGGCGGCGCCTACATGCCCGTCAACCCGGCGTATCCACGGCAGCGGCAGCAGGAGATGCTGGCCGATGCCGAGGCGACGGTCGTCGTGACCGAGGAGGAGGTACGCCAGGCCGCCGTGGCCGGGGACACCCCTGACGCCGCCCTGCCCGCGGTGGGCCCCGACTCCCTGGCGTACGTCCTGTTCACCTCGGGATCGACCGGCAGGCCCAAGGGCGTCATGATCGAGCACCGCTCGGTGCTACGGCTGGTCTGCGACACCGACTATGCGGAACTCGGCCCCGACGAGCGTATCGCCCAGGTGGCCGACCCGTCGTTCGACGTCTTCACCTTCGAGGTGTGGGGGGCCCTGCTGAACGGTGGCACGCTCTGTGTGCTCCCCCCCGACGCGATCCTGGCCCCCGGCGAACTCCGGCGCATGCTGGCGGCGTACCGCGTCACCACCCTGTTTCTCACCTCGGCACTGTTCACCGAGGTGATGGCCGACCGTCCCGACAGCTTCGGCGGACTGAGGAACCTGTTCGTGGGCGGCGACACGGTGAGCGTCTCGCGGGCGCGTCAACTTCTCGAGAGCGAGCCGTCCGTGCGCCCCGACCGCTTCCTGAACGCTTACGGTCCCACCGAGGCCACCACCTACGCGACCTGCGGGCTGATCGAGTCGGTTCCGGCCGACGCCACGTCGGTACCGATCGGCGGGCCGATCGCGAACACCTCGTGTTACGTGCTCGACGCCGACCTGAAGCCGGTCCCCGACGGGACGGCCGGCGAGCTGTTCATCGGCGGGCCCGGTGTGGCCAGGGGATATGTGGGTCGGCCCGAGGAGACGCAGGAGCGCTTCCTGCCCGACCCCTTCGCAGCGGAGGACGGGGCGAGGATGTACCGCACCGGGGACCTGGTGTGCTCCCGCGGGGACGGGATGCTCGCGTTCCTGGGCCGCGTCGACAACCAGGTCAAGATCCGCGGCTACCGGGTGGAGCCGGGCGAGGTGGAGGCGGTTCTGGGCGCGCATCCGGACGTCAGGCAGGCGGCCGTGGTACCGGACGAGGCGACGGGCGAACGGAGGCTGGTGGCCCATGTGGTGCCGGCCGAGCCAGGGAGCACGCCGACCGGGTTGCGCGAGTTTCTCGCCGGGCGGCTGCCCGAGTGGCTGATTCCGTCCGTCTTCGTGATCTCGCCCAGCCTGCCCTTCACGGACAGTGGCAAGGTGGACCGGGCTGCGCTGCCGCCGGTTGCGGCGAACGGTCCGGACGCCTCCGCGGTGGCACCGCGCACCGACCTGGAGCGCGAAGTGGCCGCGCTCGCCGCGGACATCCTCGGTCTGAGCTCCGTGGGACTGACCGACGACTTCTTCGCGCTCGGCGGGCACTCGCTGCTGGCCATGCGGCTGCTGTCGCGCGTCAACGACACGTTCGCCGCGGAGGTCGAGCTGGGGGACTTCCTCTACGACCCGACGGTCCTCCGGCTGGCGGCCGAGGTGGCCCGTGACCGTTGACCGCGAGGTCTCGTCCGCGCAGCGGAAGGTGTGGGTCCTCGACCGGCTCCATCCGGGAACCGCCGCTTACACGGTGCCGCTCGTCTACCGGATCGACGGCGATCTGGACCTCGCGGTGCTGGAGCGGTCACTGAGCGAGATCGTCCGCAGACACGACATACTGCGCACGGTCTACCGGGTGCGGTCGGGTGGCGTACGCCAGGTCGCGCTGCCCGCGCAGCCGGTGAGCATCCCGGTCGTGGACGTCTCGGGCCACGAGGATCCGCCCGCCGAGGCGCGGCGGCTGGCCGCCGCGGAGAGCCGACGGCCCTTCGACCTCGCCTGCGGCCCGGTGATGCGGCCGCTGCTGCTGCGGTCGGCACCCGGTCGGCACCTGCTGTGCCTCACGCTCCACCACATCGCCTGCGACGGCTGGTCGCTGCATGTCCTGGAGCGCGAACTGTCCACCTGCTACCGGTCCTGGCGTGTCGGCCGGGCACCCGAACTCCCGCCACTGCCGGAGCAGTACGCCGACTTCGCCGAGTGGCAGGCCGCCCGTATCGCGGATCCGGCACTGCGACCGACGCTGGACCACTGGCGCAGACGTCTGGCCGACGTCCCCGCGCCCGCGACCCTCCCGGCCGACCGTCCGCGTCCGCCTGTGCAGAGCTTCGCGGGCGGCCATGTGCGGTTCACCGTCGAGCCGCCGGTCGCCGAGCGCGTCGGCCTGCTGGCCCGGGCCTGCCGTGCGACTCCGTTCGCCGTGCTGCTGGCGGCCTACGCGGCGCTCGTCCATGTACGGGGCGGCGGCGCCGAGGCCGTGATCGGCGCGCCGGTGACGAGCCGTCGGCGGGAAAGCGATCACCGGCTGATCGGGATGTTCGTGAACACCGTCGTCCACCGCGTGGACGTGTCGGGGGCGCCGACCTTCCGGGAACTGGTGCACAGGGCACGCGACGAGAGCAGGAGCGCGATGGCGCACCGGGCCGCGCCCTTCGAGCTGCTCGTCGAGGAGCTGAACCCGGTGCGGGACCCGGGGTTCAATCCGCTCTTCCAGCTCATGCTCGGCTACCAGGAGGCCGAGGAGAGCGGGTTGGTGCTGCCCGGTTGCGAGGTGGAGCGGAAGTTCGGCGACACCGCAACCGCCAAAGTCGACCTGTCGCTGACCATGACCCGCGACCACGAGCGCTACACCGGCCGCCTGGAGTACAACAGCGACCTCTTCGAGGCCACGACGGCGCACAGCATCGCCGAACAGTTCCGGACACTTCTCGCCACCGGCACCGCCGACCCACAGCTCGGGATCGGCACACTTGGCCACGGCCCCGGTCACGCCCTCCGAAACGCGTAGAGCACGTAGTCCACCTGCAGCCGGCCGTCCTCGCTGTCGGAGCCCCGGGCACCGGAGGCGTCGACGGGCAGGCTGAGCATCTCTCGCCGGTACACGGACCTGCTGAATCCGGCCTGTGCGGCCATATCCTTGAGCCGTGCGGGGTTTCCCAGGGTTTCGCTGAAACCCAGGAACACGCGCCCGCCCTCGGTCAGATAGCGGCCCGCGTCGGCGAAGAACTTCTGGTGCATGGCATAGCCGGAATCGAAGGCGGCGTAATCGATCTGGCTCTCGTACCGATGGTCGGCCGGAGCCTCGATGAACGGCGAATTCCAGTAGATGAGGTCGAACCGGTTGGACACGTCGAGCTCGGAGAAGAGATTGCTCTTCAGGATGGTGACCCTATCGCCCACGCCATGACGAAGGGCGTTCAGTCTGGAATTTTCGACCGCCACCGGGTTGATGTCGAGGGCGCAGACGCGAGAACAGCCGCGCAGCGCTGCCGTGATCGCCGTGACCCCGGTTCCGCAACCGACCTCGAGGAAGGAGCCGGCCTCCTCATACGGCAGCCACGCGGTGAACAGCCCGGTGGCGACGGCGTTTCCCGGCCAGACGTCGGGCAGCAGATCCCACTCCAGGTCACCTGCCGTGAACGTGTCCTGCGGTGGGCGCTCCTTGAACCGCGAGATGTCCCGGCGGCCTAATTCATAACTGAACTCGTTGACCATGCGTCCTCCCGCACTGCAGTTGTTTCCGTGGCCAACAACCTAGCGAATCAGGACTGGATATTGAATGGTCGGCGTCGTCGCCTGCGATAGCCGCTCACCGTTCGAGCGGCTTGTGGGCGGTCTCGGGAAGCCGTAGATACACGAGGGACGAGCCGAGGCAGAGGGCGGCGACGTACCAGGGGAAGAGGTCCGCGTGGCCGAGCTCCTTGAACAGCGTGCCGACGTACGGCGCCGTACCGCCGAACATCGCGACCGTCAGCGAGTACGGGAACCCGATGCCCGCCGCCCGCACCCGGGGCGGGAACACCTCGGCGTTCACGGCCGCGCTGATCGACGTGAAGCCCGTCAGCAGCACCATGCCCGCGCACTGCACGAGCAGCAGCACCGCGAACGAGTCGCGCAGGGCGTGCAGCAGCGGGACGGTGAGCAGGGTGAAGCCCAGGCCGAAGAAGAGCAGGAGGGGGCGGCGGCCGAAGCGGTCGGAGAGGAGGCCGCCGAGGGGCTGGAGCAGGCCGAAGAAGGCGAGCGAGATCGTGCCCGCGAGGAGGGCGTCGGACTTCTCGATGCCCGCGTTGAGTTCGGCGTACGTCGGCAGGTACGACGTCCAGGTGTAGTACGCGATCGTGCCGCCCGCCGTGATGCCGCAGATCAGCAGGGACTGGCGCGGGTGGCGGCGCAGCGCCTCCAACAGGGCGGGGCGCGGGGCCTGTTGCTGCTCGGCGCTCCTCGTCTCCTGCGCGCCCTGGCGGATCCAGAAGCCGACCAGGCTGAGTACGGCACCGAGGACGAAGGGCAGCCGCCAGCCCCAGCCGTTCATCTGTCCGTCGCTCAGCGTGTCCACCAGCAGTGTCGCGATACCGGACGCGACGAGCTGCCCGGCGGTCGTCGACACGTACTGGAAGCTGGAGAACAGCCCGCGGCGGCCCGGCCCCGCCGACTCGACCAGGAAGGTCGTCGACGCCGCGAACTCGCCGCCCACCGACAGGCCTTGGAGCAGGCGGGCCAGGACCAAGGCCACCGGAGCGAGGACGCCGGCCGCCTCGTACGTCGGGGTCAGGCCGACCAGCAGGCTGCTGCCGCCCATCAGCAGAATGGTGACCGTCAGGGCGGAGCGCCGGCCGCGGCGGTCCGCGATGGCGCCCATGAGCAGGCCGCCCACCGGCCGCATGAAGAAGCCCACCGCGAAGACCGCGAACGTCGACAGCAGCGGCACCAGGGAGTTGTCCGCGCTCTTCGGGAAGACCTCGGCCGCGATATAGGTGGCGAGGAACGTGTAGGCGTACCAGTCGTACCACTCCACGGCATTGCCGACCGAGGCGGCGAGGAGCTGGCGTACGGGCCGTTTCGCCGGCGGGGAATCCGTGCGCGTCGTCTCTGTCATGATCGCGACCATCCCCGCACCCGGGTCCCGGCACACCTCCCGTACCGACGACTTTCACACGAGCGCCACCAGACCCTTCCCTGACGTTTGGTGCTCCTGGAACACTCCTTCCGCGCGCATTCCGTCACCACCGGCCGGTCAAATCCCCCTCTATGGGAAGAGGTCCCTCACTCATGCCCGAAGTCAACCGGCGCCGATTCCTGCAACTCGCGGGCGCGACAACGGCGTTCACCGCTCTGTCGAGCTCCATCCAGCGGGCCGCCGCACTCCCGGCGAACCACCGCACGGGGTCGATCGAGGACGTCGAGCACATCGTCGTCCTGATGCAGGAGAACCGTTCCTTCGACCACTACTTCGGCAAGCTTCGCGGCGTCCGCGGCTTCGGCGACCCGCGCCCGGTGGCGCACGACGGCGGCAAGTCGATCTGGCACCAGTCGGACGGCAGCAAGGACATCCTGCCGTTCCACCCGGACGCCGACGACCTGGGCATGCAGTTCCTGGAGGGCCTGCCGCACGGCTGGACCGACGGCCAGCAGGCCTACAACGGCGGCAAGTACGACAAGTGGATCCCCGCCAAGGGCACCACGACCATGGCGTACCTGACCCGCGAGGACATCCCCTTCCACTACGCCCTCGCCGACGCCTTCACCGTCTGCGACGCCTACCACTGCTCCTTCATCGGCTCGACCGACCCGAACCGCTACTACATGTGGACGGGCTACACGGGCAACGACGGCACCGGCGGCGGCCCGGTCCTCGGCAACGACGAGCTCGGCTACGGCTGGACGACCTACCCCGAGCGCCTGGAGCAGGCGGGCATCTCCTGGAAGATCTACCAGGACACCGGCGACGGCCTGGACGCGGCCGGCTCCTGGGGCTGGATCGAGGACGCCTACCGCGGCAACTACGGCGACAACTCGCTGCTGTACTTCAACAAGTACCGCAACGCGGGGCCCGGTGACCCCTGGTACGACAAGGCCCGCACCGGCACCGACGCCAAGAGCGGCGACGGCTACTTCGACCGCCTCAAGGCCGACGTCAAGGCCGGCAAGCTGCCGCAGATCTCCTGGATCGCCGCCCCCGAGGCCTTCTCCGAGCACTCCAACTGGCCCTCCAACTACGGTGCCTGGTACATCGCCCAGGTGCTGGACGCGCTCACCTCCAACCCGGAGGTCTGGTCCAAGACCGCCCTGTTCATCACGTACGACGAGAACGACGGCTTCTTCGACCACGTGGTGCCGCCGCTCCCGCCGAAGGACGCCTCGCGGGGCAAGTCCACGGTCGACGTCTCCCTCGACCTCTACCCGGGCGACAGCAAGCGCCCGGCCGGCCCCTACGGTCTCGGTCCGCGCGTGCCGATGCTGGTCGTCTCGCCGTGGAGCAAGGGCGGTTACGTCAACTCCGAGACCCTCGACCACACCTCGATCCTCCAGTTCATGGAGCGCCGATTCGGCGTCAAGGAGACGAACATCTCTCCCTGGCGCCGGGCCATCTGCGGCGACCTGACCTCGGCCTTCGACTTCTCCCGCAAGGACAGCCGCCCGGCCGCGCTGCCCGGGACGGACGAGTACGAGCCGCAGGACCGCGAGCGGCACCCCGACTACAAGCCGACGCCGCCGGCCGGCCCGGACATGCCTCGGCAGGAGTGCGGTCTGCGTCCCTCCCGTCCGCTCAAGTACGCCCCGCACGTGGACGGGTCGGTCGACGCGGCGGCCGGCAAGTTCACGCTCGCCTTCGCCTCCGGCGCCAAGGCCGGTGCCGCCTTCCACGTCACCTCCGGCAACCGCACCGACGGCCCCTGGACGTACACCACCGAGGCCGGCAAGAGCATCGCGGACACCTGGAACGCGGCGTACTCGAACGGCTCGTACGACCTGACCGTGCACGGCCCGGCCGGCTTCGTGCGCTACTTCAAGGGCTCGAACAAGGCGGCCGGTCCCGAGGTCACCGCCCGGCACACCGGCGACGACGTAGAGCTGACCTTCACCAACAAGGGCACCGCCACGGTGGGCCTGAAGGTCACCGACGGATACGGCGGTCGCCCCACGACGGTGACGGTGCGGCCCGGCGCCACCGTGCGGCGCACCGTCGACCTGGCGGTGAGCCGGCGCTGGTACGACCTGACCGTCACCTGCGACGGCGACCCGGCGTTCCTGCGGCGGTTCGCCGGGCACGTCGAGAACGGGCGGCCGGGCGTGAGCGACCCTGCGATCATCACCGAGTAGCCCGGATCAGAGTGCTGTGAGGTGTCCCGGTTCCGGTTGCCGGGGCACCAACGCGGGTTCCGGCTTGGCCGATTCGGGTTCCAGGGCCAGTACGGCGGCCACGGGGTGCTCGTCGACCGGCGCGGGACCGACGTGCTCCTCGTCCGAGGCGGGCTCCGGCGTGGCCCGGGTGAGCAGCACCACACCCCAGGACGCCAGCCCCGCCCCGGCCAGCGCCAGCAGGATGCCTGCCGCGCCGCCCTGCAACCGCTCGCCGAGCAGGACGAGCCCGATCACCGCGGCGGCCAGCGGGTTCGCCAGCGTCACCACCGCGAGCGGGGCGCCCAGGCCACCCTGGTAGGCGGTCTGCGACAGCAGCAGTCCGCTCGCCGCGAGGGCCGCGACCAGCAGCGCCACCCCGGCCACCTGGAGGCTGAGCAGCGGGGCGGAGTGGTCGGTCAGGGCCACCGTCACGGTCTGCGTGAGCGCCGAGGCCACCCCGGAGGCGAAACCGGCCGCGCCCGCGTGCCGCAGCCCCGGCCGGGCCCCCGGCCGCGACAGCATGCCGATCAGCGCCACCGTCACCGCCGCGACCGCCAGCGCCTCGGACGTGCTCAGCACCTCGTCGGGCGCGTGCCCGGACGCCGTGACGAGGATCGCGGCCAGGCCGACGAGCGTCAGCGCCGTACCGCGCCACTCGACCGCGCTGACCCGGCGCCCCGCGATACGCGCGCCCAGCGGCACCGCGGCCACCAGGGTGAGCGCGCCGAGCGGCTGCACCACGGTCAGCGGACCGTACTTCAGGGCTACTACGTGCAGCAGCGCGCCGGAGCCGTTGAGCAGGACCGACCCCCACCAGGCGCCGGAGCCCAGCAGCCGCAGCGTTCCCGAACCCTGAGCGCGGGAGGCCAGCCGCTCCTGGGCGACGGCCGCGGCGGCGTAGGCGACGGCGGAGAACAGGGACAGGACGACGGCGAGAAGGGTGGCGTTCATCGGCCCGCTCCCACGAGTGCGGCTTCCTCGTCCCGGGCTGCCGGCACGAGCTTGTCGGTGCCGCGTCCGGCCGTGGTCGCCGTGCGCCGCGGCAGGTCGATCGCCGCGAGCGCGAGACCGAGCATGGCCGTCGCCACGATCGCGTCGAGCCAGTAGTGGTTGGCCGTGCCCACGATGACCAGCAGCGTCACCAGCGGGTGCAGCAGCCACAGCCACCGCCACCGCGACCGGGTCGCCACGATCAGGCCGATCGCCACCATCAGCGCCCAGCCGAAGTGCAGCGAGGGCATCGCCGCGAACTGGTTCGACAGGTGGTCGGTCTCGGGCGAGCCGTACACGGAGGGGCCGTAGACCTGCCCGGTGTCGATCAGGCCGGTCGCGGCCAGCATGCGCGGCGGGGCGAGCGGGAACGTCAGATGCACCACCAGGGCGGCGGCGGTGACCGCGGCGAGGACGCGGCGGGCCCAGACGTAGTGCGCGGGGCGCCGCAGGTAGAGCCAGATCAGGAAGGCCGCGGTGGCCGGGAAGTGGACGGTCGCGTAGTAGGTGTTCGCGAGGTGCATGAGCGTGTCGCCGTGCAGCAGCAGGTTCTGCACCGAGCCCTCGCCGGGCAGACGGACGGCTCGTTCCAGGTCCCACACCCGGTCCGCGTTGCGGAAGGCGTCGGCGGTGTGGCCCGTGGCGAGTTGCCGGCCGAACTTGTAGACGAGGAAGAGTCCTACGACGAGCAGGAGCTCTCGGACGAGGGGAGGCCGCGCTATCGCGTCGGTCTCCGCCTGAGCAGGCTCGGTGCGGCCATTCATTCCCCCGGCCCTTTCGCTGACGGTGGGTGGTGCTGGGTGGTGCTGGGCGGTGCTGGATGGGCTTGTCGAGCTGCTGACTGCGCGCGCTCGACAAACTCATCGATACGTCGACGTACCGAAACGCCTCTGTACCGATACGCCACTGTACCGATACGGACCCGTTCCGGTACAGTGGCGTTTCGATAGACGTACGACACACTGGAAGCGCGGCCTCCCGCACACGGCGGGGCCGCCGCACAGAGTGAGGAGAAGAGCCGATGACGTCGCAGGCCGCGGACGGACCGGAGACGGTCGCCGCCTCGCGCCGCTCCAAGATCACGCCTGAGCGTGAGCGGGAGTTCTTCGACGCCGTGCTCGAACAGATCCGCGCGTGCGGCTACGACTCCGTCACCATGGAGGGCGTCGCCGCCAGCACACGCTGCAGCAAGTCCACGCTCTACCGGCAGTGGAAGACGAAGCCGCAGTTCGTGGCGGCCGCGCTGCGCGCCAGTCGGCGGACCCGGTTCGAGGGCATCGACACCGGCACGCTCGCCGGCGACCTGTGCGAGGCCGCCCGGGCCGCGGGGGCGTGGTCCGGCAGGGACACCCGGCTCTTCCAGGCGCTCGGCCATGCCGTCATGCAGGACCCGGAACTCCAGCAAGCCCTGCGTGAGGCGCTCATCGACCCCGAGCTCGACGCGCTGCGGGAGATCCTGCGGCGCGGGGTCGAGCGCGGGGAGGTCGCCGCCGATCATCCGGCGCTGGAGTACATCCCGGCGCAGATCTTCGGTGTGCTGCGGGCACGTCCCGTCCTGGAGGGCGAGGACGCCGACCCCGAATACATCGTCCGGTTCGTGCGGGCCGCCGTGCTGCCGGCGCTCGGCCTGACCTGAGACTCAGGCCGCCGTCCACGGGATGACTGGACGGTGACCTGTTCCGCGCCGCACCGTGGGGACGGGGGCGGCGCGCACCCCCCGGCCGGGTGGGGTTCCTCTTGAGCGGAGGGGCGCCCCACCCGGCCGTTTCCTGTCCGACGAGGAACGCGGCTCAGATGTCCTGGCCGCTGCCGCCGCCGGTGGACACCTTGATGCCCTTGGTGATCTCGTCGATGACCGACTGCTCCCCGGCGTCGACGCCGATGCGGACCACGACGATCTGCTGCTCACTGACGGGCGAGGGGAAGGCGAGCGACTGGACATAGCCGTCGGCGCCCTTGCTGGTGACCGCCTTCCAGCGGACCAGATAGCCCTTCTGCCCGGCCACGGTCACCGCCTTGGAGGCCAGCACCTCGTGCGAGGTGATCTCTCCGTACCCCTTGCCGTAGGACTCCTCGGCGTTCGCCGCGATGTCCGCCTTGGCGACCTCCTCGGGCGTGTCGCCCTTGGTGCGGAGCGCGAGCGCGGGCGCCGAGTAGGCCCCGCCCTTCATGCAGGTCTGGGAGGTGTCGGAGGGGCACTTGTACGTCTCGTTCGACGCCACCTGCGCGCCCCAGTTGATCTGCTGGCCGTACCAGCCGTCCGGGATGGCGATGCTGATCCCGCTGACCGGGTCGGTCACCGAACCGCTCTCCACCCTCGGCGCCTCGGACTCGCCGGGGGAGGGGGACTGCCCACCGGAACCACCGCCGCTGCCGCCACTGCCACCGCCGGAGTCCCCGAAGGGCCCGCCCTGCCCGCCACCGGGCCCGCCCTGTCCGCCCTGGCCACCCTGCCCGCCCGGGCCCTGCTGCTGGGAGTTGGCGCTGCCGCCGCCCGAGCCGTCGTCGGCGGTCAGCGCGTACACGCCGACGCCGATGCTCGCGAGGACCGCCGCGGCCACTCCCACGGCTATGCCCGTGCGCAGGCCGCGCCGCCCGCCCGACGGCGGTTGGCCGGGATACCCCGGATGCACCGGATACGGATACGCGCCGTCGGCCGACAGCTGCTCCGGCGGACCCCATACGTCGGCCGACCCCGCGGGCCGGACCTGGTCCGTCCATGCCTTGCCGTCCCACCAGCGCTCGGTGGGCGGACCGTCACTTTTCTGGCCCGGGTCGGGATACCAGCCGGGAGGAGTCACCTGCGTCATGGGTCCACCGTATGAGGCCTCGGTGAAAGTCGGATGAGAGGATCCGGCTCCGGCGCTTCGAAATTCCGGCCCGAGTCACTCCAGGACGAGCCGAACGGGCCGCTCCCGAGCGGCCGGCGGCAGCCGCAGCCCGTCCCGGCCCGGCGTGATCGAACCGAGCACGCGCGCGTGCCGGGCACCCGTGGCCGCCGGATCGGTGCCGGGCAGTCCGTGCACGGTCAGAAACCCCAGCACGGCGAAGGCGTACGCCTCCTTCGCGGCCGACGGCAGCCCCAACTCGTCGGAGCTGCGCAGCGCCACCCCCGGCAGCCGCTGCCCGAGCATGCGCATGAGGACCGGGTTGCGCGTCCCGCCGCCCGAGGCGATCACCTCCGTCGCGCCCACCGCGCGCACGGCGTCGGCGACCGTACGGGCTGTGAGCATGGTCAGGGTGGCGACGACGTCCTCGGCGGGCAGCGTCCCGAACCCGGCCAGCGCGTCCCGCAGATGGCCGAGGTGGAACAGCTCCTTGCCGGTCGTCTTGGGCGCGGGCAGCGCGTAGTACGGCTCCTCCAGCAGCCGTCGCAGCAGCGGTTCGTGGACGCTGCCGCGACCGGCGAGCGCCCCGTCCACGTCGTACGCGAGCCGCCCACCGCTGAACCCCGTCGCGGCCGCGTCGATGAGTGCGCAGCCCGGCCCGGTGTCGAAGGCGGTCCCGTCGGGCGCCGTGAGGTTGGCGATGCCGCCGAGGTTGAGGGCGACGGGCGTGCCCGGCCGGCCGCGCAGCCACAGCAGGTCGACCAGGCTGACCAGCGGCGCGCCCTGGCCGCCGGCGGCGATGTCGCGCGGCCGGAAGTCGGCGACCACGGGCAGTCCGGTCGCCTCGGCGATCCAGGCGGGCCGGCCGAGCTGCAGCGTGCCGTACACCTGGCCGTCCTCGGCCCAGTGGTACACCGTCTGCCCGTGCGAAGCCACCAACTCGGCCCGCCCGTCGCACAGTTCACGGTCCGCCCGGACGGCTGCCGCCGCGAAGGCCTGCCCGATCCGCGTGTCGAGCCGGCACACCTCGGCCATCGACGTCGTCCCCGGCGGCAGCGCTGCCGCGAGCGCCTGCCGCAGCGTGTCGTCGTAGGCCTCGCTCACCAGCCCCAGCGGCTTCAGGACGAGGCTGTCGCCCACGAGGGCCAGCTCGGCCGCCGCCGCGTCGATGGCGTCGTAGGACGTGCCCGACATCAGGCCGATCACCCGCATGCGTTCAACTCGCCTTTCTCTGCGGTGACTTGATGAGAGCGAGAACACTCACCGCGCACGTCGCCGCCGCGTAGTACGCGGGGATGTCCACGCTCCCCGTTCGTTCGATCGTCTCCGTGATGATGAGCCCTGCGCAGCCCGAGAACACCGCATTGGACAGGGCGTAGGCGAGTCCCAGCCCCGTGTAGCGCACGGTCGTCGGGAACAACTCGGCGAGCATCGCCGGGCCGGGTCCCGCCATCAGCCCCACGACGGCACCCGCGCCACCCACCGCCGCACCCTTCACGGGGAGGGAAACGCCCGGGTCCTGAAGAAGGTTGAGCAGCGGCACCGCGAGGACCACCACCAGCACCGCCCCCGTCAGCATCACCGTCCGCCGCCCGAAGCGGTCGCTGAGCCATCCCGCCGGCACGATCGTCAGCGCAAACCCCAGGTTGGCCAGCACGGTGGCGATCAGGGCCTGCTGGAAGGTCGCGTCCAGCGTGGACTGCAGATACGAGGGCAGCACG
Organism: Streptomyces sp. T12; assembly: GCF_028736035.1. NCBI lineage: Bacteria > Bacillati > Actinomycetota > Actinomycetes > Kitasatosporales > Streptomycetaceae > Streptomyces > Streptomyces sp. T12. Next base: position 9,355,763 of record NZ_CP117866.1, read on the forward strand.
ACCAGGAAGGTGTACCCGGCCGCCGCCCACCCCATGATCCGCCCGGCGCCCAGCGCGATCGCCCCCGCGACCTCGCGCAGGGGCGGCCGCTCCGCCTCCCGCTCCGCCCGGAACGCCGGCGTCTCGTCCAGCCTGAGCCGCAGCCAAAGGGCGCCCAGCCCCAGCGGCAGCGTCAGCAGGAACGGCAACCGCCAGCCCCAGTCGCCCAGTTGCTCCTCGGACAGCACGGTGGCGAGCAGCGCCGCCGCTCCCGCACCGCCGAGCAGCCCCAGCGCCACCGTGAACGACTGCCACGACCCGTACAGCCCGCGCCGCCCGGGCGGCGCGAACTCGGTCATCACCGACACCGCGCCACCGAACTCCCCGCCCGCCGAAAGTCCCTGAAGCACCCTCAGAAACGTCAGCAGCCACGGGGCGAGGGCACCGACCGTGGCGTACGTCGGCAGCACGCCGATCAGGGTCGTCGCCGCCGTCATCAGCGTGATCACCAGGATCAGCACCGGCCGCCGTCCGATCCGGTCGCCGAGCCGGCCGAACAGGGCCGCGCCGACCGGCCGGAAGAAGAACGCCAGGGCGAACGACGCGTAGGTCTTCACCAGCGCCTCGGCCTCGCTGCCGCCCTCCGGCGTGAAGAAGCGCGCCGCGATGATCGTCGCGAAGTATCCGTAGACCCCGAACTCGTACCACTCGATGAAGTTGCCCACCGACCCCGCGACCAGGGCCTTGCGGGACCGGACCGTGCCTCGATCAGGGGAAGTCAGCGTCATGTCCGGCGCCTCTCGACTGTCGTGCGGCCGACGGTTTTTGACTATCGGTAAGTACCAGCGGGGCAGGTGGCGGGCCCTTCGCGTCGCCCGCCCGCACCCGCTGTCACCCATCACGGCAACAGGTGCCCCGACCGGCCTCCACTTAGGCAGCCGGACGGCTACGCTCGAGGTCTGTACGTCGTTCGGGCGACTTGGGGAGGATGCGGGATGACGGAGGTACGGCCCACACAGGCCGCCTCGGCTCCCCTGTGGGAGCGTGACGAGGAACTCGCCGCCGTCGAGCGGGCCCTCGACACCCTGTGTGCCGACAAGTCCTCCTCGGGCAGCCTCCTGGTGCTCCGGGGCGAGGCGGGAATCGGCAAGACCGCGCTGCTGGCCGAAACACGCCGCACCGCCGAGGCACGCGGCTGCACGGTGTGGTCCGCCCGCGGCAGCGAGACCCTGAGTTCCGTTCCCTTCAACGTCGTACGCCAGTTGCTGCAGCCCGCGCTGCTGTCGCTGATGCCGGAAGAGGCGCGCGAGTACCTCGGCGACTGGTACGACATCGCCGGACCCGCCCTCGGCATAGCGGACCCGGGCGAGCGCCAGGCCGACCCCCAGGGCGTGTGCGACGGCCTGGTGGCCGCCGTGCGCAGACTGGCCCGGCGCGACTGGCCGCTCGTGCTCTTGATCGACGACGCCCACTGGGCCGACCAGGAGACCCTGCGCTGGCTCGCCGCGTTCGCCGAGCGCCTCGGCGAACAGAACGTCCTGGTCGTGGTCGCCCGCCGCCCCGGCGAGGTCAGCGGCGACAGCGCCCGCCACCTCGACGCGATCGCCGCCGCGGGCTGCTCCGTCGCCAACCTGAGCGCCCTCACCCCGGACGCGACCGCCGGCCTCACCCGCGCCACCCTGGGCACGCACGCCGACGCCCCGTTCTGCCGCGAGGTCTGGGCCGTCACCGGCGGCAACCCGTACGAGACCGTCGAACTCCTCGCCAAGGTGCAGGACAGCGAGTTCGAGCCGACCGAGTCCGCCGCCGGCGAACTGCGCGCCCTGAACCGCGCGGCGCGCGGCGGCGGCCTGGTCGCCAGGCTCAAGGACCTCGGCGTCGAGGCCACCCGGTTCGCCTGGGCGGCCGCGATCCTCGGCACCGAGATCACCGTGGACCTGGTGGCGGAGCTGGCCCAGATGGGCACCGAGGACGCCGGGCGGTGCGCCCAACTGCTGCGCACCGCCCGCATCCTCACCGTGCCCGACCCCGCCAACCCGCAGGCGGACGACGGCGACCTGCAGTTCGTCCACCCGCTGATCGCCTCCGCCGTCTACAACTCCATCCCCGACGCCCTGCGCACCGCCATGCACGGCATCGCCGCCCGCGTCGTCACCGACAACGGACGCGGAGCCGCGGTCGCCGCCCGCCACCTCCTGGAGGTCCACCCGGACAGCGACGAGGAACTCGTCGAGCAGCTGCGCGAGGCGGCCCGCGAACACCTCGGCGTCGGCGCCCCCGACGCGGCCCGCCGCTGCCTGGAGCGCGCCCTGCTGGAACCGCCCGTACCCGAGGTCCACGCGCGCGTGCTGTACGAACTCGGCTGCGCCACCCTGCTCACCGCGCCCGCCACCACCGTCGACCACCTCCAGACCGCGCTCGCCATGCCCGGCCTGGACGGCGGTGAACGCGTCGACGCCGTCTGCCGCCTCTCCCAAGCACTGCTGCACAACGACCAGCTGGAGGAGGCGGTCCGCACCGTCGAGGCGGAGGCCGCCCGGCACGAGGCCGGCCCCGCCAAACTGCGGCTGCAGGCGGTGCAGTTCATGTGGGAGGGCATCCACGCGGGCGAGGCCACCTCGCCGCGCCGTCGGGAGCGCCTCGCCGAACTCGCCCGCACCTGCACCGGCCGGGACAACTCCGAGCGCGCCCTGCTCATGCTGCGCGGCTTCGACGCCATGGCCCGCGGCGAGAACGCCGAGGAGGTCGTCGAGGTGTGCGACCGCGCGCTCGTCAACGGCCGCCTCGCGCCGGGCCTCGGCTGGACCGACACCGAGTGGGGCATCGAGCTGCCGATGATGCTCGCCAGCGCCTACGCCTTCACCGACCGGCTCGACCGCGCCGAGACCCTCTACAACGAGGCCCTGCGCGCGTACGAGTCCGCCGGCTGGAGCGGCGGCCACCTCTCCCTGGCCCACGCCTACGTCGGCCTCGGACACCGCAGGCGCGGTCGGCTCCACGAGGCCGAGACCTCCCTGCGCAAGTCGCTGGCGCTCGCCGAGCGCGTCGGCCGCCGACTGCCCCTGCACTGGTCCGCCACCTGCAACCTCGTCGACACGCTGCTCGCCCGCGGCCATGTCGACGAGGCCTGGGAGATCGCCGAGCAGTACGGCTTCGCACCGCCGTACCCGTCCACCATCGTCCTGCCGGACCCGCGCTCGGTCCGCGGCCGCCTGCTCCTCGCGGTCGGCCGCACCCAGGAGGGCATCAACGAACTGGAGGAGGCGGAGAAGGCGGCGGCCGTCCGCGGCCACCACAACCCGGTGCTGGTCCCCTGGGCCGTCGACCTGGCCCGCGCCCTCGCGAGCGTGGACCCGGCGCGCGCCGTCCGGCTCGCCACCGACGTCCGGCGGCACGCCGAGCGCTTCGGCACCGACACCGCCATCGGCGAGGCCCTGCGCTGCGCCGCCGCCCTGGAGACCGGCCAGCGCGCGGTACGCCTCGCCGAACAGGCCGTCACCTATCTGGAGGCCTCGCCCTGCCAGTACGAACACGCGGCCGCCCGCGTCGAGTACGGCATCGTCGCCCGCTCGTCCGCGGAGCTCCGGCGGGGGCTGACGCTGGCGCGGTCGTGCGGTGCGGACGGGCTGGTGGCGCAGGCGGAGACGGCGTTGCTGTCGGGCGTGGGGTGAGACGGGTCAGAGGGCCAGCAGCTGATCGGTGACCGCGGCCAGCCGCTTGCGCACTTCGGGGTCGTACGTCCCCTCGTGCGCCCGGGACGGGCTCGTGCCGTCGAAGTAGGCGCCCGTGCCCAGGTCCTGGGTCGCCAGGGCCAGGACGCCCGGGGCGCCGTCGGCCACCGTGTTCCAGGGGGTGACCCCGCCTTCGCGCACCATCGCCGTGTCCATGAAGGTCGCCGGGTGGAGCACGTTCACGGTGACACCGGTGTCCGCCAACTCCTCGGCGAGGGCGAAGGTATGGGCCGCCAGGGCGAATTTGGCTCGCCGGTACGCCGCGAAGCCGTCGTATCCGCGTCGGAACTCGACGTCGTCGAAGTCGAGGGGTTCCTGGCCGACCGAGCCGACGTTGACGATCCGGGCGGGCGTGTTCGCACGCAGTACCGGGAGCAGGGCGCGCGTCAGCGCCACCGGTGCCAAGTAGTTGACGGCGAGCCGTAGTTCGTGTCCGTCGACGCTCAGCTCGCGTCCCGTGCCGGGGGCGCCCGCTCCCACGCCCGCGTTGTTGATCAGCACGTCCAGGTCGGGATGCGCGTCGGCGACATGGGCGCCCAACTCGCGCACCTGCGTCAGCGAGGCCAGATCGGCGACGAACCCCTCGGCGTCGCCCTCGGTGCGCAGCTCCTCGACCAGCTGCTCCGTACGGCCCGGATCGCGCCCGTGCGCGAGGACGACGTGCCCCGAGCGGACCAGCTCGAAGGCTACGTACCGGCCGAGACCGGAGGTGGCGCCGGTGATCAGAATCGTGGACATGCCTCCACCGTAGACACGTGATGGAGGCATGCGCGAGATGCTGCTGAAGCTACGACCAGCAGGGTCACCCTTCCTCTTCCGCGAGCACCCGCTGGGCCGCCGCGAACGCCGAGTTCGCCGCCGGAACCCCGCAGTACACGGCCGTCTGCAGCAGTACGGCGCCGATCTCCTCCGGCGTCAGCCCGTTGCGCCGGGCCGCCCGCACATGCATGGCCAGCTCGTCGTAGTGGCCGTGCGCGACCAGCGCCGTCAGGGTGATCATGCTGCGCTCACGGCGGGTGAGCGTGGGGTCGGTCCAGATCTCACCCCAGGCGTAGCGCGAGATGAAGTCCTGGAAGCGCGCGGTGAAGGTGGTCTGCCGGGCCTGCGCCCGGTCGACGTGGGCGTCGCCGAGCACCTCGCGCCGCACTTCCATTCCCCGCATGGCGCCCTGGTCGAAGTGTGCGCGCAGGGCCGTCAGCACGGCCTCCGGACACTGCGCCGGTGCCAGATGCGAGGCCCCCGGAATCTCGACGAGCGCGGCACCGGGCACGGCGTCCGCGATCTCCCGCAGATGCGCGGGCGGGGTCGCGGGGTCCTCGCGTCCGGCGATCAGCAGGGTCGGCGAGGAGATCTCCGGCAGGCGGTCCCGCAGGTCGAAGGCGGCGAGCGCGTCACAGCAGGCGGCGTACCCGGCCGGATCGGCGTCCCGGTGGTCCTGGACCAGCTCCGGCACGGTGAACCCGGGCGTGAACCAGCGGGCGTTCGCGTTCTCGGCGAGCCCCGACAGCCCTTCGCGTCGCACCAGCGCGGCCCGTTCCTCCCACGGCTTCGCACCGTTGAAGTGCGCCGACGAACAGATCACCGCCAGGGAGTCGACCCGCTCCGGGTGGTGCACGGCGAGATGCAGCCCCACCGCACCGCCGAGCGAGACACCCGCGTACGCGAACCGCTCGATGCCGAGCAAGTCGGCGAGCGTGAGCACCAGGCGGGCGAGGTCACCGACGGTGGCGCCCGCCCCGATGAGGTCGGCGGCGGATCCGCCGTGCCCCGGCAGGTCCCAGCGCACCACCCGATGGGTGATCGACAGCTCGGGCGCGACCTTGTCCCAGAGGGCGTACGACGTCCCGAGCGAGGGTCCGAGCAGCAGCGGGGGAGCGGAAGTGGGCCCTTCGGTCCGGTGGTTGAGGAGTTTGTGGGTCAACGTCGCTCCAGAGCACGGTCGGTGAGGGTTCCGGCGGAGCCGGTGTAGTGGGTGGGATCGAGGTCGACGTCCGCCAGCTCGGGTGCCTCGGCGAGCGGGCGTCCCTCGGACGCCAGCCGGGTGAGCAGTTCCTTGGCGCGGGCCCGGCCCAGCACCGGGGCCAGCTCGGCGGAGAGCCGCTCGGAGACGATCAACCCGTGGGTGAGATCCAGGTGTTCCCGCATCACGTCGGCCCGCACCCGCAGCCCCTCGGCCAGCTCGACCGCGTCCCGCGCGGCCCCGCCGACCAGTCGCAGCAGCTCGCGCAGCGGCTCCCACTCGGCGTGCCAGGCCCCGGCCGGCCGTTCGTCCTCCGCGGTCAGCGACCCGTACAGGGTGGCCGCGAGCTGCGGCGCCCGCCGTGCGGCGGATGCGATGAGGGTGGACCGTACGGGATTGGACTTGTGCGGCATGGCCGACGACCCGCCGCCACTGCCCTCCGCGACCTCGGCGATCTCGGTGCGGGAGAGGGTCAGGACGTCCACGGCGATCTTGCCGAGCGCGCCCGCCGCGAAGGCGAGGCAGCCGGCGAGATCGGCGATGGGCGTCCGCAGGGTGTGCCACGGCAGATCGGGCGCCCGCAGGCCGAGCTCGCGGGCGTACGCCGCCGGAGGCGCGGTCGGATCGCTCGCGCCGTACGCCCCGAAGGCCGCCAACGTCCCCGCCGCACCCCCGAGTTGGGCGGGCAGCGAGTCCCGTACGGCCTCCACCCGGTCCCGCGCGTCCAGCACCAGCGACCGCCACCCGGCCGCCTTCAGCCCGAACGTCGTCGGTACGGCGTGCTGGGTGAGCGTCCGTCCCGGCATCGCGGTGTCGCGGTGCTCGGCGGCCAGCCGGGCCAGCGCCCGCTCCGTACGGCCGAGGTCGCCGAGGACCAGGTCGAGCGTGCGCACGGCGACCAGCATCGTCGCCGTGTCCATGATGTCCTGGCTGGTCGCGCCCCGGTGGACGCAGGGGCCGTACGCGTCACCGACCGCCTTCGTCAGATCAGCGACCAGGGGGATGACCGGGTTGCCGCCGGCACGGGCCCGCTCGGCTAGGGACCGTACGTCGAATCGGCCGGCGTCCGCCGCCTCCGTCACCGCGGCCGCCGCCTCGGCCGGGGCGAGGCCGAGGGCTGCCTGGGCCCGGGTGAGGGCGGCCTCCGCGTCGAGCAGGGCCTGGAGATAGGCCGTGTCGCCGGTCGCGTGGGCGGCGGGGGAGCCTGCCCACCCGGGGGCGAGCAGGCCGGTGTCGTCGGAATCGACAGAAGTCACTGGAACTCCAGGAAGACCGTCTCGCCTTCGCCCTGAAGGCGGATGTCGAAACGGTAGGTGCCATCGCCCCGGTCCTCGGCGATCAGCGTGTCGCGGCGCGCCCCGTCCAGCCGGGCGAGCAGCGGGTCGGCGGCCAGCGCCGCGTCGTCGCCCGGCAGATAGATCCGGGTGTACAGGTGCACCAGCAGCCCGCGCGCGAACACGCACACACTGATGTACGGCGCGCTCTGCCCGCGCGCCCCCGGCCGCAGCGTCCGTGCGCTCCAGTGGCCGTTGGCATCCGTCTGGATCCGCCCCCAGCCGGTGAACTCCACGCCGTTGCGGCCCAGGAAGCCGCCGCTTGCCGGGTCGCGCCGCATCGAGCCGTCGACCTGCGGGACGTTGCCGTCCGGGTCGGCACCCCACAGCTCCACGAACGCGTCCGGCAGCGGGTTGCCCTCGCCGTCGTGGACGTACCCCTGAAGCGTGATCGTGTCGGGGTGGCCGAGCGGGGCGATGTCGCCGCCGCCCGGGAAGGGCAGGGCGTGGCCGTAGAAGGGGCCCACCGTGTGCGACGGGGTCGGGAGCACGGTCTCGGGACGGCTCGTGTCGATCTTCGTCATGGCAGGTCAGCGCCCTTCTTCGATCCAGGTGGCGTTCGGCCCGTCGAGCACGATGTCCCAGTGGTAGCCCATCGAGAACTCCGGCACCGACAGGCTGTGGTCGTAGGTCGCGACCAGCCGCTGGCGGGCCGCGTCGTCCGTCACCGACTGGATGATCGGGTCGTACGGGAACAGCGGGTCGCTCGGGAAGTACATCTGCGTCACGAGCCGCTGGGTGAACGCCGTGCCGAAGAGCGAGAAGTGGATGTGTGCCGGCCGCCAGGCGTTGACGTGCTGGCGCCACGGGTACGGGCCCGGCTGGACGGTGGTGAACTCGTAGAAGCCCCTGTCATCCGTCAGGGTGCGGCCGACGCCGGTGAAGTTGGGGTCCAGCGGGGCGTCGTGCTGCTCGCGCTGGTGGGCGTAGCGGCCCGCCGAGTTCGCCTGCCAGATCTCGATGAGCTGGCCGCGGATCGGGCGTCCGTCGCGGTCCAGCAGCCGGCCGGAGACGGTGATGCGCTCACCGATCGGCTCGCCGTTGTGCTGCTTGGTGAGGTCGTTGTCGATCTCGGTGATGTCCCGCTCGCCGAAGGCGGGGGAGGACAGCTCCACCAGCTCCGGGTCCTTGGAGACGTCGATCGCGATCGGCGGCTGCTTGGGGTGGCGCAGGACCGAGGAGCGGTACGGCGTGTAGTCGCGCCGCGGGTGGTGCTCGACGGGGGCTCCGTCGGCGACCCGCTTCTCGTACGCGGCGTGCTCGGCCGCGATCTCCTGGTCGATGTCATGTTGCGTGAGAGTCATGAGGGTTCCTCGGGGGGTTCTTAGCGCTCCAGGACGAGGGCGAGGCCCTGGCCGACGCCGATGCAGAGGGTGGCGACGCCGGTTCCGCTGCCCTTGCGGGCGAGTTGGTGGGCGACGGTGCCGGCGAGGCGGGCACCGGAGGCGCCGAGTGGGTGACCGAGGGCGATGGCGCCGCCCTGGGGGTTGAGGACGGCCGGGTCGAACTCGGGCCATTCGGCGACGCAGCCCAGGACCTGGGCGGCGAAGGCCTCGTTGAGTTCGAGGACGTCCAGGTCGGCGAATCCCTTGCCGGCCTTGGCGAGGGCGCGGTTGACGGCTTCGACGGGGGCGAGCCCGAAGTAGTCGGGGTCGAGCGCGTTGACACCGGACGCGGAGATCCGCGCGAGCGGCTCGCGGCCGGTCGCGGCGAGACCCTCCTCGTCGACCAACAGCAGTGCCGCGGCGCCGTCGTTGAGCGGAGACGCGTTGCCCGCGGTGACCGTGCCTCCGGAGGTCCGGAACGACGGCTTCAGCTTCGCCATCGCCTCCAGCGAGGCGTCCGGCCGTACGCATTCGTCCGCGCCGAAGACGACCGGCTCACCCTTGCGCTGCGGGATCGGTACGGGGGCGAGTTCGGCGGCGAACAGGCCCGCCTGCTGGGCGCGCGCGGCCTTGTGGTGGGAGGCGAGGGCGAACTCGTCCTGCTGCTCGCGGCTGATCTTGTGCTTCTCCGCGATGAGCTCGGCCGATTCGCCGAGTGGGATGGTCCACTGCGGTGACATCCTCGGGTTGACCATGCGCCAGCCCAGGGTGGTGGAGTACAGCTCGGTGTGCCCGGCCGGGAAGGGCCTGTCGGACTTGGGCAGCACGTACGGCGCCCGGGTCATCGACTCCACCCCGCCGGCCACGGCGATGGAGGCGTCGCCGACCGCGATGGCGCGGGCCGCCTGGATGACCGCTTCGAGGCCGGAGGCGCACAGGCGGTTGACGGTCACGCCGGGCACGGACGTGGGGAGCCCGGCGAGGAGGGCGGCCATGCGGGCGACGTTGCGGTTCTCCTCGCCGGCGCCGTTGGCGTTGCCGAAGTAGACGTCCTCGATCCGGGACGGGTCCAGGTCGGGGGTCCGGGCGAGGAGTTCGCGGATGGCGTGGGCGCCGAGGTCGTCCGGGCGGACGGAGGCGAGGGCGCCGTTGTAGCGGCCGACCGGGGTGCGGACCGCGTCGACGATGTACACCGGGTTCACAGCAGGGCCTCCGCGATCGTCAGCTTGGCGTCGGTCCTGGCGATGATCTCGTCGACGGCCACGCCGGGCGCGACCTCGGTCAGCACCAGCCCGTCGGGTGTCACGTCGATGACGCCCAGGTCGGTGATGATCCGGTTCACGCAGGCCTTGCCCGTGAGCGGCAGCGCGCACTCGGTGAGGATCTTCGCCGAGCCGTCCTTGGCGGTGTGGGTCATCACCACGATGACCGTGCGGGCCCCGTGGACCAGGTCCATCGCCCCGCCGATCCCGGTGATCATCTTGCCGGGGATGGCCCAGTTCGCCAGGTCACCGGCCCGCGAGACCTGCATCGCGCCCAGCACGGCCACATCGATGTGCCCGCCCCGGATCATCGAGAACGACAGCGCCGAGTCGAAGAAGGACGCCCCCGGCAGCACGGTGACGGTCTCCTTGCCCGCGTTGATCAGATCGGGGTCGACCTGATCCTCGGCCGGGTAGGGGCCGGTGCCCAGGATGCCGTTCTCGGACTCCAGGATCACCTCCACGCCCTCGGGCAGATAGTTCGGGATCAGTGTCGGCAGCCCGATGCCGAGGTTGACGTACTGCCCGTCCTGAAGCTCGCGTGCGGCCCGCGCGGCCATCTCTTCCCGCGTCCATGCCATGACTAGCTCACCGTCCCTCGTGCCGAAGGCGCGGAAACCGTGCGCCGCTCGATCTGCTTGTCCGCCGCCTGCTCCGGGGTGAGCGCGATGACCCGCTGCACGAAGATCCCGGGCAGATGCACCGCGTCCGGATCGAGCTCGCCGGGCTCGACGAGTTCCTCCACCTCGGCGATCGTCACCCGTCCCGCCATGGCGGCGAGGGGGTTGAAGTTCCGGGTGGACTTGTTGAAGACCAGGTTGCCGTGCCGGTCGCCCTTCGCCGCCCGGACGAGGGCGAAGTCGGTACGGATACCTCGTTCCATCACATACTCGACGCCGTCGAACTCCCGCACCTCCTTCGGCGGCGAGGCGAGCGCGACGCCGCCCTGGCCGTCGTAACGCCAGGGCAGCCCGCCGTCGGCGACCTGTGTACCCACCCCGGCCGGCGTGAAGAACGCGGGGATCCCGGCGCCGCCCGCCCGGAGCCGCTCGGCGAGCGTGCCCTGCGGGATCATCTCGACCTCCAGCTCACCGGCCAGGTACTGGCGGGCGAACTCCTTGTTGGCGCCGATGTAGGAGCCGGTCACGCGGGCGATCCGCCCGGCCGCCAGCAGGATCGCGAGGCCGGAGTCCATCGCCCCGCAGTTGTTGGAGACGACCGACAGTCCGCCGGTGCCCTGCTCGTACAGGGCCTGGATGAGCACGTTCGGCACACCACTCAGCCCGAAACCGCCCACCGCGAGCGAAGCGCCCTCGGGCACATCGGCCACTGCCTCAGCGGCTGTGGCGACCACCTTGTCCATCCGTAAGCCCCATCTCTCCAATTACTCAGGGCACTGAGTATTTCAGCGAGGTTTCCCTCACGCTGCCACTGGAGCGGCCGGGCGTCAAGGCCTCTGAATCAATGCAGGCCAGGCGAAGGTGGGTGATGAAGACAGGGATGGGTGGGTGCGGTTATCGTTCAGTACACCAACGAATTCGACCTCGGGAGCGCACATGGCCGCGGTGGACCTCACCACCCACCCCGGGCACCTCGCCCGGCGGCTCCAGCAGGCGCACTACCTGCTGTGGAACACGATGGTCTCCGAGGAGATCACTTCGCCCCAGTTCGCGGTCCTCAACGCGCTCGTCGCCGAGCCGGGCCTGGACCAGCGGACGGTGGGGGAGCGGGTGGGGCTCGACCGGTCCACCATCGCCGAGGTGATCAGCCGGCTCGGCCGCCGCGGGCTGCTCGACAAGGTCCGCGACCCCCAGGACGGCCGTCGCTTCCTGCTGCGCCTGACGGACGACGGGATGCGCACGCACAAGAAGCTGACCGTCCGCACCGCCCGGATGAACCAGGTCTTCCTGGCCCCGCTCTCCGCCGAGGAGCAGACGCTGTTCTTCGACCTGATCCGACGGGTCGCGGACGCGGCCGAGGGGCTCCGCAACCCGGCGGAACCCCTCGTCACGCAACGCTGACGGAATACTCAGGACGCCTTCGCGAACACCACCCACACCTGGCCGTGCTGGAAGTTCATCGGCTTGCCGTCGTCGGTCGTGAACGTGGTGCCGTCCGTGGCCTGCGGGCGCTTCCAGTTGACGTGGTAGACGTGCCCGTCGCGCAGCACCGCCGCCCTCCCGGCGCCCACGGTCTCGGTGTACGGCGTGTAGTTGCCGGCCGAGTCGTGGAAGTCGGACCTGCGTACCTTCACGTACTGCACGACGACCGTGCCGGCCATGACCCGCTGCCCGTCCGTCGTCCTGGCGGCCTTGCCGTCCATGGCGACCAGCCAGCGGTCCTGGCTGCCGGACCAGGTGAAGGTGAACCGGGCCGCCGGGAAGCGCACCGTCCGCGAGGTCTCCGGAATACCGCCCGCGGGGGCCGCGCCGAAGCGGAAGCCGGTAGTCAGCACGGAGGTGCCCGGGGCGGAGGACATCAGCCGGCCGGGTCGCAGATAGAGGTTGTGCGGCGAGGGCCTGTCCGTGCCGCGGAAGTACGCGTTGGACGCCTTCTCGGGCGGCTCCGCCTGCAGTGGTGCCTTGTCGATCAGGGGCAGGAGCTTGCCCTGCGCGCCGGAGAAGGCGAGCGTCGGCCGGTCGAACTGCCCCAGTAGCTCCAGATCGCTCTCGCGGGCGCTGCGCACCGGCCCGATGACCTCCGGCAACTGCTGTGCGTAGACCGCCATCAGGCGGCTCAGCCCGGCCTCGACCTGCTCGACGTACACGATGTCCGCGGCGTTCAGGCCCGTGGGAGGCCGGGCGGCGCGGACATTGTCGATCTTCACGGCGAGTACCGAGGCACCGTTCACGTGGGTCTCGCTCGCACTCGGCGACGTCGGACGCTCCCGTCCGCGGCCGTCGTCGCGCGGGTCGTCGGACATCGTGCAGCCGGCCGCCAGGGAAGCCGTCAGGATGGCGGCCAGCAGCCCCGCCATGGTCGTGGCACGTCTCGTGCGCGCCTTTGATTGCCTGCCCACCGTCGTCACCCGCAGCCACCCGCCCTGTCCGTGTAGTTAATTGTGCACTTATCAGTTCATAGGACGCCATACATGACCGGTTCCGTTCGCCCGTCCGAGCGGGCGATCCAGGGGGCGTGTCGTCGGCCCGTCCGAGCGGTTCGGCGGGGGAGCGCCGGGGTACCCGGGCGGCCACCGCACGAGCGGACGCGCACACGTGACGGAGGGAGCGCGGGGCGATGAGGGCAGTGACCTGGCAGGGCAAGCGGGACGTGCGCGTGGAGAACGTGCCCGATCCGACGATCCAGGAGCCGACGGACGCGGTCATCCGCGTCACGTCCACCGGGCTGTGCGGCTCCGACCTGCACCTGTACGAGGTGTTGACGCCGTTCATGACACCGGGGGACATCCTCGGGCACGAGCCGATCGGCATCGTCGAGGAGGTCGGCGCCGCGGTGCCGGACCTGCAGGCGGGGGACCGGATCGTGGTGCCGTTCCAGATCGCCTGCGGCAACTGCTGGATGTGCCTGACCGGGCTGCCGACCCAGTGCGAGACCACCCAGGTCACCGGCGAGGGCATGGGCGCCGCCCTGTTCGGCTACACCCGTCTGTACGGCTCGGTGCCGGGCGCCCAGGCCGAGTACCTGCGGGTCCCGCAGGCGCAGTTCGGCCCGATCAAGATCCCGGAAGGGCCGCCCGACGACCGGTTCGTCTACCTCTCCGACGTCCTGCCCACCGCCTGGCAGGCGGTCCGCTACGCCGAGATCCCGGAGGGCGGCAGCATCGCCGTGCTCGGCCTCGGCCCCATCGGCGACATGGCCTGCCGGGTCGCCCAGGTGCGGGGCGCCGGGCGGGTGTTCGGCGTGGACCTGGTGCCCGAGCGGCTGCAGCGGGCGCGCGAGCGGGGTGTCGAGACGTACGACCTCAGGAGCTTCCACGACGAGAAGGAACTCGTCACCGCCATCCGCGACCAGACCGACGGCCGCGGTCCCGACGCCGTCATCGACGCGGTCGGCACCGAGGCCCACGGCAGCGCCGCCGCGCGGCTGGCCCAGCAGGCCTCGGCGATGCTGCCGCGCAAGCTGAGCGGTCCGCTCGCCGAACGCTTCAGCGTCGACCGGCTCGCCGCCCTCCACACCGCCATCGAGCTGGTGCGGCGCGGCGGCACGATCTCCCTGTCCGGCGTGTACGGCGGCACGGCTGACCCCATACCGCTGGTCACCCTGTTCGACAAGCAGATCCAGCTCCGGATGGGGCAGGCCAATGTGCGCCGCTGGAGCGACGACATCATGCCGTACCTGACGGACGAGGATCCCCTCGGCGTCGACGACTTCGCCACGCACCGCGTGCCGCTGAGCGACGCCCCGCACGCGTACGAGATGTTCCAGCGCAAGCAGGAGGGCGCGGTGAAGGTGCTGATGAAGCCCTGACTCGCGCTGTGCTCCCGGTCGGACGTGCTCCCGGTCAGGCCCCGTCAGGCCTGGGGCGCGAAGATCTCCGCGAGGTCGTAGCGCACCGGCTCCTCCAACTGCGCGTAGGTGCAGCTCTCGGGCGTGCGGTCCGGGCGCCAGCGGCGGAAGCGGGCCGTGTGCCTGAAACGCACCCCGTTCTCCATGTGGTCGTACGCCACCTCGGCCACCCGCTCCGGCCTGAGCGGCACCCAGGACAGGTCCTTCTTGCCCGACCAGCGGCTCGGCGCGCCCGGCAGCCGGGCCGACTCGTGCGCCGCCTCGTCGGCCCAGGCCGCCCAGGGATGCCCCGTGGCGTCCTCCATGCGCAGTGGCTCCAGCTCCTCGATCAGTTCGGCGCGCCGCTTCATGGGGAACGCCGCCGACACGCCCACGTGCTGGAGGGCGCCCCGGTCGTCGTGGAGACCGAGGAGCAGGGAGCCGACGACAGGTCCGCTCTTGTGGAGGCGGTAGCCCGCGACGACGACGTCCGCCGTCCGCTCGTGCTTGATCTTGTACATGGCCCGCTCGTCCTGGAGGTAGCGCAGGGTGAGCGGCTTGGCGATGACACCGTCCAGACCGGCCCCCTCGTACTGCTCGAACCACCCCTGGGCCGTGTCGATGTCGGTCGTCGCCGGCGCCACATGCACCGGAGCCGTCACCCCGGACAGCGCCATGGTGAGCCTCGCCCGCCGATCCGCCAGCGGAACCTCCAGCAGCGACTCGTCCGCCAGCGCCAGCACGTCGAACGCCACGAAGGACGCCGGGGTCCGCTCGGCCAGCGTTCGCACCCGGGAGTCGGCCGGGTGGATGCGCTCGGTGAGCGCGTCGAAGTCCAGCCGCCCCTCCCGCGCGATGACGATCTCCCCGTCCAGCACGCACCGCTCGGGCAACCGCTCCTTCAGCCCTGCCACCAACTCGGGAAAGTACCTGGTCAACGGCTTACCCGTACGACTCCCCAGCTCGACCTCGTCCCGGTCGCGGAACACGATCGCCCGGAACCCGTCCCACTTCGCCTCGTACTGCATGCCCGGCGGGATCTTCGCCACCGACTTGGCGAGCATCGGCTTCACGGGCGGCATCACCGGCAGGTCCATGCTCCGATTCTGCGCGCATACGAGGGGTGCCGCCCGGTGTGCGAGGTGTGCCCGGTCGGCCTACCGTGGCTCGCATGGGCGAAGCGGTGGAACTGGAAGC
This sequence comes from Streptomyces sp. T12, assembly GCF_028736035.1. Classification (NCBI taxonomy): domain Bacteria; kingdom Bacillati; phylum Actinomycetota; class Actinomycetes; order Kitasatosporales; family Streptomycetaceae; genus Streptomyces; species Streptomyces sp. T12. The sequence continues at coordinate 9,370,997 of NZ_CP117866.1, forward strand.
GGGCGGCCGGACCGTTCGCCTGTCCAACCCGGGCAAGGTCTTCTTCCCCGAGCGCGGCTTCACCAAGCTGGACCTCGCCCGCTACTACGTCGCCGTCGGCCCCGGCATCCTGCGCGCCCTGCGCAACCGCCCCACCACCCTGGAGCGCTACCCGGACGGCGTGACCGGCGAGTGGTTCTTCCAGAAGCGGGCACCGAAGAACATGCCCGACTGGATACCCACCGCCCACATCACTTTCCCCAGCGGCCGCAGCGCCGACGAGATGTGCCCCACCGAGGAGGCCGCCGTCCTGTGGGCGGCCCAGTACGGCACGCTCACCTTCCACCCCTGGCCGGTCCGCCGCGACGACGTGGACCGCCCCGACGAACTCCGCATCGACCTGGACCCCCAGCCCGGCACCGACTTCGACGACGCCGTCCGCGCCGCCCACGAACTGCGCGCCGTCCTGGACGAGTTCGGCGGCCTGCGCGGCTGGCCCAAGACCTCCGGCGGCCGTGGCCTGCACGTCTTCGTGCCGATCGAGCCGCGCTGGACGTTCACCCAGGTCCGGCGCGCCGCCATCGCGGTGGGGCGCGAGATGGAACGCCGGATGCCCGAGCAGGTGACGATCAAGTGGTGGAAGGAGGAGCGGGGCGAACGCATCTTCATCGACTACAACCAGACGGCGCGCGACCGCACGATCGCCTCCGCCTATTCCGTACGACCACGCCCGCACGCCCCGGTCTCGGCCCCCCTGCGCTGGGAGGAGGTCGGCGAGGCCCACCCCCGGGACTTCGACATCGCGACCATGCCCGCGCGCTTCGCCGAACTCGGCGATGTGCACGCGGACATGGACGACCACCGCTTCTCACTGGACGCGCTGCTGGAGCTGGCCAACAAGGACGAGCGCGACCACGGCCTCGGCGATCTGCCGTACCCGCCCGAGTATCCGAAGATGCCGGGGGAGCCCAAGCGGGTACAGCCGAGCCGGGCGAAGAAGCAGCCGGGCGGGACGGACTAGTCAGAGCTCCTTGATCCGGATGTCCCGGTAGGACACCACGTCGGTCGTGCCGTGCACCTGGAGCCCGATATAGCCGGAGGCGAACCGTCGGCCGTCCGTGCCCGGGTCGTCCGAGCGGGGCGGGACGAAGTCCTGGCCGCCGATGTTGTCGAACTCGTTGATCAGCACGCCGTTGCGGTAGACCGAGTAGTGCTGGTCGACGACGCGGATCTCGTAGTCGTTCCAGGTTCCCTTCTGGGTGACGCCGGCACCGGCGAGGCCCACGCGGTCGAAGCCGTAGACCGACCCCGTCTTGTACATGTCGCCGTCGGGCCGGTCGAGCACCTGCACCTCGTGCCCGTACTTGATGGCGACCCACTCCGGCCGCGACTCCTCGGGGTGGTCATGGACCCACGGGAAGCGGACGAACACGCCGGAGTTGGCGTTGCCGGTGCCCGGAGCGTCGTCCCGCCACTGGAGCCGCAGCGAGAAGTCGCCGTACTTGCGCTCTGGGAACCACAGCATGCCCAGCCCGGGCTTGGTGGTCCCACTGGTGATCGTCCCGTCACCGTTGGGCGCGAACGAACCGCCGCCCACCTGCTGCCACTTGGCGAACGACTCCGCGCTGCCGTCGAGGATCGTGCGGTAGCCCTCGGTCTGCCCGGGCTTGCCGATCCCGGACTGACGGGCGGCCTTGCGGATGGCGTCGTACTCGCGCTGGTCGACGACCCCTTCCTTCAGGAGCTTGTCCAGGACCGTCGTCACGTGCTTGAGGAACAGCGCGTGGGACGTCCACTCCTTTTCGTCCTCGATCAACTCGTTGATCCGGCACCGGCTGTTGGTGAGCCGGTTCGGGACACCCGAGTCGACCGTGCCGACGATCACCGTCAACCGCTCGTCGAACTCCGGGCAGTTGGGGGCGGGGACCTGGCCGGCCACCACGGTGAAGGTCACCGTGCGGGCCGCGGAGGTGTTGCCCGCCTTGTCCGTCGCCCGGTACGCGAGGGTGTGCGTGCCCGCGCGGTCGACGACCACCGCAGCGCCGTACGCGAGATACGGTCCGCCGTCGATCGAGTACTCGATCCGGTCGACGCCCGAGCCGTGGTGCTCATCGGTCGCCGTGACGGTCACCCTGGCGTTGCCGATGTACGCCCCGGACGAGTTCTTCGTGCCCTCGACCGTCACACCGGTCACCGGCGGGGTCGTGTCCGGCTGGGGCGCCGCGACCACCGTGAACTGCACGTTCTTCTCGGCGGCGACGTTGCCCGCCTTGTCGGTGGCCCGGTAGCGCACCGTATGCGCTCCGACCTCGTGCACCATCACCGGAGCGGTGTACGGCTGCCAGGCGCCGGCGCCGATCGCGTACTCGATGGTGTTGACGCCGGAACCGGTGTCGGAGGCGGAGACGGTGACGGTCGCCATGCCGACGTACGTGCCGTCGGGGTTCTGCTCGCCGCTCACCGTCGCCGAGGTCTCCGGCGCGGTCGTGTCGCCGGTGGGCGGCGGCACCACCGTGAACTCGACGCTCTTCTCCGCGGAGACGTTCCCCGCCTTGTCCAGGGCGCGGTAGCGGATCTTGTGGTCGCCGACCTGGTCGACGACGACCGGGGTGGCGTACGGCTGCCAGGCACCCGCGTCACCGACCGCGTACTCGACGCGGTCGACCCCGGAGCCGCCCGCCTCGTCGGTGGCGTGGATCGCCACGCTCGCCGAACCGACGTACTGCCCCTGCGAGTTCTGCGTACCGCTGACGTGGGCCGTCGCCTCGGGTGCCGTGGTGTCCTCGCCGCTGCCCTCGGTCACCACGAGGATGCCCTGCATCTGGCCGTGGCCGGGGATCGTGCAGTAGTAGCGGTAGCGGCCGGGGGTGAGCGTGACCTCGGCGGTGTGGCGGCCGCCCTGGTCGTCGTTCGGGTTGGCGAGGATGTTGAGCTGGACGTCGTTGTTGAACTCGGGGTCGGAGGTGTCGAACGTCAACGTGTGCGGCATTCCGGTGGTGTTGCCGGTCGCCGTGCTGTTCTCGAAGACGATCGTCGTCACGCCGGCCACCGCCGTCGTGGGCGCCGAGGTGTACTTCGTGATGTCGTCACCGGCGGTCCAGGTGAGGACCTGTTCGGCGGCGGCTTCCCGGCTCTGTGGCCGGCCGGTCGCGGGCAGCGCCTGCAGCCCGAGCACCACGAGCAGTGCGGCCAACAGGGCCGCCCACATTCTTCGTTGCCGTGTCACTGCGTCCCCCTCGCCAACCGGTCGGCGGCCGGAGTGGGCGCGCCGCCTGTGTAAGTGATCCGCCACAGCGCCGACTTGGCGTCCGAGGTGAAGAAGCCGCGGCCGTAGTCGAGCACGTACAGCGCGCCGTCCGGACCGAACTTCCAGTCCATGAGGTTCTTGATGCCGTCGTTGCCGATCGGCACGATCTTCTTCAACGACTCCGAGTGGACCGGCAGACCGCCGTCACCGTGCGTCTTCGGGTCGGTGATCACCGCGTTGCGCGGCTGGTCGGCGTCGTAGAAGTCGCCGACGAACCATTTGCCGTCCCAGTAGGCCGGCCACTTGGTCTCGTCGGCGCTCGCCGCGTCGTACCGGTAGACCGGTCCGTTCATCGCGGCCTGGCCGCCGCCCTTGAGCCACGGCAGCAGATAGGTGGACTCCTCCTGCTTGTACGACGGGACGCCGTTCGCGTCGCGCGGGAAGTCCGGGGCGCCGCCCTGGGGCGAGTACCAGATGTTGTTCCCGGTGACCGGCGGGAGGTTGACGAGGCCGTCGTTGTTGGGCGACTCGTTCTTCGGGTGGTCGCAGTCGTACCAGCCCAGCGGCTTGGTCGGGTCGGGCAGATTGCGGTCCCGGTAGGGCTGCTTGTTGCCCATGCAGTACGGCCAGCCCCGGTTGCTCGCCTTGGTGATGACGGCGAAGGTGTCGTACTTCGCCGGGCCCCATGTGGGGGAGGGCGTCGAGGCGTCCGGGCCGACCCAGCCCGCGTACAGGATGTCCGTCTGCTGGTCGACGAAGATGCGAGCGGGGTTCCTGACGCCCATCACATAGATCTCGCCGCGCGTCTTGCCGCCGCCCTCGTCGGTCTCCCGGCCCGTGAAGAGGTTGCCCTCCGGCAGCGTGTACGTGCCGTCCGGCTCCGGGTGGATGCGCAGGATCTTGCCGTTGAGGTTGTTGGTGTTGCCGGCGGTACGGCGCGCGTCGGCGAAGGACACGCCCTTGTAGTTCGGCTCCGGGTTGTTGCCCGAGTAACCGTCGCTGAAGCGGCTGGAGTTGTTGTCGCCGGTCGCGATGTACAGGTTGCCCTGGGAGTCCCAGGTCATCCCGCCGCCCGCGTGGCAGCAACTGTGGATCTGCACGGGCCACTTGAGCAGCACCTTCTCACTGCCCAGGTCCAGCTGGTTGGTGGCCAGGTCGAGCGTGAAGCGGGAGACACGCCGCTCGGCCATCCGCGTGTCGCGGTTGATCTGCGCGTGCGGGGTGTAGTGCAGATACACCCAGCCGTTCTCCTCGAAGCGCGGGTCCAGCTCGATGCCGAGGAGCCCCTCCTCGACCTTGATCAGCTCGTCGCCACCGCCCTTGTTGCCGAAGACCGTCAACGCCCCGGCAAGCGTGACCTTCTTGGTCTTGGGGTCGTAGACGTGGATCTCGCCCTTGCCCTTGCCGATGTCCGGGTTGTTCCAGTCGGTGATCACCGGCTGGGAGGAGTCGGCGCCGCCCCGGCCGATGTAGAGCACGCGGCCGTCGGGCGCCGTGACCAGGCCGTGCGGCTCGCCGATCTGGTCGTTTTGGCCGGGCTGGTTGGCCTGGGTGAGGCGCTCGGCCTTGTAGTTGCCGGTGATGGTGGCCTTGCAGTCGGCCCGCACGAGCCGGGTGGTCCACAGCAGGGCGCCGCGCAGATGCGTACGGAAGTCGCTCTCGTCGTACGACGACACCGTGCCGCCCATGCCCGTGTAGAAGGAGCGGCCGCCGTCGTAGTCACGGCACCAACTCACCGGATGGTCCCAGCCGTTGGCGCTCGTGCCCGGCTGGTAGCTCGACTCCCGTACCCGGGCGACGGTGTGCACCGCACCCGACGGGTTCTTCGCCCAGTTCAGCCACTTGTCCGGCCGTTTCCACTGCACCGGAAGCTCCTTGGTGGCCGGATGCTGCCGGTCACCGACCTCGACGACGGCCCGCTGGACGTTCGTCGGGCCCCCGGACGCCGGTCGGGCGCCGACGAGACCGGTGAACCAGTCCGAGTACGGCTCGGCACGGGCCGCGTCATGGATGCCGACGAAACCGCCGCCCGCCTCCATATAGGCCTCCAGGCCCGCCTCCTGCTCGGGGTCGAGGACGTCGCCGCCGCCGGTGAGGAACACGATGGCGTTGAAACGGCCCAGCTCGGTCTCATCGGTGAAGACCGAGGCGTCGTTCGTGGCCTCGACCTTGAAACGCTGATCGGTCGGACCCGACAGGCCGATCTTCTCGATCGCCTCGATGCCGGCGTTCACCAGAGGCGACTCGTCGCCGGCGGCCGCGGACCCGTAGAAGATGAGCACCCGAACATTCGCGCCGCCTGGCGGCGACTTGACGGACATCGTTGTCAGGGGTGGCTCCGGAACCGGGCGTGCGTCGGCCGCCGGAGCCGACATCAGTCCGGCGGCGACGATCCCGGTGGTCACAGTGGCCACCCAGGTCTGTCTTCTCGTGCTCAACCCTCGTAAGTGCATGGGCACCTCCACGGTCACAGCAACAGCGACAAGGAAGCTAGACCCCTTTGAACGACTCGCCAATACCTATGGCCGTACTGGGACCAACTTTGTCCTGAGTGTGGATAAACGGGGGAGTGGCCGGTACCGTCTCACCGGTTCATCCCCGTAATTTCCGTACCGCCGTGGGGAGTTCGGCATGAACGAGGGCAGCTTCGACAGACGCGGCTTCGACCGGCGTGCCTTCAACAGGCGCGTGTTGCTGGGCGGCGCGACCGTCGCGACATCGTTGTCCCTGGCGTCGGTGCCCGAGGCCATGGGTGCCGACACGCCGCCGCGGACCGCCCCGGCCGGCGGCGAGGTCAGACACATCAAGCTGTACGCCGAGAAACTCGCCGACGGGCAGATGGGCTACGGCCTGGAGAAGGGCAAGGCCACGATCCCCGGCCCGCTCATCGAGCTCAACGAGGGCGACACCCTGCACGTCGAGTTCGAGAACACGATGGACGTGCCGGTGAGCCTGCACGTCCACGGCCTCGACTACGAGATCACCAGCGACGGCACGAAGTTGAACAAGAGCGACGTCGAACCCGGCGGCACCCGCACCTACACCTGGCGCACCCACGCCCCCGGCCGCCGCAAGGACGGCACCTGGCGGGCGGGCAGCGCGGGCTACTGGCACTACCACGACCACGTCGTCGGCACCGAGCACGGCACGGGCGGCATCCGCAAGGGCCTCTACGGCCCGGTGATCGTCCGGCGCAAGGGCGACATCCTCCCGGACGCGACCCACACCATCGTCTTCAACGACATGCTCATCAACAACAAGCCCGCGCACAGCGGCCCGAACTACGAGGCGACGGTGGGCGATCGCGTCGAGTTCGTGATGATCACGCACGGCGAGTACTACCACACCTTCCACCTGCACGGTCACCGCTGGGCGGACAACCGCACGGGCATGCTCGCCGGGCCCGACGACCCCAGCCAGGTCATCGACAACAAGATCGTCGGCCCGGCGGACTCGTTCGGGTTCCAGGTGATCGCGGGGGAGGGGGTCGGGGCGGGGGCGTGGATGTACCACTGCCATGTGCAGAGCCATTCCGACATGGGGATGGTGGGGTTGTTCCTGGTCAAGAAGGCCGACGGGACGATTCCCGGGTACGAGCCGCACGAGCACGGAAATCAGGTGGGCGGGCATGAGCACTGACGGATCATGGACGGGTGACTCTCCTCCTCACCCGCAGTGATCTGGAAGCCCTACTGGAGCCGGAGGCCTGTATCGAGGCCCTGCGGGAGGGCTTCCGGTCCGCGGACACCGTGTCGATCGCGGGACAGCGTGTACGTACGGACCTGCCCTTCCCCGGCACAGCCACCGCCCTGATCCCGGGCCTGCTGCCCGGCGTCCCGGCCTACACCGTGAAGGTCAACGCCAAGTTCCCCGGCGCCCGGCCCGCCCTGCGCGGGGTGATCTGCCTGCACAGCGGCGTGGACGGCGAGCTGCTCGCCCTGCTCGACTCGGCGACGGTCACGGCATGGCGGACGGGGCTGGCGGCGGCGCTGGGCACGCATCTGCTCGCCGGTCCGGGTGAAGTGCTGGGGGTGATCGAGGCGGGGGCCCAGGCCGAACTGGTGGTCCGGGGACTCGCGGCGCTACGACCTCGCGCAGGCCTGGTCGTCCATGACACGTCCGCCGACCGCGCCGCGGAGTTCGCCGGGCGACACGGTGGGCGGATGCTGTCCTGCGCGGCGGAGGTCGCCGCGACCGCCGACGTCGTCCTGTCGGCGACATGGTCGAGAAAGCCGCTGCTGCGCCTGGCGGACACCAGGAAGGGGCAGCACTTCACGAGCCTGGGGGCGGACGAGCCGGGCAAGGCGGAGCTGGCGGTCGATCTGCTGGAGGCCGCGACGGTCGTGGTCGACGACCGTGAACTAGCGGTGCGCATGGGCGCGTTGGCGCACGGCGGGGCCGCCGAGGCGACCTTGGGCGAGGTGGTGCGGGGTGAGCATCCGGGGCGCGTGAGCGCCGAGGGCCGTACCGTCTACGCGCCGGTCGGGCTGCCCTGGCAGGACCTGGCGCTGAGCTGGGTGGCGTACCGGGCGGCGGAGGAGGAGGGTGTCGGGCGGCGAGTGGATCTGCTGGCGTGAGTTCCGGGAGCGGTTTCGGTGATCCGAGAGCGCTCTCACCCGGCTCCCGTCGCGGCTATCCTGATCCGCACCCGCCCACGAGGAGCCCCGAAGTGACCGACACCGCCCAGCGCCCCACCCTGGAGGCCGTGGCCGCACGGGCCGGGGTCTCGCGGGCCACCGTGTCCCGGGTGGTCAACGGCGGCGACGGGGTGCGGGAGCCGCTCGTGGAGCGGGTCCGCAAGGCGGTGGAGGAGCTCGGGTACGTGCCCAACCAGGCCGCCCGCAGCCTGGTGACCCGGCGGCACGACGCCGTCGCCGTCGTCGTCGCCGAACCGGAGACCCGCGTCTTCGCCGACCCCTTCTTCGCGCTGCAACTCCGGGGGATCAGCAAGGAGTTGACGGCACATGACAACCAGCTGGTACTGCTCCTGACGGAGGGCCGGGACGACCACGCCCGCGTCGGCCGCTACCTCGCCGGCGGGCACGTCGACGGAGCGCTCGTCTTCTCACTGCACCTCGACGACCCGCTGCCCGGCCTGATCCAGCACGCCGGAGTCCCCACCGTGTTCGGCGGACGCCCCGACTGGAGCGGCGACCGGCGTGGCGTGGTGTACGTCGACAGCGACAACCGTGGCGGCGCACGCGACGCCGTACGCCACCTCGCCGGCCTCGGCCGCACCCGCATCGCGCACATCACCGGCGCCCTCGACCAGACGTCGGCGGTGGACCGGCTCGACGGCTACCGGGATGTCATGGTCGACGCCGATCCGCGGCTCATCGTCGAGGGCGACTTCACGCCGGCCGGCGGCGAGCGGGCGATGCGTGAGCTCCTCCAGCGCTGCCCGGACCTGGATGCCGTGTTCGCCGCCAACGATCTCACCGCGGCCGGGGCTCTGCGGGTGTTGCGCGAGTCGGGGCGGCGGGTGCCGGAGGACGTCGCGGTGGTCGGGTTCGACGACATGCTGCCGATCGCGGAACAGACCGAGCCCTCGCTCACGACGGTCCGTCAGGACATAGAGGAGATGGGCCGGTTGATGGCCCGGCTGTTGCTCCGGGGGCTCGACCGGCGCACCGCCGAGCGGGGCGTCGGCGCCGCACCGTCCAGCGTGGTGCTGCCGACCACATTGGTGCGGCGCGCGTCCGCCTAGGCCGTCCGACGGGAGCTCCGGGTCCCGTGCCCTCAGCTCTGCGGCTGTGCGCTCTTGATCACCGCGAAGCGTGCTCCGTACGGGTCGCTGAGCTTGGCGATACGGCCGACGTCCGGCAGGTCCGTGGCCGGCATCCGGACCGAGCCGCCCAGCTCCTGCGCCCTGGCGACCGTGGCATCCGTGTCCGCGACCTCGAAGTACGGCAGCCAGTACGCCGGGCCCTGCGCCTCCGCCGGATCGTCGGCCTTGTCGACGACCCCGCCGAACATGGCGTCCTCGCCCTCCCCGGCAGGGCTGAACGTCGTGTAGGTGCCGCCGTAGAAGTCGAGGGCGAAGGTCTCCAGGCCGAGCGTCGCGTGGTAGAAACCCGCCGCTGCCGGTACGTCGGTGGTGTACAGCTCCAGCCAGCACAGCGAGCCGGGCTCCTGGACGACGTCGAGGCCCTTGTTGGTGCCGGGCTGCCAGAGGCCGAAGGGCACGCCCGCCTTGTCGGCGAGGATGGCCATGCGGCCCAGCTCCATCACGTCCATGGGCTGCATCAGCACCGAGCCGTGCGCCTGCTCGGCCGCCTTCGCGGTGGCGTCCACGTCCGGTGTCTGGAAGTACACCGTCCAGGAGGGCGGACCCTGCTCCTCGGTCGTCTGCATACCGCCGGCCGTCGTCCTCCCGTCCAGCTGGAAGAGGCCGTAACCGCCGGTCTCGGGCCCGCCCGGCCGGAACCGCCAGCCGAACAGGCCGCCGTAGAAGGAACCGGCGCCCTCGATGTCGGGTGTGCCGAGGTCGATCCAGTTCGGCGCGCCGGTGACGTAACGGGTGGTGAGCATCATCGCCCTCCTCGGAAGGGTCCCGTTGTCCGTTGTGCTCTCTGCTCTGCCGAGTCTTGCACCGCCCACTGACAATCGCTGCCGGAGCGCTGCCGCCGACCGTTCCTGTTTTTCACCCGTTTCCGCGCGCCGCCGTGCGCCGCAGTACTCGGAGGGGGACCATCGAGTCGGCCGGGGGCCCTGCGGCGCGGCGTTGATCCCGCGTTGATCGAACGTTTTTCGCCGACCGGCACGATCCTGCGTATGCACACCGAAACGATCACAACGATCACCCCGCCCGACCTGGAATGGCAGCAGGAGGCGTTGTGCGCGCAGACCGGGGCGGACTTCTTCTTCCCCGAGCCGGGCAGCTCCGTACGGGAGGCGAAGCGGATCTGCGGCCTGTGCCCGATCCGCTCCGCCTGCCTGGAGTACGCGCTCGACAACGACGAACGCTTCGGCGTCTGGGGCGGCCTGTCGGAGAAGGAACGCCTGGAGCTCAGGCGTACGTCACGCTGAACCGCCACGTGCCCGTCCGCCGACGCCGCCGACCGCACTGCGCCCGGCGATCGTCCAGCCGAGTAGCGCGTCCATGGGCGCCGGGTCACCGGCGAGTAGATACATGTGGGCCAACTGCACGGTCAGACAGGGCCCGTACGCGTTCCAGGCCGCCTCGTGCCGGAAGCCGCCGGTGACGAAGTGGGCGTACATCGTGTCGAGCGTGAAGCGTGCCGCGCGCGGTCGATGTCGTCGCCCGGTTTGCCGCCCATGTGCAGGCGCACTTTGCGCCGTAAGTCCCCGGTCCGTGCCCCGGATGCCGTCAGCCGTCAGCCGTCAGCCGTCAGCCGTCAGCCGTCGCCGTCAGCCGTCAGCCGTCAGCCGTCAGCCGTGGCGACGGCCCTCGGCCCCGCTGCTCAGCTCCCGCCCCTCAAGCCCCAGCCCGAGCCGCCATCCGGGCCTTGCGGGCTGCCAGCTTCTCGTCGAACTTCAGGGCCTCCGCGTCCAGGCCGCCCATGTACAGGCCCAGTTCCTCCTGGGCCTTCTGGCCCTCGGGGCCGAGGCCGTCGATTTCCATGATCTTCAGGAAGCGGAGGACGGGCTGGAGGACGTCGTCGTGGTGGATGCGCAGGTTGTAGACCTCGCCGATGGCCATCTGCGCGGCGGCACGCTCGAAGCCGGGGATGCCGTGGCCGGGCATGCGGAAGTTGACGACCACGTCCCGCACCGCCTGCATCGTCAGGTCGGGGGCGAGTTCGAACGCGGCCTTCAGCAGGTTCCGGTAGAAGACCATGTGGAGGTTCTCGTCGGTCGCGATGCGCGCCAGCATGCGGTCGCAGATCGGGTCACCGGACTGGTGGCCGGTGTTGCGGTGCGAGATGCGGGTCGCGAGCTCCTGGAAGGCGACGTAGGCGACCGAGTGCAGCATCGAGTGCCGGTTGTCCGACTCGAAGCCCTCGCTCATGTGGGACATGCGGAACTGCTCCAGCTTGTCCGGGTCCACCGCGCGCGAGGTGAGCAGGTAGTCGCGCATCACGATGCCGTGCCGCCCCTCCTCGGCGGTCCAGCGGTGCACCCACGTACCCCAGGCGCCGTCACGGCCGAAGAGCGAGGCGATCTCGTGGTGGTAGCTGGGCAGGTTGTCCTCGGTCAGGAGGTTCACGACGAGCGCGATACGGCCGATCTCGGTGACCTTGGACTGCTCCTTGTCCCAGGCCTCCCCGTCCTCGAACAGGCCGGGGAAGTTGCGGCCGTCCGTCCACGGCACGTACTCGTGCGGCATCCAGTCCTTGGCGACCTGCAGATGGCGGTTGAGTTCGTTCTCGACCACTTCCTCCAACGCGTACAGCAGTCGGGCGTCGGTCCAGGCGGAAGACGGGCTGCCGAGGTGAGGGGAAGTAATCGTCACGGGAACTCCAGGGGACGCACAACACGGGGCAGGTGACCGGCGAGCGGTTGCCGGAACCTACGGGATCGTAGGCTACGAACCCGTAGGTTACGAAGCCGTAGGTTAAGGGCGGTGTAAAGATTGCTGATCAGCCGCCGTGCCGCCGGGATTTCACGGGTGTTGCAAAGCCCCAGGACCCGCAGGTCCCGGGGCTGAAAGCGAGATGCGTTCAGTCGGTCAGGCGTACAGATCCCGCATCCGCACCGAGAGGCATGTCACACATCCCTCGAGCTTCTCGAACTCGCTGATGTCGATCTGAACGGGCTCGTGGCCGAGGTCGGCGAGCAGCTCTGCCGTCTTCGGCGCGCTCGCGGCCATGAGCAGCTTGCCGCCGCCGAGCAGCACCACATGCGCCCCGGACTCCTCGGGCACCGGCAGGAAGCGTGGGAACAGCGACGGCACGTCCAGCTGCGGGATACGTCCGAGAATCGTTCCGTCGGGCAGCGCCGTGATCGCCGACTTCAGGTGCAGCACCTTGCTCACCGGTACGGCGGCGACCCGCGCCCCCAGCGGTTCGAAGGCCGCCCGCAGCTGCTGGACGCCGGCCGCGTTGGTGCGGCCGCCGCGGCCGACGTAGATCGTGTCGCCGACCTTGAGCACGTCGCCGCCGTCCAGCGTGCCCGGCTCCCAGACCCAGTTCACGGAACAGCCGAGCGAGGCCACGGCCTCCTCGACGCCGATGGTCTCGTCGCGCCGGGACTCGGCACCGGGCCGGGTGATCAGCGCGACGTTCTTGTACATGACGACCGTGTCCTCGACGAACACCGAGTCGGGGCAGTCGTCGGCCGGATCGACCTCGATCGTCTCCCAGCCGTGCGTACGCAGGGCCTCCGTATACGCCTCCCACTGCTCGACCGCGAGATCGACGTCGACCTTCTCCCGCTCGATGTGCGTCACCAGCCCTTCGGCGAGGCGCGGGCTCGGGCGGCGGACGAGGGCCTTCTTGCTGGGCACGACGGGATCTCCGGATCGGTGGCAGGTTGCGGCGCCCATGATGAACGGGGTACCGACCAGCCATCATGCAGGGCCTACCCGCCCGTACAAAACCCTCGTGGTCAGGCTGTGGCCCTCCTGAGATGCTCCGCGGTGAAGCAGCCGCGTCGCCGGCTTGATCCGCTGCCGTTCACCGTTGCCCTTGTCCCGCAGCCTCGGGGCCGGCAGATCGCCGAGGCGGCCGAGGTTGCAGCCGGCGCCGCGCGCCACCGCGATCGTGTCGAAGGCGATCGACGACTTCCCCGATCCCGAAAGGCCGGTGAACCCGGTCAGCCGGCCTTTCGGGATGCGGCCATGCAGTGAAGCTAGGCGGGATATCCGACAGCTTCTGGCGTGATTTCCTTGAGTTCTCCGTCCTCCACCATCAGCCAGCGCGTGATGCCGATCGACTCCAGGAACGGCAGGTCGTGGCTGGCCACGATCAGCGCCCCCTCGTACGACTCCAGGGCCGTGGTGAGCTGCCGTACGCTCGCCATGTCCAGGTTGTTCGTCGGCTCGTCCAGCATCAGCAGCTGCGGTGCGGGCTCGGCCAGCATCAGCGCGGCCAGTGCCGCCCGGAAGCGTTCGCCGCCGGACAGCGTCGCCGCCTTCTGGTCGGCGCGGGCGCCCCGGAACAGGAAGCGGGCCAGCCGCGCCCGGACCCGGTTGTTGGTGGCGGCCGGTGCGAACCGGGCCACGTTCTCGGCGACCGACAGCTCGCCGTCGAGCACGTCGAGCCGCTGCGGCAGGAAGCGGAGCGGGACGTGTGCCGTCGCCTCACCCGACACCGGCGGCAGCTCCCCGGCGATCGTCCGCAGCAGCGTCGTCTTGCCCGCGCCGTTGCGCCCGATCAGCGCGATCCGCTCCGGTCCGCGCAGATCGAAGCCGCCGGGCACGCGCGCGCCGTACGCCAACTCCAGGTCCAGGAGCGTGAGGACGGTCCGCCCCGGCGGTACGGCCGTGTACGGCAGGTCGACGCGGATCTCGTCGTCGTCCCGTACGGCGTCCACCGCCTCGTCGAGCCGCTCCTTTGCCTCGGCGAGCTTCTCCTCGTGCATGATGCGGTGCTTGCCGGCGGACTCCTGCGCCGCCCGCTTGCGCGCTCCCATGACGATCTTCGGCTCGCGCTTCTGGTCCCACATCTTCTGCCCGTACCGCTTGCGCCGGGCCAACTTGACCTGGGCGTCGACCAGTTCACGCTTCTGCTTCTTCAGGTCCGCCTCGGCGACCCGCACCATGCGCTCGGCCGCCTCCTGCTCGGTGGCGAGTGCCTCCTCGTAGGCGGAGTAGTTGCCGCCGTACCAGGTGACCTCCCCGGAGCGCAGATCGGCGATCTGGTCGACCAGGTCCAGGAGTTCGCGGTCGTGGCTGACCACCACCATCACCCCCGGCCAGGCGGCGACGGCCGCGTAGAGCCGCCTGCGTGCGTACAGGTCGAGGTTGTTGGTGGGCTCGTCGAGCAGCAGGACGTCCGGGCGGCGCAGCAACAGCGCGGCCAGGCGCAGGAGCACCGACTCGCCGCCCGAGACCTCGCCGATGGTGCGATCCAACTCGACGTGGCCGAGCCCGAGTTCGCCGAGCGTGGCGAGGGCCCGCTCCTCCACGTCCCAGTCGTCGCCGACGGTCTCGAAGTGCTCCTCGGCCGCGTCGCCCGCCTCGATGGCGTGCAGCGCGGCTCGCTGGGCCGCGATGCCGAGGGCCTCGTCGACCTTGAGAGCGGTGTCGAGGGTGACGTTCTGCGGAAGCCAGCCGACCTCGCCCGCGACGCGCACGGCGCCGTCGACCGGGGGGAGTTCACCGGCGATGAGCTTCAACAGGGTTGATTTCCCCGATCCGTTGACGCCGACGAGCCCGGTCCTGCCCGGGCCGAACGCGACGTCGAGGCCCTCGAAGACGGGGGTGCCGTCGGGCCAGGTGAAGGAGAGGGACGTACAGGTGATGGAAGTAGACATACCGGCCTCCGCGGATGCTCGAAGCGATCAAGGGCAAACGCGTTTCGAGACACCGGCGACCAACGGGGAGGCCTCAGGGGGTCGGGGGCATGAGAAAAGCCCTGCTCCGGAGGACGGCTCGAACGCCGAGGTCGCACGCAGCGCACACACACCTCAGGTGTGACGCGGTGTCTCAGGACCTCAGACGAGCAACGTCCTTCTCCAATCGACGGCAACAGGACCGTTGTAGACGGTAGGAGGGGGTGACGAGCCTGTCAACGGAATTAAAGCGAGCTCAGGTTCGGCTCGGCCTCTCTACGCCCGTCCAGGGGACGGAGCCCCCTGGACGGGTGGGAGGAGCAGGGGCGGCGGGGGCGAGAAACCGCGTCAGCAGGCGTCCCGCATCAGCTCCGCCAGGTCACGGTCCAGGTCGAGCTGGAGGTGCTCCAGGCCGAGAGGCACCAGCTCACTCGTGGACTGCAGGAACCGCCGAACCTCGCCCGTGCGGATGTGCACGACGGCCGTGCCCTCGGGCGCGTGGAACTCCAGGACCGTACGGTCGAAGCCGTACGGCCGCACCCGGACGTCGCCGTGGCCCTCGGGCCCCTCCAGGCCGGCCACGAGCAGCTCGCGGCTGAAGGTCCAGCAGACCTCCACGCCCTCCAGGGTGGCCGGGGCGGGGAAGGTCATGCGGACGGCGAACGGGTCGCGCCGGTCGTAGTGAAGGGTCGCGGGAATGCTCGGCATCCGCGGCGCGGCGGCGACGAGACGGGCCTCAACGGGCTGCTCGATTACGGTGGACAACGCCATGCTCCCTTGTGACAGCTGGACGAACTTCCGGGCGGACGAGACCGGGCACTGGTAGAGACGACGGAATCAGCCAATCCGTGCACCCCGGATTCGAGTGACCTCTGTCACCGCCGTCATGCATGGGAGTGGCCCGTTCGTCCTCCCGTGCCGGGAAAGTCACATGTGGTCGGCGAGGCCATCTGGACGGCATCGGGGCGGTGGGCTAGCTTCGCCCGCCATGAGGCGTTCGGGGAGCACGCGACGGTCGGGGCGTACGTTTCGGACAGTGGCCGCGGGGGTGGCGTGCGGGGCGGCGCTGGCCGCGCTGACGGCCGTACCCGCGCAGGCGCGCGAGCCGGAGCGCCGGGCGCCGCACTGGGAGCTCAAGGACAGCGGCACGCCCGAGGTGCGCTTCCGCGGGCTGTCCGCGGTCAGTCGGAACACCGCGTGGCTGGCCGGAACCGCGGGCACCGTCCTGCGTACCACCGACGGCGGCGCCACCTGGCGGAACGTCTCGCCGCCCGGCGCCGCCGAGCTGCAGTTCCGGGACATCGAGGCGTTCGACGCCAGGCGCGCCGTGGTGCTGGCCATCGGAGAGGGCGAGGCGTCCCGTGTGTACCGCACGCAGGACGGCGGCGCGAGCTGGACCGAGTCCTTCCGCAACACCGACGCGCGGGCCTTCTACGACTGCATGACCTTCTTCGACCGCCGCCACGGGCTGGCGATGAGTGACCCGGTGGACGGAAGGTTCCGCATCCTGTCGACCAGCGACGGCGGCCGCTCCTGGAAGGTGCTGCCCAGCGACGGGATGCCCGCCGCGTCGGCGGGCGAGGCCGGCTTCGCGGCGAGCGGGCAGTGCTTGGTGAGCTCCGGGCCGAAGGACGTCTGGCTGGCCACCGGCGGGGCCGCACGCGCGCGTGTGCTGCACTCCGCCGACCGGGGGCTGACCTGGACGGCCGCCGACACACCGATCCCGGCGGGCGATCCGGCCCGCGGCGTCTTCGCGCTCGCCTTCCGCGACCGTACGCACGGCCTCGCGGTCGGCGGCGACTACCGCCCCGACCAGGCGTCCCCGCAGGCCGCCGCACGCACCCCCGACGGCGGCCACAGCTGGCAGCCCGCCGCCACGCCCCCGCCCGCCTACCGCTCCGGCGTCGCCTGGCTCCCGCACAGCCGCACCGCCGCCCTCGCGGTCGGCCCCACCGGCACCGACCTGACGACGGACGGCGGGCGCACCTGGCGGACCGTCGACACCGGCTCGTACGACACCGTGGACTGCACGCCAGACCTGGGCTGCTGGGCCGCGGGGGAGAAGGGCCGGGTCGCGCGGCTGGAGAGCTGACGCCGGAAAGTGGGTACTCGGGCGCCGACTGCGAGAGGAGTGACCCGACATGCCACGCGGTTCGAGCCCCAAGCGGGAACGCCAGTACGAGCACATCAAGGAGAGCGCCCAGGACCGGGGCGAGAGCGCCTCGCGCGCCAAGGAGATCGCGGCGCGAACGGTGAACAAGGAGCGCGCACGGTCCGGCGAGTCCAAGTCCGCCAGCCGTACGTCCACTCAGGACATGTCCTCGGGCAAGCGGGGCGGCCAGCGGTCGGGCAAGGGTTCCCAGGGCCCCACGTACGACCAGCTGTACGAGGAGGCCAAGAGGCGCAACATCCACGGGCGTTCGGACATGAACAAGACCCAGCTCAAGCAGGCGCTGGGCAACAAGTGAGGCTCAGCCGGGCGTCTCGCGGTAGCGCTCGAGTTCCGGCGCCGTCTTCGTGGCGGCGAACTCGGTGATGCGGTACGCGCAGACGCCGGCGCCGACGAACGGGTCGGTCGCGGCGATCTCCTCGATCAGCGCCCGGTCCCCCGCGACGGCGAGGATCACCCCGCCGTCGCGGGGGTTCTTGCGCCCGGACGCGAGGAACGTCCCCTTCTCGTACTGCTCGTCGAGCCACGCCACATGGGCCTCCAGCACGGCGTCGACGGCATCGAGCGGGGCGGTGTAGGTCAGCTCGAGTACGAACATGATCACGAGCGTACCCCCGAGCCCGTCGCGGCCGCCCCGGGCCCCGTACGCTCGTCCCCACCATGACGACCGTACGCATTCCCGCGGGCTGGCCCGCGACCGAGGAAGAGGCCCGCGCCGTCCAGGACGAGCTGCGGGAGCGGGTGGTCCTCGACGAGCCGGGGCCACCGCCCGGAGCCGGGCGGGTGACCGGGGTCGACGTGGCCTACGACGACGAGCGGGACGTGGTCGCCGCAGCCGCGGTCGTCCTGGACGCGGCGAGCCTCGACGTCGTCGCCGAGGCCACGGCCGTCGGCCGGATCTCCTTCCCGTACGTCCCCGGCCTGCTTGCCTTCCGCGAGATCCCCACGGTGCTGGCCGCCCTCGACGCCCTGCCCTGCGAGCCCGGCACGGTCGTCTGCGACGGCTACGGGCTCGCCCACCCCCGCCGCTTCGGCCTCGCCAGCCACCTCGGCGTCCTCACCGGCCTGCCGACGATCGGCGTGGCCAAGAACCCCTTCACCTTCAGCTACGACGATCCCGCCCCCCAACGCGGATCGTCCGCGCCGCTCATGGCGGGCGAGGAGGAGATCGGCCGCGCCCTGCGCACCCGGGACGCCGTCAAACCGGTCTTCGTCTCGGTCGGCCACCGCGTGAGCCTCACCAACGCCTGCGCCCACACCCTCGCCCTGACCCCCGAGTTCCGACTCCCGGAGACGACACGCCGCGCGGACTCCTTGTGCCGACAGGCACTGAAGGAGGCGACCGGCCTCCCGACGCTTTGACTTGCTGCTCGCTGCCCGCGCCCTGGTGGACTGAGTACGCCGACTGAGTACCCGTACGGATGTGACCCGCCCACCGGGATCGGCAGGCTGGGGCGCATGACGACGCACCGTGCCCCGAAGCCCCTTGCCGACCCGAACCGCCCCGTCGAGCGTGCCGTGACGGCCGCGCTCGTCCTCGCCACGCTGGCCGGGCTCGGTTGGATCGTCGGGATGATCTACACCATCGCGGGCTGGCCGCTCTAGAGCCCTGTGCGGCAGCGGCCGACGCACGTGGCCAACGCCCCGTGGGTGGGCGAGCACCTCGCGGAGCGGTTGGCTCGACCGCGGTCGGGGGCCCGCCTTCGAGCGGGGGAAGATCCTCCGCCGGTCGGCGCAACTCCGGCTCGTGCCGCGCTCCGCCGTTCGCCCCCGGTGATTGGGTGGCGCCGACCTCCGGGCCACGGCCCGGGCGATTCGGCCTCGCAGTGCAGGAGACAGTCATCGTGAGTTCCCCCGAGGGCGCGTCCCGCGACATGATCCCCGACCAGCTGCTCAAGGGACAGAAGGCCCTGGTCACCGGCGCGAACTCCGGTATCGGCAAAGCGACGGCCGTGGCCATGGGACGGGCCGGGGCGGATGTCGTCGTGAACTACGTGGCCGGCCGTGAGGAAGCCGAGAAGGTGGTCGAGGAGATCAAGTCCCTCGGGGTGCGGGCGGTGGCCCACGAGGCGGACGTCTCCGACGAGGGCCAGGTCGTCGCCATGGTCAACCGGACGGTCGAGGAGTTCGGCACCCTCGACATCCTGGTGGCCAACGCGGGTCTCCAGCGCGACGCCGCGTTCACCGAGATGACGCTGGCCCAGTGGCAGAAGGTCCTCGACGTGAACCTCACCGGGCAGTTCCTGTGTGCCCGGGAGGCAGCCAAGGAGTTCCTGCGGCGCGGTGTCGTCCCCGAGGTGTCGCGGGCGGCCGGAAAAATCATCTGCATGAGCTCCGTGCACCAGGTCATTCCGTGGGCCGGGCACGTCAACTACGCCTCGTCCAAGGGCGGCGTACAGATGATGATGGAGACGCTCGCCCAGGAACTCGCGCCGAAGAAGGTCCGCGTGAACGCCATCGCCCCGGGCGCCGTCCAGACCCCCATCAACCGCAGCGCCTGGGACACGCCCGAGGCCCGCGAGGACCTCCTCAAGCTGATTCCCTACGACCGCGTCGGCGACCCGGAGGACATCGCGCGCGCGGCCGTGGCCCTCGCCTCCGACCTCATGGACTACGTGGTGGGCACCACGCTCTTCGTGGACGGCGGGATGACCCTCTTCCCCGGATTCGCCACCGGCGGCTGACACCACACGCACAACGGCCCCGGACGGAACCCGGATGCACACCACCCTGCAGGTGCTGGCCGACGCGCCGGCGCAGTTGCTGCCGGCCAGATCCCTGATGGCCTTCACCCTGGCGTCCCACATCATCCTGGTGCCCCTGGGCGTGGCACTGCCGCTGATCACCCTCATCCTGCACGGGTACGGACTGCGCCGCGGTGACCGGACGGCCCTGCTGCTGGCGCGCCGCTGGTCGGCGGTCATGGCCGTCCAGTTCGCGATCGGGGTGGTCACCGGCACCGTGCTGTCCTTCGAGTTCGGACTGCTCTGGCCGGGCCTGATGGGCCGATGGGGCGACGTCTTCGGCATCGGGTTCGGCGTCGAGGCATGGGCCTTCTTCCTGGAGGCCGTGCTCATCGCCATCTACCTGTACGGCTGGCGACGGCTGCCCGCCCGCACCCACTTCCTGCTCGCCCTGCCGCTGCCCGCCGCGGCCCTGCTCGGCGCCTTCGGGATCCTGGCCGCCAACTCCTGGATGAACACCCCGCGCGGCTTCTCCCTCGACTCCGCCGGCGACCCCGTCGACGTGAAGATCTGGAAGGCGATCTTCACGCCCATGTTCGGCCCGCAGTACTGGCACTTCGTCGTGGCGATGCTCGTCACGGCCGGCTACGTCGTGGCCGGGGTCTACGCCGTCGGCCGGCTGCGCGGCCGCCGGGACCGCTATCACCGGCTCGGTTTCACCATCCCCTTCACGGTCGCCGCGGTGTTCACGCCGGTGCAGTTCGTGCTGGGCGACTCCATCGCCCGGGAGGTCTTCCACAAGCAGCCGGTGAAGTTCGCCGCCATGGAGATCGTCTGGAAGACCGACACCCATGTGCCGGAGTACCTGTTCGGCCGGCTGCATCCGGACGGGAGCATCTCCGGCGGCCTCAAGATCCCACAGCTCGACTCCATCCTCGCCGGCTTCAAGCCGGACACCCGGGTGACCGGGCTGACCTCCGTCCCCGCGGACGCCCGGCCGAACGCCACCCAGGCGACCATCGCCCACTGGGCCTTCGACATCATGGTCGGCATCGGCAGCCTGCTCGTGCTGCTTGCCCTGTGGTACGCCCTGGTGTGGCTCCGCCGCCGCCGACTGCCCGCCTCACCGTGGTTCTACCGGTGCGCCGCCGTGGCCGGCGTCGCCTCCGTCGTCGCGGTCGAGTGCGGCTGGATCACCACCGAAGTGGGCCGCCAGCCGTGGATCGTCTACGAGAACATGAGGGTTGCCGAGGCCGTCACCGCGACCCGGTCCACGACGCTGTGGCTCATGTTCGGCCTGGTCGTCGTGGTCTACGTGTTCATCTTCGGTTCGTTCCTCGTGATCCTGCTGCGGATGCGCACCCGCTGGCGGCTCGCCGACGAGGAGGACAGGACTCCGGACGGGGCCGGGACACCGGCGGAGACACCCGAGACGGACACGCCTTACGGGCCGCGCCGCCCGGCCGTGGAGGACCGGCCATGATCGCCGACGTCATCGCCGTCGTCCTGCTGCTCGCGATCGCCGCCTACGCCTGCGCCGGCGGCACCGACTACGGAGCCGGCTTCTGGGACCTGACCGCCGGCGGAGCGGAGCGCGGCAAGCGGCCCCGGTGGCTGATCGACCACGCGATGGCTCCCGTGTGGGAGGTCAACAACGTCTGGCTGATCTTCGTCCTCGTCATCATGTGGACGGGCTTTCCCGTCCTCTTCCAGCAGCTGTTCCAGTCGATGTGGCTGCCGCTCGCGCTGGCCGCCGTGGGCATCGTGCTGCGCGGCGCGGGGTTCGCGCTGCGCAAGCCCGCCCGGCGGCCGGCCGGCCGGCGCCTGTACGGCGCGGTGTTCGCCGTCTCCTCCCTGCTGACGCCGTTCTTCCTCGGCGCCGCGGCCGGCGGAGTGGCGTCCGGCCGGGTGACCGCGGACGCGCAGCCCGCGACGCATGCCTGGGCCCATCCCACCCCCGTGCTGTTCGGTCTGCTCGCCGTGGCGGTTACCGCCCTGCTCGGTGCGGTGTTCCTCGCCGCGGACGCGCGGCGCTTCGACGCGCCGGATCTGGACGGCTACTTCCGGCGGCGGGCCCTGGCTGCCCTGGGCTTCGTCTCCGCCCTTGCCCTGACCACGCTGGCCGTCACACACGAGGACGCCCAGCACGTGTGGCACGGGCTGACGCACGGTGCGGGACTGGCCTTCGTGGTCGTTGCGGCCCTGAGCACCCTCGCCACCGCCTGGCTGCTGATCCGCCCCTCCGGCGCCTGGTCCCGCGTCACCGCGGTCGGCGTGGTGGCGTCCGCCGTCATCGCCTGGGGCATGGCACAGCGCCCCTACCTCGTCCCGGCCTCCCTGACCGTCGCCGAGGCGGCGGGCGCGCACACCACGCTGCGCTGGCTGGGCCTGGTCACCCTGGTCGCCGTAGCGCTGATCACGCCCGCGGTCGTCCTGCTCTACTGGCTGGACACCCACGGGGAACTGGAGGGACTCACCGACGCCGATCTGCGGAGCAGTGCCAGTGACGAGGGCTGAGCCCCTGGGCATGGCCCTGATCGGACGTAGTCCACCCCGACCAACTCGTCGGAGCGGACTGGCTCCTGGTGTTCCGGACGGTGCTCACCTGGGGTGTGGGGGTCATGGCCCTGGGGCCGGCGGTGTTCGGCGTGCCGGCGGCCGTGGCGTGCTGTACGACGACACCGGGCTGATCGCCGCGAACCTGCCCGGATTCGACATGCCCGTGCGACGGCCGTTCTTCGAGACGCTGGTCCAGCTGATCATCGGCCCGCTGCTCACCTCCGTCTCGGCGACAGTGACGCCAATTTCGCTCGTTCCGGTGCGAGCCGGCCGCCGGGGAACTTACCGGGTCGGCCCACCGCCCGACACCTCGCGGCCCGCCATGAGCGCGGCGCGCGGTTCCATGTACAGCCCGCCTCCGCCCCGTATCCGCCGGGCTGCGAGACGCTGTTCGTCGTACGGCGGGACGGGCGCGCGCGTGCTCCTGGGCCCTGCGCCCGAACCGGACTAGGTGCGGTCGAGAGCGGCGTTGAGAGTGATCGCCGCGTCGATCAGGGCGAGATGCGTGAACGCCTGGGGGAAGTTGCCCAGTTGACGGCCCGTCGGGTCGATCTCCTCCGAGTACAGGCCGAGATGGTTCGCGTAGCCCATCATCTTCTCCAGCACCAGCCGCGCCTTGTCGGTCCGTCCCGCGCGCGCCAGGGCGTCGACGTACATGAAGGTGCACAGCGAGAACGTGCCTTCCGAGCCGCGCAGGCCGTCGGGCGAGGCCTCGGGGTTGTACCGGTAGACCAGGCTGTCGCTGACCAGTTCCTGTTCCATGGTGCCGAGGGTCGACGTCCACATCGGGTCCTGCGGGGTGATGAACCCGACCGTCGACATGCGCAGCAGCGAGGAGTCCAGGACATCGCTGCCGTAGTGCTGGACGAAGGCCTGACGTCCCTCGCTCCACCCCTTGGCCATGACTTGCTCGTAGCAGGCGTCCCGTGCGCGGCGCCACCGTTCGGCGCCGGCCGGGCGGCCGTTCGACTCGGCGAGCCGCAGGGCGCGGTCGAAGGCCACCCAGGACATGACACGGCCGTAGGTGAAGTCCTCCCGGCCGCCGCGGGTCTCCCACAGGCCCTCCTCCGCCTGGTCCCAGTGGTCGACCAGCCAGTCGAGGTTCGTCAGCAGCGCGTTCCAACCGCGGTGCCCCACCTGGAGGCCGTGCCGGTGCGCGAAGTAGATGCTGTCCAGCGCCTCGCCGTAGATGTCCAGCTGGAGTTGCGTGGCGGCGCCGTTGCCGATCCGCACCGGCGCGGAACCCGCGTAGCCCTCCCAGTGGTCGAAGATCTGTTCGCCCAGGTCGGAGGAGCCGTCCACTTTGTACATGATGTTCAGCGGGCCGGTGTCACCGTCCCTTCCGGCGCGCTCCCTGACCCGGTCGGAAAGCCACTGGATGAACGCTCTCGCCTCGTCGGTGAAGCCCAGCCCCAGCAGGGCGTAGACCGAGAAGGAGGCGTCGCGGATCCAGGTGAAGCGGTAGTCCCAGTTGCGCTCTCCGCCCAGTTGTTCGGGAAGCGCCGCCGTCGGGGCGGCCACCACGGCGCCGGTGGGCGCGAAGGTCATCAGCTTCAGCGTGATCGCGGAGCGCTCCACGGTTTCGCGCCAGCGTCCCGTGTAGCGCGACTGGTGCAGCCAGCTGCGCCAGAACCGCACCGTCTCGTCGAACAGTTCCTGGTACTCGGCCAGTCGCATCTCCCTGGGCGACCCCTCGGCGGCCCACTCCAGGGCCAGCCCCCGCTCCTGGCCGGCCTCCAGGGTCAGCGTGAAGTGCAGGGCGTCGCGCCGGTCGGCGAGCACGTCCAGCAACCGCTCGTCGTCCGGTTCCCGGATGGGGTGCACGGTGAGCTCCGAGCCGTCCTGCGCGGCGAACACCGCCCCGTGCGTGCTGATGTGCAAACGGTGCGCCTGCCGCCCGTAGTCGAACCTCGGGGCTATCTCCGCCTCGAACGTCATCCTGCCGCGCACGCAGCGGACCATCCTCACCAGGCGGTGACTCTCCGTGACCGTCGTCCCGGTCACCGGCATGAAGTCGATCACCTCGCCGGCGCCCGCCTCGGTCATGAACCGGGTGACCAGGATCGCCGTGTCGGGCAGGTACAACTGCTTGGTCGCGTACGCGTGGTGCATCGGCCGGACCGTGCAGTGCCCGCCCTTGTCCTTGTCCAGCAGCGCGCCGAACACACTGGGCGAGTCGAATCTCGGAGCGCAGAACCAGTCGACGCTGCCGTCCGTCGTCACCAGCGCCGCCGTCTGCAGATCGCCGAGGAGGCCGTGGTTCTCGATCAGGGGGTAGTCGTCCATCGGGGCCGCCCTTTCGGTGTGCGATTCACCCGAATGCCCCTGGATCAGACTAAGCCGAGGGTCCGGGATCGGCGCGCGGGGCGGCGGGCCGCGCGCCTCGGGCCGGCGGCCGTAGGTAGACCAGGAACAGGTAGACCAGGAACAGGTAGAGGGACGGCGGGTAGGTGCCCCCGCCCGGATGTGCACCTCGACCTCGGCTCACAGTGGCGTGTGGAGGTCCCCGCGGCCGACATCCCCCCGCGCATCCAGGCGCGCGCCTCGCCACGCGGTGCGCCGGGGCGTCAACCGGCCAGCTCGTACACGCTCCTTCCCGTCAGCCACAGGCCGATCGCGATGCTGCCTAGCACAATCGCCTGTTGCGCGTGGTCCGCCATCCAGGTGCGCAGTCCCAGCAGCCGGTGTTGGGCCGACGCCGGCCGGAGCACCACGTACAGCTCGGCGGTGAGCAGACCGGCGGTCGCGAGGACGCAGAACGCGACCAGCACCAGCCAGGTCGTGACCTGG
The DNA here is from genome assembly GCF_028736035.1 of Streptomyces sp. T12. NCBI lineage: Bacteria > Bacillati > Actinomycetota > Actinomycetes > Kitasatosporales > Streptomycetaceae > Streptomyces > Streptomyces sp. T12. The sequence continues at coordinate 9,395,823 of NZ_CP117866.1, forward strand.
GAGGTGTCGGCTTCGACCACGGTCACCGCGCCCGCGGCGACCAGTCCCCACGGCTGGAGCAGGACGGCGAGTCCCGCCGCCGGCCAGATCGAGCCGCGCTCCATCCGCGAGGTGAGGGAGGACGACGTGCCGTGCGGCGGCGAGGCGACGTCGGCGGACGCATCGGCTCCGCCCGAGCCGTGGTGGCGTCCCTTCGCGGAGCTCGGCGTGCGGTCGTGGACGGGCCGCCAGTGCCGGTGGAGGCCGTACGCGACCAGCGACAGTCCGACCACGAGCTTGGCCACGAGGTGCACCGTCGACGGAGGTGACCTCGGTGCCGGAGGCTGCCCGCCGGTCAGCGTCAGGACCAGAGCGATCACCGCGACGAGACACGCCGTCCACCCCGAGATGAAGGTGAGCCCGGTTCGTATGCCTTTGGCCGATGCCACCACCAGGACGAACGCCATGAGGGGCAGGGGGTCGAGCGCGATGGCGAGGGCGATGAGCAGCAGGTCGAAGACCATGGGGCGATCCCCTCAGGCAACGTACGGGTCGAGCGTAGGCACGGCCGTGATCCGCCGCATCTCTTGACGGCAGGCCCCCGCGCCCCTGCTGCGGCGGCGTGCCGCGGCCCGATTCGTCGCGCACTCTGGAGGTGGGAAGGAGCGGCTCGATGGAGACTTCCGCAGCGATGCCGTCGGCAACGTGGGCAAGCCACCGAGTCGGCCCGACGGGGTGAGACGCGGAAGCGGCGACCGGCGGCGGATCCGCTCCGTGCTGCGCCCGTCGTGGTGGCGTGGCCGTGTCAGGGATCTGACTGCCTGGCAGAAGGCGTTCCACGCGCGCGTGGAGACCCGTTTTCCGGTGGTCACAGGACTCGTGGACCGCATGGTCTCGGTGAACATCTTCGACTCCGCCACCCGTATCGCGGCGCAGTGCTTCCTGACCGCCGTGCCGTTGCTGTTCGTGGTGAGTGCCTACGCGCCGACGGCGGTACAGGACCAGGTCACCGCGTCGATCAGTGCCGTCTTCGGGCTGACCGGGCAGACGAAGGCCCAGGTGGAGCAGGCGTTCGAGCCCCCGACTGACGATCTGCGCCAGGCGACGGGCTTGGTGGGCGGGCTGATGGTGCTGCTGTCGGCCACCGCGGTGAGCCGCGCGGTGCAGCGGCTGTGCAGACGGGCCTGGCAGCTGCCCCGGACAGGGGTGAAGGTGGCTCCGTGGAGGTGGGTGGCGTGGATCGTCCTGTGGCTCGGCGCACTGGTCGTGCAAGGGCTGCTGCACAACGGGTTCGGTCTGGGGGCGGGGTGGGGATTCCCGGTCATCCTGGTCATGCAGGCGGTCATGTGGTGGTGGACCCAGCACCTGCTGCTGGGCGGGGGCGTGCGCTGGAAACCCCTCCTGCCAGGGGCCGTCATCACGGCGGTCGCGGTCAGCGGCCTGTCCGTGACCGCGCACTTCTACATGCCGCGGGCGCTCAACCGGGCGCTGGCCGACTACGGTTCGGCGGGTTCGGTCTTCGTCCTGCTGTCCTGGCTGATCGTCGTGTGTGTGGCCGTCGCGATCGGCCTCAGCGCGGGCGCCGTCCTGTCCCAGGAGCCCTTCCTTCGGCGCCGCCTCGGAACCCCGACGCCGTCACCCTGACGGAGGTGCCGTCGCCTGTCGCCTGCACATCCCGCCCGCAGGGCGACGAGCCGGTTCTCGACGTCCGCGAGGACCGGCAGTACGGGGCCGACCGGCGAGGACGCGATCGAGTACGGGATACGCACCGGCGGCACCCGGATGCCCCGGGCGGGAAGTCGGCGGCCCGGCCGGCCGCGTCGCCCGCCTCACGTGCCCGGCTCGCCGCGGCCCTGGGCACCTGGCCGCCGAGGTCGCGCGCCGGGTCGGGCGCCTGGTCGTGGTGGCTGCCGGGTTCGCTGCGGTACCAGGCGTGTCCGCTTCGGTAGCGGGCGTACGCCGCCCCGGCGAGCCGCAGCCGGTAGCCATGCCTCGCGATGCCCCGCCGGACCTCGATGGCGTTCCGGCCGGCCACCGCCACCACCCCGCACCGCAGGCCGATGCCGGCCCTGGCTGTGCCGACGGTGGGGTGCAGGGATTCCTGCAGTGGGCCGGGGCTGCGGACAGGGACAGCGAGCAGATCTTCCCGTCGAGGCCGAGCGGCGCCCCGAAGTCCGTCGCGCACACGCCGAGCGGGCGTCAGCCGCTGCCCGATCCGGCCAGCCCCGGGCGGCTTCACCTGGTCGCGGCCACCCGGAACGTGATCCCCGCCGTGCGCAGCCGCTCGATCAGCGCGTCCCCCATCGCGACCGCGGTCGTGACCTGGCCGGCCGTGGGCGGCAGGTCGTCGAAGGCGAGGGACAGGGCCGACTCGGCGAACATCTTCGCCGTCTCGCCGTATCCGGGGTCGCCGCCCGCCACCTCGGTGAAGACGCGCCGGCCACCCCCCTCGCCGACGAAGCGGACCGAGAACCAGCTCTTCGCGCGCTTCTCGGGGCCCGGCCCCTCGCCGGGCTTCAGCCGGTCGGACAACCAGCGCCGGGCGGGCGGTAGTTGGGCGGCCGTGACGAGCGCGCCCATCGCGGCGACCCCGCCGACGGCGATGGGCAGGTGCCGTACGGCGGCGTAGTGGCGGTAGCGGAAGTCGGGGCCGTAGCGCTCGAGGGCCCGCGCGGACCGCTTGACGATCTGCGGGTCGATCGTCGGCAGCGGCACAGCCCAGGCGCCGACCTCCTTGGCGAACCGGGGCGCACCCGTCGGCGCCAGCGCCCGGCGCCCCATCAGCCGCGGCTCGTGGCGGGCGCGGTCGCGTGCGGCGGTCAGCATCTGGCGTCCGCGCGAGAACTGGTTGAGCGCCGACGCGAACGTACCGCCCGAGAAGGCGGCGTCGGCGGTCACGAACCCGTCCACCGCCAGGGGCACGCCCTCCGGCAGCTGCTGGACGGTGAAGTACGCGCCCAGGTCGTGCGGGATCGAGTCGAAGCCACAGGCGTGCACCAGCCTCGCGCCCGTCTCACGCGCGCGTGCGTCGTGCCGGACGTAGGTCCGATCCACGAACTCCGGCTCACCCGACAGGTCGAGATAGTCGGCGCCGGTGTCCGCGCAGGCAGCGACGATGTCCTCGCCGTACGTCACATAGGGACCCACCGTCGTGGCCACCACGCGCGCGTGCTCGGCGAGACGGCGCATCGAGGCCGGATCGGCGACGTCCGCCTCCAGCGCCCCGATCCCCGCGCCGCCGGGCAGCGACTCGCGCAGCCGCTCCAGCTTCTCCTTGCTGCGGCCGGCGATCGCCCAGCGCAGCCCGTCGGGCGCGTGCGCGGCGAGGTACTCCGCGGTGAGTGTCCCGACGAAGCCCGTGGCCCCGAAGAGCACGATGTCGTACGGACGATCCGTCCTGTTCAGCCTGGTCATGACACCCCTCGGTCTCGCAGCACGCGCCGTTGTCGGTGGCCGAGGCTAGCGTGAGGAGTGCGGAGCCCGACGACGAGGCTGGGAGGTAGGCGGTGGCCGTGCCCGGGAATGCCCTGAAGAAGTGGGAGAAAGTGCGCGCGTTCGCCCTCGGGATGCCGGGCGCCGTCGAGGAGTTCCCCTGGGGTGAGGCGGTCGCGAAGGTCAACAAGAAGGTGTTCGTCTTCCTGGGCGTCGACGACGGCAGCCATCCGCTCGGCATAACGGTCAAGCTCAAGGACGAATCGGCCCACGCCCACGCCCTGACCTGCCCGGGCGCCGAGCCCGCCGGGTACGGCCTGGGCAAGTCGGGCTGGGTGAGCATCCCGCTCGAGCAGAAGGGCGCCCCGGCGGCGGAGCTGCTGTGCGACTGGGTGGAGGAGAGCTACCGGGTGATCGCGCCGAAGCGGCTGACAGCGGAGCTCGACGGACGGTGACTGGCCGGTAAATTGGCTAAGCGCTTGCTCTCTCAGGTCTTGTGTCCGCTGGGACACATTCCTAACATCACTGGTGTTACATCAGTTGTGTCACGTCGATGGGGGCTGGATGACAAAGGCAACGACGCCGGGGCACGGCCCGCTCACCGGCGTGCGCGTGGTCGAGCTGGCCGGGATCGGGCCCGGCCCGTTCGCCGCCATGCTCCTCGCCGACCTGGGCGCCGACGTGGTCCGCGTGGACCGGCCCGGCGGCACGGGCCTCGCCATCGACACCGAGTACGACATCACCAACCGCAACAAGCGCTCGGTGATCGTCGACCTGAAGTCCCCCGACGGCCCCGCCCGCGTCCTCGACCTCGCCGCCCGCGCCGACATCCTCATCGAGGGCAACCGCCCCGGCGTCGCCGAGCGCCTCGGTGTCGGCCCCGAGGCCTGCCACGCCCGCAACCCGGCGCTCGTCTACGGCCGCATGACCGGCTGGGGCCAGGAGGGGCCGCTCGCCCACCGTGCCGGGCACGACATCGCGTACATCGCGCTCACCGGCACCCTCGGCATGATCGGCAGCCCCGACGAACCACCGGCCGTCCCCGCCAACCTGGTCGGCGACTACGCGGGCGGCTCCCTCTACCTCGTCGTCGGCGTCCTGGCCGCCCTCCACCACGCGCGCGCGACCGGCACCGGCCAGGTCGTCGACGCCGCCATCGTGGACGGCACCTCCCACCTCGCCGCGATGATCCACGGCATGCTCGCCGCAGGCGGCTGGCAGGACCGGCGCGGCGCCAACCTCCTGGACGGCGGCTGCCCCTACTACGGCACCTACGAGACGGCCGACGGGAAGCACATGGCGGTCGGCGCCCTGGAACCCCAGTTCTACGCAGAGTTCCTGGAGCTGCTCGGCCTCACGGACTTCGCCTCCGCCCGCAAGGACTGGTCCCGCTGGGGCGAACTGCGCGAGGCGGTCGCGGCCCGCTTCAAGTCCCGTACGAGGGACGAGTGGACGGCCGTCTTCGAGGGCTCCGACGCCTGTGTGGAGCCCGTCCTGTCCCTGCGCGAGGCCCCGCACCACCCCCACCTCGCCGCCCGCGGCACCTTCACCGACCACGGCGGCATCACCCAGCCGGCCCCGGCACCCCGCTTCTCCGCGACCCCCACCACCGTCCGCACGGGCCCCGCGCAACCGGGCGCCGACACCGCGGAGGTGGCCCGCGACTGGGACGTACCCGAACTGACGAAGGGCCTCGAATGAAGCGGCGGATCTTCGCTCCCGAGCACGACGCGTTCCGCGCGACCGTGCGTGCCTTCCTGGCCAGGGAGGTGCTGCCGCACTACGAGCAGTGGGAGAAGGACGGCATCGTCTCCCGCGACGCCTGGCGCGCGGCCGGAAAGCAGGGCCTGCTCGGATTCGCCGTCCCCGAGGAGTACGGAGGCGGCGGCACCCCCGACTTCCGCTACAGCGCCGTACTCGCCGAGGAGTTCACCCGCGCGGGCGCGCCCGGAATCGCCCTCGGCCTGCACAACGACATCATCGGCCCCTACCTCACCTCGCTCGCCACCGAGGAGCAGAAGCGGCGCTGGCTGCCCGGCTTCTGCGACGGCTCGCTGATCACGGCCATCGCCATGACCGAGCCCGGCGCCGGCTCCGACCTCCAGGGCATCCGCACCCACGCCGAGGACCGCGGCGACCACTGGGTGCTGAACGGGTCCAAGACGTTCATCTCCAACGGCATCCTCGCCGACCTGGTCGTCGTCGTCGCGAAGACGACCCCCGAGGGCGGCGCGCGCGGACTGTCGCTGCTCGTCGTCGAGCGCGGCATGGACGGCTTCGAGCGCGGCCGCAACCTCGACAAGATCGGCCAGAAGGCGCAGGACACGGCCGAGCTGTTCTTCCACGACGTGCGCGTGCCCAAGGAGAACCTCCTCGGCGAGCTCAACGGCGCCTTCGTCCACCTGATGACGAACCTCGCCCAGGAGCGCCTGAGCATCGCGGTCTCCGCGATCGCCGCCGCCGAGCACCTGCTGGAGATCACCACCGAGTACGTCAAGGAGCGCGAGGCCTTCGGCCGGCCGCTCGCCACCAAGCAGCACATCCGCTTCGAGATAGCCGAGATGGCCACCGAGTGCGCCGTCACCCGCACCTTCCTCGACCGCTGCATAGAGGACCACGACAGCGGCGAGCTCGACGCCGTGCACGCCTCCATGGCCAAGTGGTGGGCGACCGAGCTGCAGAAGCGGGTCACCGACCGCTGTCTCCAACTGCACGGCGGCTACGGCTACATGACCGAGTACCCCATCGCCCGGGCCTTCACGGACGGCCGCATCCAGACCATCTACGGCGGGACCACCGAGATCATGAAGGAGATCATCGGCCGTTCCCTGCTGGGCTGACCCTCACCCCGAAAGGCTTACCAGTGAGCACCGAAGCGTACGTGTACGACGCGATCCGCACCCCGCGCGGCCGCGGCAAGGCGAACGGCGCCCTGCACGGCACCAAGCCCATCGACCTGGTCGTAGGCCTGATCCACGAGCTCCGCGACCGCTTCCCCGGCCTGGACCCGGCCGCGATCGACGACATCGTGCTGGGTGTCGTCGGCCCGGTCGGCGACCAGGGCTCGGACATCGCCCGTATCGCCGCGATCGCCGCCGGGCTGCCGGACACCGTCGCGGGCGTGCAGGAGAACCGCTTCTGTGCGTCGGGTCTGGAGGCCGTGAACATGGCCGCCGCCAAGGTCCGTTCGGGCTTCGAGGACCTCGTCCTCGCAGGCGGTGTGGAGTCCATGTCCCGGGTGCCGATGGCCTCGGACGGCGGCGCCTGGTTCAACGACCCGATGACCAACCTCGCCGTCAACTTCGTGCCACAGGGCATCGGCGCCGACCTGATCGCCACCATCGAGGGCTTCTCGCGCCGCGACGTCGACGAGTACGCGGCCCTGTCCCAGGAGCGGGCGGCGACGGCCTGGAAGGAGGGCCGCTTCGACCGCTCGGTCGTCCCGGTCAAGGACCGCAGCGGCCTCGTCGTCCTCGACCACGACGAACACCTGCGCCCGGGCACGACCGCCGACTCCCTCGCCAAGCTGAAGCCGTCCTTCGCGGACATCGGCGACCTGGGCGGCTTCGACGCCGTGGCGCTGCAGAAGTACCACTGGGTCGAGAAGATCGACCACGTCCACCACGCGGGCAACTCCTCCGGCATCGTCGACGGCGCCTCGCTGGTCGCCATCGGCACCAAGGAGGTCGGCGAGCGCTACGGACTCACGCCCCGCGCGCGGATCGTCTCCGCCGCCGTCTCCGGCTCCGAGCCCACCATCATGCTCACCGGCCCCGCGCCCGCCACCCGCAAGGCGCTCGCCAAGGCCGGGCTGACCGTCGACGACATCGACCTCGTCGAGATCAACGAGGCCTTCGCCGCCGTCGTGCTGCGCTTCGTGCGGGACATGGGCCTCACCCTGGACAAGGTCAACGTCAACGGCGGCGCGATCGCCCTCGGCCACCCGCTCGGCGCGACCGGCGCGATGATCCTCGGCTCGCTCGTCGACGAACTGGAGCGCCAGGACAAGCGGTACGGCCTCGCCACGCTGTGCGTCGGCGGCGGCATGGGCATCGCCACGATCGTCGAGCGCATCTGATTTCCCAGCGGAATCGGCGGCACACCAAGAGACTTCAACGGCTTCTACGGAGACCCCCGTCATGACACAGAGCACCACCATCCGCTGGGAACAGGACCGTACCGGCGTCGTCACCCTCGTCCTCGACGACCCCAACCAGTCCGCGAACACCATGAACCAGGCGTTCCGCGACTCGCTCGCGGTGATCACCGACCGCCTGGAGGCCGAGAAGGACACCATCCGCGGTGTCATCATCACCTCCGCCAAGAAGACCTTCTTCGCCGGCGGCGACCTGCGCGACCTGATCCGGGTCACCCCCGAGACCGCGCAGGACCTCTTCGACGGCGGCATGGAGATCAAGCGCCACCTGCGGCGCATCGAGACCCTGGGCAAGCCGGTCGTCGCCGCGATGAACGGTGCGGCCCTGGGCGGCGGTTACGAGATCGCGCTCGCCTGCCACCACCGCATCGCCCTCGACGCGCCCGGCTCCAAGATCGGCTGCCCCGAGGTCACCCTCGGCCTGCTGCCGGGCGGTGGCGGCGTCGCACGCACCGTCCGCCTCCTCGGCATCGCCGACGCGCTGCTGAAGGTCCTGCTCCAGGGCACCCAGTACAACCCGCAGCGCGCCCTGCAGAACGGCCTGATCGACGACGTGGCCGCCACCCAGGAGGAACTGCTCGCCAAGGCCCGCGCCTTCATCGAGGCCAACCCCGAATCACAGCAGCCCTGGGACAAGCCGGGCTACAGGATCCCCGGCGGTACGCCCGCCAACCCCAAGTTCGCGGCGAACCTGCCCGCCTTCCCGGCCAACCTGCGCAAGCAGACGAACGGCGCCCCCTACCCGGCCCCACGCAACATCCTCGCGGCCGCCGTCGAGGGCTCGCAGGTCGACTTCGAGACGGCACAGGTCATCGAGGCCCGCTACTTCGTGGAGCTGGCGGCGGGCCAGACGTCCAAGAACATGATCCAGGCGTTCTTCTTCGACCTCCAGGCCGTCAACTCCGGCGCCAACCGCCCCAAGGGCGTCGAGCCGCGCCAGGTCCGCAAGGTCGCCGTCCTGGGGGCCGGGATGATGGGTGCGGGCATCGCCTACTCGTGCGCCCGCGCCGGCATCGAGGTGGTCCTGAAGGACGTGTCGCTCGAAGCCGCGGTCAAGGGCAAGGCCTACTCGGAGAAGCTGTGCGCGAAGGCGGTCTCCAGGGGCCGTACGGCGCAGGAGAAGGCCGACGCGCTGCTGGCGCGCATCACGCCGACGGCCGACCCCCAGGGCGTGGCCGGCTGTGACGCGGTCATCGAGGCCGTGTTCGAGAACCCGGAGCTCAAGCACAAGGTCTTCCAGGAGATCCAGGACATCGTCGCGCCGGACGCGCTGCTGTGCTCCAACACCTCCACGCTGCCGATCACCGCGCTGGCCGAGGGCGTCGAGCGTCAGGCCGACTTCATCGGACTGCACTTCTTCTCGCCCGTCGACAAGATGCCGCTGGTCGAGATCATCAAGGGCGAGCGTACGGGGGAGGAGGCGCTGGCCCGCGCCTTCGACCTGGTCCGCCAGATCAACAAGACACCGATCGTCGTCAACGACTCCCGCGGCTTCTTCACCTCCCGCGTCATCGGCCACTTCATCAACGAGGGCGTGGCGATGGTCGGCGAGGGCATCGAGCCCGCGTCGGTCGAACAGGCGGCGGCCCAGGCGGGCTACCCCGCCAAGGTCCTCTCCCTGATGGACGAACTGACGCTCACGCTGCCGCGCAAGATCCGGGGCGAGTCCAAGCGGGCCGTGGAGGAGGCGGGCGGCACCTGGACGTCCCACCCCGCCGAGGCCGTCATCGACCGCATGGTCGACGAGTTCGACCGCACGGGACGCAGCGCAGGCGCCGGCTTCTACGACTATGACGCCGACGGCAAGCGGACGGCTTTGTGGCCGGGCCTGCGCGAGCACTTCACACGCGAGGGTGCCGAGATCCCCTTCCGGGACATGCAGGAACGCATGCTGTTCTCCGAGGCGCTGGACACGGTCCGGCTCCTGGAGGAGGGCGTCCTGACGTCCGTCGCCGACGCCAACATCGGCTCCATCTTCGGCATCGGCTTCCCCGGCTGGACGGGCGGCGTCCTGCAGTACATCAACGGCTACGAGGGCGGCGGCCCCGGCTTCGTGGCACGCGCGCGTGAACTCGCCGAGCGGTACGGGGACCGCTTCACGCCGCCGGCGCTGCTGGTGGAGAAGGCGGAGAAGGGGGAGCGGTTCGAGGACGCGTGAGGCCGGGTGGCCCTGAACGGGCCTCGCCCTCAAACGCCGGAAGGGCTGAAATCAGCCCTTCCGAGCCCTCCCCCCACCCCTGTTCCGCTGACCGAGACGCCACTCTTGCCTTCGCGGGGCGAGGTCACCCACGCTGACGGGCACACCCGTAGCACGGTCCCCGTCCCCCGGAGGAGCCCTCATGGGATCCCGCCCTGCCCTCGCCCTCCTGGACATCCTGCGCGGCGAGGGCGTGGACCGCGTCTTCGGCAACCCGGGAACCACCGAACTGCCCTTCCTGGCAGCGCTCTCGGAGGCCGACGACGCCCCCGAATACGTCCTCGGCATCCACGAGGGCGCCGTCGTCTCCATGGCCGACGGCTACGCCCGCGGCACCGGCCGCCCCGCCTTCGTGAGCCTGCACATCGCGGCCGGCCTCGCCAACGGCCTGATCGGCCTGCTCAACGCCCGCCGCTCCCGCACCCCCCTCGTGGTGACGGCCGGCCAGCAGGACCGCCGCCACCTCCAGCAGGACCCGATGCTCTCGGGCGACCTTACGGGCCTCGCGGCCCCCGCGGTGAAGGCGACGTTCGACGTCCAGCACGCCCGAGACCTCCCGCTCGCCCTGCGCCGCGCCTTCGCGCTCGCCGTACGGCCGCCCGCGGGGCCCGTGTTCCTCTCCGTCCCCACGGATCTCCTCGCCGAGGACACCGAGATCGAGGTCCCGCCCCGCACCCCCACACCCGCACCGGGACCGGCCCCGGGCCTGGAACGCGCCGCCCTCCTGCTCGGCGACTCCACCCGCCCCGCGATCGTCGCCGGTGACGGCGTGGGCCGCGAGGACGCCCTCGGCGCACTCGTACGCACCGCGGAGGCCTGGGGCGCCACCGTCCACCACCAACCGATGGCCGACTGCCTGAACTTCCCGACCGCGCACCCCCTCCACGCCGGGATGCTGCCCCCGCGCCACGACGCCATCCGCGCCGCGCTCGCCGCGTACGACACCGTGCTGATCGCCGGCGCCCACGCCTTCACCCCGCACCACTACACCCCCGGCCCCGCCCTGCCGCCCGGACTCACCGTCGTACAACTGGACTCCGACCCGGACGAGATCGGCCGCAACTTCCCCGCCGACACCGGACTCGTCGGCTCCCTCGCCCCCTCCCTGCACCGCCTCGCCGAACTGCTCCGCGACCGCGTCCCCGACCACACCGCCAAGTCCCGCATCCTGCGCGCGGGCGAACGGCACGCCGCCGAGCGCGACCGCGCCGAGTCCGCGGCCCGCACCGCCTACTCCGAAGCCCCGCTCGCTCCGTGGGCCGCCGCCCACGCCGTGGCCCGGGGGCTGCCGCCCGACGCCGTGGTCGTCGAAGAGGCCATCACCGTCGGCCTGTTGTTACGCCGCCTCGTCCGCCTCGACCGCCCCGGCAGCTACACCCACACCGTCGGTGGCGGCCTCGGCTGGGGCATCGGCGCCGCCGTCGGCCGCGCGCTCGCCGAACCCGGCCGGCCGGTGGTCGCCGTCCTGGGCGACGGCTGCACGCTGTTCGGCCTGCAGGGCCTGTGGAGCGCCGCCCGGCAGGCCGCCCCCGTCCTGTTCGTGGTGATGAGCAACGGCGCCTACCGCACCGTCCAGGACACCTACGCGTCGATGGGCGGCCAGGGCGTCTGCCCGGGCACCGAACTGGGCCCACTGGACTTCACCCAGGCCGCGGGCTTCTTCGGCGTCGACGCGGTACGGGCTCGGAGCGCGACCCACTTGCGGGAACTGGTCTCCGGGGCGGGGGAGTTGACCCGGCCGCTCCTCGTCGACGTACCCCTACGAGCGTGACGCCGGCCCCTGCGCGCCGGCCCTGCCGAGCGCACACCCGAGGGCGCCCACCGCATTGGGCCCGGTCTCTGCATCCCTGGCCGGTCGGCGCCGTCCGAGCGCGAACTGTGCGACGCCGCACTGCCGTACCTGAAGGTCACAGGCCGCCGCGCCACCCCGATCGTCTCCCGCACCGGCGGCCGCCTGCCCGCCCACTGCACCGCGACCGGCAAGGTGTTCCTCCCCCTGACCCGGGCCCGCGGCTACGGCGTCAACCTGGAGGAGGCCGAGGTCGGCGCCGGGGTGTGTGCGGCGGCCCGGGCGCTGACGCGGACACGGTCAGGCTGAGGGCGGGCGATCAGTCGGCTCGGTCGCCGGCCACTGGGCGAAGACGCAGACCCTGAACGTGTCAGGCGGATCCGCGTTCCTCCGAGATGTCTTCGCCCGGCACGTCGCCGAGCCACTGCGTCAGTTCCTCCCTCAACGAGCGCTGAAAGGCCGTCAACAGGGCCTGCACCACCACGGGGTGCATGGAGGCGGACAGCGACTTCACGTCCTGCGCCGCACGCTCCGACACCTCCCCGCGGAAGAGCTGCGACAACTCGTGCGCGGCGGCACGTGAGTGCTCGATGAGGACCTTGCGCGCCGCGAGGATCGCCTCCTGCGACAGCGGTACGTCCAGCAGTCCCACGCCCAGCCGCAGCAGCCCGAGATCGACGCGGTAGTAGCCGGACCCGTCTGCGCCTCCGTCTCCCTCCCGGTCCCTGTCACCTGCCTCGACCACGCCCATCGCGGCCAGCCGCTCCACGTCGTCGTCGCCGAGCACCCGCCCCGCCCGCTGCTCCAGCTCCGCCCGCGTCACCGTCGCCACGGCCTCCGGCGCCCAGGAGGCCACCACGGCCCGGTGAATGGCGAGGTCATGGGCGTCCAGATCGGGTGGCAGCTGGTGCAGATACCGCTCGATGGCCGCCAGCGTCATGCCCTGCTGCTGCAACTCCTCGATGAGCGCCAGCCGGCCCAGATGCTCTCGCCCGTAGTGCCCCACTCTGCGCGGACCGATCACCGGGGGCGGCAGCAGCCCCTTGGTGCCGTAGAACCGCACCGTGCGGACCGTCACACCCGCCCGCGCGGCCAGCTCGTCGATCGTGAGGGTGGGCCCCTCGGTGGTGTCGGTCGTCATGTGCAGCAGTATCGCTGTCTCACCAGTGCTGTGACACCTCCTGCGGCGCGCGGGGCGGCGCGGGGCTGCCGTGTGAGATGTAACGCTCTGTGACGTACGCCACCGCGTGAGCCGTGCCTCTGGGGGAAGGTGACCCCTTGGTCTGCGCCTTTTACCGAGGTCGCAGGCCATACGTACGTCCGGACACCCGAGCGCGACCCGCTCGGGCGCACCAGAGAGTGGTACCCCCGTGAGCAAGGACGCCGTGAACACGGCAGTGGCCGCACCCCGTACCGACGCGGCCTCGATGCCCGCGGACGCGGGCGACGCCGGTTACAGCAAGGACCTCAAGGCCCGCCACGTCAACATGATCGCCATCGGCGGGGCCATCGGCACCGGCCTCTTCCTCGGCGCCGGCGGCCGCCTCCACAACGCGGGCCCGGCGCTGGCGATCGCCTACCTGGTCTGCGGCATCTTCGCCTTCTTCGTCGTCCGTGCCCTCGGCGAGCTGGTGCTCTACCGCCCCTCGTCCGGATCCTTCGTGTCGTACGCGCGCGAGTTCCTCGGCGAGAAGGGCGCCTACGTCGCCGGCTGGATGTACTTCCTGAACTGGTCGACGACCGGCATCGCCGACATCACCGCGATCGCGCTCTACACGCACTACTGGAGCATGTTCACCGACATCCCGCAGTGGGCGCTGGCCCTGGCCGCCCTCGCGGTGGTCCTGGCGGTGAACCTGATCTCGGTGAAGATCTTCGGCGAGATGGAGTTCTGGTTCGCGATCATCAAGGTCGCCACGCTCGTCGGCTTCATGCTGATCGGCATCTTCCTGCTCGCCACCCAGCACAAGGTCGGCGGCCAGACCCCCAGCCTTGACGTGATCACCGACCACGGCGGCGTCTTCCCGCACGGCCTGATGCCCGTCGTCCTCGTCATGCAGGGCGTGATCTTCGCGTACGCCGCCCTGGAGCTGGTCGGTGTCGCCGCGGGCGAGACCGCCGAGCCGGAGAAGATCGTCCCGCGCGCGGTGAACTCGATCATGTGGCGCGTGGGCCTGTTCTACGTCGGCTCGGTCGTCCTCCTCGCCCTCCTCCTCCCCGGCTCGGTCTACTCGGCCGACGAGAGCCCCTTCGTCACCGTCCTGTCGAAGATCGGCGTCGAGGGCGCGGGCGACGTGATGAACCTGGTGGTCCTGACGGCGGCGATGTCGTCGCTGAACTCCGGCCTGTACTCCACGGGCCGCATCCTCCGCTCGATGGCGATGGCGGGCTCGGCCCCGAAGTTCACCGCCCGCATGAACCGCAGCCAGGTCCCCTACGGCGGCATCCTGCTCACCTGCGCGGTGTGCGTGCTCGGCGTCGGCCTGAACTACCTCATGCCCAGCCAGGCCTTCGAGATCGTGCTGAACGTCGCCTCCCTCGGCATCATCTCGACCTGGGTGATCATCATGATCTGCCACCTGATCTTCGTCCGCCGCGCCAAGGCGGGCCTGCTCGCCCGACCGAGCTTCCGCCTCCCCGGCAGCCCGGTCACGGAGATCGTGACGATCGCCTTCCTCCTCTCCGTACTCGCCCTGATGTGGAACGACCCCGAGGTCGGCCGCAAGACCCTCCTCCTCATCCCGGTCATCGCGGCGATGCTGGTCGCCGGCTGGTTCGCGATCCGACGCCGGGTCGCGCGAGCGGAGGACCGGGAGCTGACCGAACTCACGAAGTAATCGACAGGCCGTTGTCAGTGGCGGCCTCTACGGTGGCGTCATGTCGGAGATCACGTATGTCCGGGGTGACGCCACCGTTCCGTCGGTGAAGGGCGTCAAGGTGATCGCCCATGTCTGCAACGACATCGGGGGATGGGGGAAGGGTTTCGTCCTGGCCGTGTCACGCCGCTGGACGGAGCCGGAGGCGGCCTACCGGGCCTGGCACCGCGACCGCGCGTCGAACGACTTCGGGCTGGGCGCCGCCCAGTTCGTGCAGGTCGAGCCGTATGTGTGGGTGGCGAACCTGATCGGGCAACGGGGGATACGCACAGGCAGCAAGGGCGTCCCGGTCCGGTACGAGGCGATCGACACGGCGCTGGCAAGGCTGGCCGACAAGGCGACCGAACTCGGCGCGTCCGTGCACATGCCGCGGATAGGGTGCGGGTTGGCCGGGGGCAAGTGGCCCCGCGTCGAGCCGTTGATCACCGATCGGCTTGTGCGGAGGGGAGTCGCCGTCACGGTCTACGACCATGGGGAGGGCGGAAGTTGAGCCGGGACATCGACGTGCTCGTGTTGGGCGGTGCCGGTGTGGACACCATCGTGTACGTCCCCGAGCTGCCCCTCCCGTACGCCGACAGCTACATGATCGACAGTGGGATCCGTACCCGCGCCGGTCAGACCGGGGACTTCGTGGCCGCCGGTCTGAGCGGCCTCGGCCTGCGCACCCACCACGTCGACTTCCTCGGCGAGGACCCCGAGGGCGACCTCGTCCGAGCCCTGCACCGCGAGCACGGCATCGCCCTGACCGCGATCCCGCAGCCCGCCGGCACCAAGCGCGCGGTCAACCTGGTCGGGCCGGACGGACGGCGGCTGTCCCTGTACGACACCAGCAGGGCACACGCGGACGACCGGTTCCCCGAGGACACACTGCGCACCCTCGCGGGGGCCGGCCGGCACGCGCATGTGTCGATCACCCACCCCTGCGCCCACGCCCTGCCCGCCCTCCGCGAGGCCGGCGTCACACTCTCCACCGACCTCCACAACTGGGACGGGGAGAACCCGTACCACGAGCCCTTCGCGTACGCGGCCGACGTGGTGTTCCTCTCCGCGGCCGCCCTGACCGACCCGGAGCGGACCATGCGCCGCATCGCCGAGCGGGGGAGAGCCGAGGTGGTCGTCGCCACCGCCGGAGCCGAGGGCGCTTCCCTCCTGACCGACGGCGTGCTCACACACGTTCCCCCGGTGGCTCCACCGGCGCCGGTGGTGGACTCCAACGGCGCCGGCGACGCCTTCGCGGCCGCCTTCCTCTTCGGCATGCTGTCCGGCGAGCCACCGCACCGATGCGCCCTGTACGGCGCGGTGGCCGGCGCCCATGCCTGCACGGTGCCGTCGACGGAGACGGACGCGATCGGACGGGACGAACTCCTCACGCGCGCGGCCTCGTTCGAGGCCCCTGAGGCCCCCAAGGCCGTTGGGGCTCCTAAGGCCTCCTAAGGCCCCCTAGGACGTCAGCGGTCGCCCTCGTGCTCGTGCCCGTGGTCGTGCACGCCGTTCGTAGCCGCGATCTTCTTCCAGGACTTCGGCTGCACCGGCTCCTTGGCCGACCTGGCGATGGACGCGCTGTGCGCCGCCGGAGCGGCCGGCTTCGACGGCTGGAACAGCCATGTGTCGAAGAGCGCCGCCAGCGGCTTCCCGGACACCTCCTCGGCGTACCGCTGGAAGTCGGCCACCGACGCGTTGCCGTAGGCGTACTTCTGCGTCCAGCCCTTGAGGATGGCGAAGAAGGCGTCGTCCCCGATCTCGTTGCGCAGCGCCTGCACAGTCAGCGCACCCCGGTCGTAGACCGCGATGTGGAACTGGTTCTCCGGCCCGGGGTCACCGGGCCGCACCTTCCAGAAGGCATCGCCGGCCGCACGCGAGGCGTACACGTAGTCGGCGATCTCCTGCGCCGTCCCCTCACCCTCGTGCTCCGACCACAGCCACTGCGCGTACCGGGCGAAGCCCTCGTTGATCCAGATGTCCTTCCAGTCCTTGACGGACACCAGGTCGCCGTACCACTGATGGGCGAGCTCATGGACGACGACGGAGGTGTTCGACCCGTTCGCGAAGTTCGCCGGGCTGTAGAACGGCCGGGTCTGCGTCTCCAGCGCGTATCCGGTGTCGGTGTTCGGCACATACCCGCCGAGCGCGTTGTAGGGGTACGGCCCGAAGTACCCGCTCAGCCAGTCGGCGATCTCCCCGGTCCGCTCGATGCTCGCCCGCGCCGCGCCGTAGTGGTCGCCCAGGTCCTTGCTGTAGGCGTTGATGACCGGAATGCCGCTCTCGCTGGTCCCCGTGGTCACGTCGAACTTGCCGACCGCGAGCGTGGCGAGATAGGTCGCCTGGGGCTTGTTCGAGCGCCAGTTGTAGCGGGTCCAGCCCAGCCGTGAACTCGTCGACTGCAGCGTGCCGTTGGAGATGGCCTGCGTGCCGTCGGGGACGAGCACCGAGACGTCGTACGTCGCCTTGTCGAGCGGGTGGTCGTTGCTCGGGAACCACCACCAGGCGGCCTCGGGCTCGTTCGCCCCGACACCGCCGTCCGGGGTGCGGTGCCAGCTGGTGAAGCCGTACGCCTGCTTCGACGACGGCACACCGCGGTAGCGCACGACGACCGTGACGGCCGTGCCCTTGGCCAGCGGGCTCTTCGGCGTGATCTCCAGCTCGTGTTCGCCCGACGTCGCGAACGACGCCTTCGCGCCGTTGACCCGGACCTCGCTGACGTCCAGCAGGAAGTCCAGATCGAAGCGGGACAGATCCTGCGTGGTCTTCGCCAGCAGGGTCGCCGTACCCTCCAACTCGTCCGTGGCCGGCTGGTACTTCAGCCGCAGGTCGTAGTGGGAGACGTCGTATCCGCCGTTGCCGTAGGCCGGGTAGTAGGGGTCGCCGATACCCGGAGCGCCGGGGGAGTTGCTCGCGGCCGATGCCGGGATCGCCAGCATCAAAGAGGCGGCTGCGAATGCGCCCGGCGCCATGATTCTGCGGTGCACGAAAGCTCCAAGTCGTAGGGGCCCGAAGTCTGTCCGGAGCCTATTCACCACCTGTGTCTCCGGTGTGTCCATGACCACTGCTGTCACACGATCGCCATTCGGCCGACATGAGCCGACCCGCCCCAGGGACGTTTATCGGCCACTGAGGACCTCATGGGTCATCAGCCTCCCTCTTCTGTACGGGAGTTGGCCGATGTACCGTCCGCGCATGCCGATACGCATGCGCTTCACGATCTGGAGACCGCTCGCGACGGTGGCCACGACCGCCCTCATGGCTACGTTCCTGACCCCCGCGACGGCGCACTCCGCCCCGTGGGAGAGCAGACCCGTCTACTCGTACGAGAACGCCATCCGCGAGGCCGTATGGGTGGACACCGGACTCGACCACGACCGCGACGGAAAGAGCGACCGCGTCGCCGTCGACATCGTCCGGCCCCGGGAGACGGACCGGCAGGGCCGCAAGATACCCGTCATCATGGACGCCAGCCCGTACTACTCCTGCTGCGGGCGCGGCAACGAGGGCCAGAAGAAGACGTACGACGCCCACGGGAACGTCGTGCAGATGCCCCTGTTCTACGACAACTACTTCGTGCCCCGCGGCTACGCCTTCGTCGGCGTCGACCTCGCCGGCACCAACCGCTCCGACGGCTGCGTGGACGTCGGCGGCCGCTCCGACATCCTCTCCGCGAAGGCCGTCGTCGACTGGCTCAACGGCCGCGCGACGGCGTACACGACCCGCACCGGCACCACCAAGGCCAAGGCGACGTGGACCAACGGCCGCACCGGCATGATCGGCAAGAGCTGGGACGGCACCATAGCCAACGGCGTCGCCGCCACCGGGGTCGAGGGCCTGAAGACCATCGTCCCGATCGGCGCCATCTCCTCCTGGTACGACTACTACTTCCAGCAGGGCGCCCCGCTGTTCGACTCCGGCCCCGACTGGCTCTCCGACTACGTCGAGAGCCCCGACGCCCGCGCCAAGTGCGGCGCCGTCCAGCAGATGATCGTCGACGGGGCCCCGCGCACCGGCGACTGGACGCCGCTGTGGACCGAGCGCGACTACGTGAAGGACGCGCGCAAGGTCAGGGCGAGCGTCTTCCTGATCCACGGCATGCAGGACCTCACCGTCCGTATGAAGCAGCTCGGTCAGTGGTGGGACGCCCTGGCGAAGAACGGCGTCGAGCGCAAGATCTGGCTCTCCCAGACTGGCCACGTCGACCCGTTCGACTTCCGCCGCGCGGAGTGGGTGCAGACCCTGCACCGCTGGTTCGACCACGAACTCCTCGGCTACGACAACGGCATCGACCGTGAGCCGATGGCCGACATCGAGCGCCACCCCGACCAGTGGGCCACCTCCAAGGCCTGGCCGCCGCGCGGCACCGACACCACCACCCTGCGCCCCGCCAAGGGCACCCAGGCCGGCGTCGGCGCCCTCGGCCTGCGCAAGGGCAACGACACCGAGACCTTCACCGACGACCCGCAGCACAGCGAGACCGACTGGGCCGCGTACATCGACCGGCCCACCCCCGACAAGGCGGGCTTCGTGACCAAGCCGCTCACCCGCCACCTGCGTGTGTCCGGCTCCTCCGAGGTCACCGTCACCGCGACCCCGAGCACCTCGACGGCCCACCTCTCCGCCGTCCTGGTCGACCTCGGCGCCGACACCATCCGCGACTACGCGACGAGCGGCGAGGGCATCGCCACGCTCACCGACCGCACCTGCTGGGGCGGGAGCACCACCGGCGACAGCGCCTGCTTCAAGGAGACCAAGGCGAAGACCGCCGACGTCGATTACACGGTCGTCAGCCGCGGCTGGGCCGACCTGGGGAACTACGCCTCCGACCTGAAGGGCGCAGCGCTCACGCCGGGCAGGCCTTACACCATCACCCTCGACCTGGCGGCCACCGACCACGTGGTCCCGGCGGGCCACCGCCTCGCCCTGATCATCGCCGGCACGGACAAGGACCTGATCGATCCTCCGTCGACCACGCCGACCCTCACACTCGACCTCTCCCGTACGAAGGCCCGCGTCCCGCTGGTCGGCGGCGCCCCCGCGTTCGCCCGCGCCACGACGGGCTCCGTGCCCGCAGCCGTCGAGGCCACGCCCCTCGACGGCGTGACCGCACCCCGCACCACCCACCGCATCCCGGAGGGAGGCCAGTGATCCGCATCCGAATCGTCACCCTCGTCGCGGCGGCCCTCGCCGCATCCCTCGTCGCCGTACCGGCCCACGCCGCCGACTCCCCGCCCCGCACCGGCTTCGAGCAGTCGAACGGCGCCAGATGGACCGGGCAATCCGAGGAACAGGACTTTCTCGCGGCCGTCGACCGGGGCAGCGACCGGGTCTCAGTCGGCCGCATCGGTACGACGAAACAGGGCCGGCCGCTCCACCTGGTCCGTATCGGCACCAGCCCCACCCCGAACAAGGTGCTGCTCATCTGCAGCCAGCACGGCGACGAACCCTCCGGCCGCGAGGCCTGCCTGTCCACCGTGCGCGACCTGGCGTACGCGAAGGACCGGCAGACCCGGCGCTTCCTGGAGCGCACCACCCTGCTGGTCGTGCCCACCGCCAACCCCGACGGCCGGGCCGCCGACACCCGCGGCAACAGCGACGGCGTGGACATCAACCGCGACCACATCGCGCTCCGGACCGCCGAGGGCCGCGCCATGGCCGCGGTCATCCGCGACCAGCGCCCCGACGTGGTCTACGACCTGCACGAGTACGGCGCCACACCCCCGTACTACGACAAGGACTTGTTCGACCTGTGGCCCCGCAACCTCAACACGGACACGCACGTCCACGACGAGGCGCAGGCCCTGTCCCAGTCGTACGTACGCCCCGCCGCCACGGGCGCCGGCTATTCGACCGGCACGTACGGCATCTGGACCGACCCGGTCACCGGCGATCCGATCCGGCAGGTCGCCGGTGACGGCCAGGAACGCATCCTGCGGAACATGTCCGGCGTCAAGCACGCGGTGGGCCTGCTCATCGAGAGTCGCGTCGACCCGCTCACCGATGAGGAGGAGGCCGACGAGGCGCTGAACAACCGGCGCCGGGTGAGCTCCCAACTCGCCGCGCTGGACGGCCTGTTCGAGTTCAGTGACGTCCGTCGCGGCCGGATCGAGGCGGCGACCGGCACGGCCCGGCTCGCCGGCTACGCCGACACCGGACCCGTCTACCTGGGCGGCGCCGACAACGACCCGCCCGAACCCGCCGAGGTGATCCAGGACCCGCCCTGCGGATACCGGCTCACCACCGACCAGTACACGCAGGTCAAGGACGAACTGGCCCTGCACGGAGTGAAGTCGAGGCCGACCGACACGGGCGCCCTGGTCCCGCTCCGCCAGTCCCTGCGCGCCCTCGTCCCGTTGCTCCTCGACGAGCGTGCCCCGTATCACCTCACAGCCGGTGAGCCTGACACCGACTGCTGAAACGGCTGCGATCGACGGGTTCTGTGGTAGGTCCTGGGAGACGATGTGGAACCGGCGTATCCACTGTTTCCAGGGGAAGGTGCCGCAGATGACTGAAGATCTCAAGAAGCGGGGTGGCCGGGAAGGTCCTCCGGACGTTTCCGGCCACCCGACCACGGACCGCGTGGTGTTCGGCGTCACCGCCGCCATCACCGTGGCCTTCGTGATCTGGGGCTGGGCGGCCGCGGACTCGCTGGAGAGCGTGTCCACGAAGATGCTCGACGGCCTGATCCACAACGGCGGCTGGGCCTTCATGCTCGCCGCATCGTGCTTCGTGGTCTTCGCGCTGTGGCTCGCGATCAGCCGCTACGGCCGCATCCACCTGGGCGCCGAGGGCGAGGAACCCGAGTTCAAGACCGTGTCCTGGGTCGCGATGATGTTCAGCGCCGGCATGGGCATCGGCCTGATGTTCTACGGCGTCAGCGAGCCGCTCTCGCACTACACGACCCCGCCTCCGGGCACGGACCCCGCCAACTCCGGCGAACGCATGGAGACGGCGATGGCCACCACCCTCTTCCACTGGACGCTGCACCCCTGGGCGATCTACGCGGTGGTCGGCCTCGGCATCGCCTACAGCACCTTTCGCAAGCGCCGGCGCCAGACCATCAGCGCGGTCTTCACCCCTCTGATCGGAGAGAAGCACGCGAACGGCACCGCGGGCCGGGTGATCGACATCCTCGCGATCATCGCCACCGTCTTCGGCTCCGCGGCCTCCCTGGGCCTGGGCGCGCTCCAGATCGGCTCCGGTTTCCAGGAGCTGGACTGGATGGACGACGTCAGCACCGGCCTGCTCGTCACGATCATCGCCGTGCTGACCCTGGCCTTCGTTCTCTCGGCCGTCTCCGGCATCGAGCGGGGCATCCAGTGGCTGTCCAACACCAACATGGTGCTCGCCCTGGTCCTCGCGGTCTTCGTGTTCCTCGCGGGCCCCACGATCATCGTGCTCGACCTGCTGCCCACCTCGATCTTCGCCTATCTCGGCGACCTGCCCCAGCTCGCCGGCCGTACCGAGGCCAGCGGCGGCGAGGGCGTCGCGGACTGGCTCGGCAGCTGGACCGTCTTCTACTGGGCCTGGTGGATCTCCTGGACGCCCTTCGTCGGCATGTTCATCGCCCGCATCAGCCGGGGCCGCACCATCCGGCAGTTCGTCGGCGGCGTCATCCTCGTGCCCAGCACCGTCAGCCTCGTCTGGTTCGCGATCTTCGGCGGCACGGCGATGAAGCTGAAGGAGGGCGGCGCGCTCGGCGGCGAGGACACCCCTGAGGGTCAACTCTTCGGCGTCCTGCAGGAGTTCCCCATCGCGACCGCCACCAGCCTGCTCGTGATGATCCTGGTCGGCATCTTCTTCGTCTCGGGAGCCGACGCCGCCTCCATCGTGATGGGCACGCTCTCCCAGAAGGGCGCCCTCGAACCCGGCCGCTTCGTGGTCGTGTTCTGGGGCGTGGTGACCGGGGCCGTCGCCGCCATCATGCTGCTCGTCGGCAGCGGTCAGGGCGACGCGCTCACCGGCCTGCAGAACCTCACGATCCTGGCCGCCGCGCCCTTCGTCCTGGTGATGATCGGCATGTGCGTCGCCCTCATGCGCGATCTGCGCCGGGACCCGGTCATCGTGCGCGGCGAGATGGGCTCCGAGGCCGTCGAGCTCGCCGTGATCGAGGGCCACAAGAGGTACGACGGCGACTTCGAGATCAAGGTCGGGCCGGGCCCCGGCACCGAAGCGGAGGGCGACCCGCTGGGCCACGACCACGGCTGAGAGCCCGTGAACGGTGTGCACTCAGGAGGAGGCGAGCCCGGCCGCCTCCTCCGCACACCCCCACGCCACGGTCACACCCGCCCCGCCGTGCCCGTAGTTGTGCACCAACACCCGTCCGCCCGGCAGTGCTTCACGCTCCAGCCGTACGGCGTCCCGCCCCGGCCGCAGCCCCACCCGGTGCGCCAGCACCCGCGCCCCCGCGATCTCCGGCCGCAGCGCCGCACACCGCCGTACGATCGCCTCGGCCACCCCCGGATCCGGCTCCGGCGACCAGTCGTCCTCGACCGCGGTACCGCCCAGGAGCAGCCGCCCGGGCTGCGGGAAGTAGTACGCCATCTCCCCGTCGGCGTCGGTCGAGGTCAGCCAGGTGCGGATGCCGGGGTTCTCCACGACGACCAGCTGCCCCCGCACGGGGCGCACGGACGCGTCCGGCACCAGCTCGCGGGCGCCGAGCCCCGTGCAGTTGACCACGACAGGCGCCTCGACCTCCCCGAAGCCGGACACCGACCGCGTCTCGATCACACCGCTCGCATCGAGGAACCGGTCCCGCAGCCACGGCAGAAACGTCGCCATGTCGATCACCGGCAGCCGCGCCCACAGCCCCGAACCGGCGTACTCCTCGGCCGTCGTCGCGCGCAGCCCCGGCAGCCGGGCCGTGGCCCACGCGTCCGCCTCGTCCAGGCTCGCCCCGCCCAGTACGCCTTCGACCATGCGTACGCCGGTCGGCTCGCTGCGCTCCGCCAGCTCCTCGTAGACATCCAGGGAGCGCAAGGCCCACGCCCGCGCCAGCGCGAGCGGCTCGATCCGGTACGGCCACCAAAGCGCCCCCGCAACCGCCGAGGTGGTCCCCTCGACGGGATCCCGCGTCCACACCCGCACGCGCGCACCACGTTCGGCCAGCACGAGGGCCGTAGTCAGCCCGATGACACCGCCGCCGACCACCACGACATCGTCCACCTGTTCGCTCCCCATGCTGGGACGTTAGCGGAATATGTCATGCCGTGCTCATATCGGTCCGGTCCTGGGGATACTCACAGCATGTCTGCCGAGTACGCGACCTTCGGCCTGGCACCGGCGATGCGTGCCGGTGGAGTCCTCGCCAACGGTGACTACCAGGTGCACCGGGACTTCGTGGACTTCATCGTCGACGGACGCCCGCTGCTGTTCCAGCTCTCCGACCTCGACGCCGTCTCCCCGCTCGCCTCCGACGTCCCGCCCGCCATCTTCACCGCCCAGGTCCGCAGCCTGCTCCTGGAGGCGGAGGCCCCGCTTCCAGGCGGCCGGTACGTCATCTACGGCTGCCCGGACTGCGAGGACCTCGCCTGTGGTGCCGTCACCGCGCTCATCGACAAGGACGGTGACGACTACATCTGGCGGGACTTCGCCTGGCAGACCGACGAACACGCCGACCTGGAGCTCAACGGCTACCACGGCATCGGGCCCTTCCGCTTCCACGGCGCCGAATACCGCACGGCGCTCGACTCCCTGCTCGCCGGCGACTCCGGGGCACCACGCCGCCGGGTGCTCCTCATCGGCGCCCGCGTCGCCCTCCTGGCCAAGCTCGCCGCCGCCCTGCGCACCATCGGCATCGGCGCCGACATCACCCATGACGTGGGCGGCGTCCCCGCCGACGAACTGCGCGCCTACGGCGCCGTCGCCTTCGGACGGGCGATCGGACAGGAGCAGCGCACCGCCGTGCGCCGCGCCTTCGCGGACGCCGGAGTCGACGTGACCTACGTCGACGGGCTCGCACCGATCGTGCCGTTGCTGGTCGCGCAGATCGAACACGCCCTGGACCGCAGCCCTGCCGAACAGCGCCGCCTGACCCGCCTGGTGGCCGCCGACGGCGAGGCGGGCGTCGAGGTCACCTCCCCCTGCCGGGTCCGCCTCACCGCGTACCGCCTCGACCGCCTGTACCGCACCCACACCCACGAGGTCTTCGACGGCATCCTGGAACCGGGCCGCCATCGCATCGCGCTGGACGCGAAGGCGGTCAAGGGGGAGTCGTTCGTGGTGGCGCGGACGTCGGGGAGTGTGCTGGTGGAGGCGGTCGCGCTCAGCTAGGTGCCGCGATGAGGTGGGTGCCGCTTCATGCCGTCGGTTGTCTGCGGGCCCGTTCTGGCTGGTCGCGCAGTTCCCCGCGCCCCTTACGGGGCGCCAAGCGCCCGGTGATCTTGTGCCCCGGAATATCGACGCGTCCAAGGCGGCGTGGCCATTAGGATCGCTCCCTGTGACCGCAACCCTCGTCGCCAAGAACCTCGCCGCAGGCCACGGCGACCGCGCCCTGTTCAGCGGGCTCGACCTCGTCGTCGCGCCCGGAGACGTGATCGGCCTGGTCGGGGCCAACGGCGCGGGCAAGTCCACGCTGCTGCGCCTGCTTGCCGGGCTGACCGCGCCGGAGGACGGTGAGCTGCGGCTGTCCCCGCCGACCGCGACCGTCGGTCACCTCCCGCAGGAGCCGGAGCGGCGCCCGGGCGAGACCGTACGGGAGTTCCTTGCCCGGCGTACCGGGGTCGCCGAGGCCCAGCGGGTGATGGACGAGGCGACGCAGGCCCTGGTCGACGAAGCCCCTGGCGCGGACGACGCCTACGCGACGAGCCTGGAGCGCTGGCTGGGACTGGGCGGAGCCGACCTCGACGAGCGGGCGGAGGAGGTCGCCGACTCGCTGGGCCTGGCGGTGGACCTGGACCAGCCCATGACGTCCCTGTCGGGCGGCCAGGCGGCGCGCGCCGGACTGGCCTCGCTGCTGCTGTCGCGCTACGACATCTTCCTCCTCGACGAGCCGACGAACGACCTCGACCTCGACGGCCTGGAGCGCCTGGAACGCTTCGTCGGCGGCCTGCGCGCCGGCACAGTGGTCGTCAGCCATGACCGCGAGTTCCTCACCCGCACCGTCACCAAGGTCCTCGAACTCGACCTCGCCCAGCGGCAGATCAACCTCTACGGCGGCGGCTACGAGGCCTACCTGGAGGAGCGCGAGGTGTCCCGTCGGCACGCCCGCGACGACTACGAGGAGTACGCCGACAAGCGCGCCGCCCTCCAGGACCGGGCGCAGATGCAGCGCTCCTGGATGGACAAGGGCGTCAAGAACGCACGCCGCAAGGCGAGCAACGACAACGACAAGATCGGCCGCAAGTTCCGCAGCGAGGCCAGCGAGAAGCAGGCCGCCAAGGCCCGCCAGACCCAGCGCATGATCGAGCGCCTGGACGTCGTGGAGGAGCCGCGCAAGGAGTGGGAACTGCGCATGGAGATCGCCTCGGCCCCGCGCTCCGGCGCGGTCGTCGCGACCCTGCGGGACGCCGAGGTACGACGCGGCGACTTCACCCTGGGCCCGGTGTCCCTGCAGATCGACTGGGCCGACCGGGTGGCGGTCACGGGTGCCAACGGCGCTGGCAAGTCGACGCTGCTGGGCGCCCTGCTGGGCCGCGTCCCGCTGACCGCGGGACAGGCGACGCTCGGCTCCGGCGTCCTGATCGGCGAGGTCGACCAGGCCCGCAAGCTCTTCCACGGCGAGGAGTCACTGCTGGACGCCTTCTGCACGGCGGTCCCCGACACGGAACCGGCGGAAGTCCGCACCCTCCTGGCCAAGTTCGGTCTGAAGGCGGACCACGTCCTGCGCTCGGCGGCCACCCTCTCCCCGGGCGAACGCACCCGCGCGGCCCTCGCCCTCCTCCAGGGCAAGGGCGTCAACCTCCTGGTCCTGGACGAGCCCACGAACCACCTCGACCTGCCGGCCATCGAGCAACTGGAATCGGCCCTGGACGCCTACGAGGGCACGCTGCTTCTGGTCACCCACGACCGGCGCATGCTCGACGCGGTCCACGTCACCCGCCGCCTGGAGGTCGCCGACGGCAAGGTGACCGAACGCTAGTGCCGCATCAGGCAACGTTCGCCCTGTTGTGACGCGCCGTCCGGGTGTCGGTCCGGACGGCGCGGACACGCCATGCTGTTCCCGTGGCAGAACGAGTACAGGTCCGGGAGATCGACGATGACGAGGGCCGGCGGCTGCTTCGGATCATCCGCAGGGGCACCGGGTCGGTGGTGACCTGGCGGCGGGCCCAGATGGTCCTGCTGTCCGCGCAGGGCATGTCCGTGGCGAAGATCGCCGAAGTGTCGTTCACCAGCGAGGACCGGGTCCGCGATGTGATCCACAACTTCAACACCGACAGCTTCGACTCCCTCTATCCCAAGTACAAGGGCGGCCGGCCGAAGACCTTCACGCTGCCCGAGCGCCGCGAGATCAAGAAAACCGCCAAGTCCCGGCCCACCGAGCACGGCCTGCCGTTTTCCACCTGGAGTCTGACCAAGCTGGCGGACTTCCTGGTCGCCGAGGGGGTGGTCGACGACATCAGCCACGAGGGCCTGCGCATCCTGCTCCGCGAGGAAGGCGTCTCCTTTCAACGCCTGAAGACCTGGAAAACCTCCAGCGACCCCGACTACGCCGCCAAGAAGGCCCGGGTCGAGCACCTCTACGCAATCGCCGACGGCGAGGTCATACCCGAGGACGGCGAACCTGAAGTGGTCTTCTGCATGGACGAGTTCGGGCCGCTCAACCTGATGCCCCACCCCGGCCGACAGTGGGCCGAGCGCAGCGGCAGGCACAAGGACCCCGACCGCGAACCCCGCCGCAGGCGCCGCGCCACCTACAACCGCTACGGCGGAGTACGGCACCTGTTCGCCGCCCTGGGCCTCGCCAAGAACAAGCTCTACGGCCACATCAAGCCGGTCAAGCGGCGGACGCAGTTCCTGGAGTTCTGCCGCTACCTGCGCACCCTCTACCCGCCCGAGACCCGCATCGCGATCGTCTGCGACAACTTCTCCCCGCACCTGACCACGAAGAAATGCCGGCGGGTCGGCACCTGGGCAGCCGCGAACAACGTCGAGATCGCCTACACCCCGACCAACAGCTCCTGGCTCAACCGCATCGAGGCCCAGTTCACCGCCCTGCGCTACTTCACCCTCGACGGCACCGACCACGCCACCCACAAGGAACAGGGCAGCATGATCCGCCGCTACATCATCTGGCGAAACCGCCATGCCGACGACCGGCGCCTACGCGCCGTCGTCGACAGGGCGAACGTTGCCTGATACGGCCTAGCTGGGAAGCTCCCAGACGGTCACTTTGAGCCGGAGCGTGCCCAGGCCGGAGGGTGAGTCGATCACGCGGATGTGCACCGTTCGTCCTGCTGTCGTCTTGGCGCAGAAACCCTCGCCTTGCTCAAGGGGGCCGACGCCGCCGACGCCGTCCACCGCGTTCTCTGCGAGGTGAGCCCGGCATTCCTCCTCGCTCGGGGCGGTCTCGTCCAGCGGCAGCGGCGCGATCCCATTTCCGGGCGTTTGAAAGGCGATTCCTTCCTCGGCGATGGACCGGGAGAAATAGAAATCGCTGCTTTTGGTCTCGCTTTCCAGGATGAGAGGCGGCGTCGAGTCGAAGTCCGGGTAGAAAAGCTCGGCGACCGACTGGTCGTCTAGGAATTCCATGTTGACGTCGTCCGGACCGAACCGTACGGGTACGGGTTTCGCCGGGGCGGTGCCATGGCTGTCCTGTGCAGTCGGGGTCGCCGAAGGTGTCCTGTCCGTCGGGGCCGACGTCGCTGGGGAGTTCTGGTCTGTCGATGGTGACGAGGGCGAGGGCTGGCTGACGAGCACCGTCACGAGGATGCCCAGGACCGGAACGGCGATGCCGACGACCCACCACGCCCATCTGGGCTGGCGCGGTTCTCGCGCATCCGTGGTCCCAGACTCTCCCGTACCATCCGTGGTCCCAGGCTCTCCCCCGTCCGTGGTCCCAGGCTCTCCCCCGTCCGTGGTCCCAGACGCTCCCGTACCGGCTGTCGACGGCCCGTTGGAATCAGTGCTCACTAGATACCCCCGTGATGACGTCACGTCATGACAGTCCGTCATTGTACTGATACGCACGGCAGTAGAGGGGCAGACGTTGCCTGATGCGGCACTAGGGCGTGTGGGTCAGCCCCTTCCCTCCGTCAGCCCCTTCCCCCCCCGTCAACCCCTTCCCCCCCCGTCAACCCCTTCCCTCCGGTCACCGCAGCAGCGCGCAGACGAAGTTCTCCTGCACGGCGCGCAGTTCTTGCAGCAGATCGGGCTTCATGGCCTGGTTGATCTGGGTGGTGACGGAGAAGGTCAACGACCGGCGCCCGTCCGGTGTGGCGGCGATCAGCTGCGTGTAGCCGAGGGTGTTGCCGGTGTGCCCCAGCACCACCCCACACCGGGTCGTGTACCGGAAGAGGGCGAGTCCCCCGTCGTTGCGCCCCGGCCCGGCGGGCTCGGACGCCGCCCCGGGAATCCAGCGCCGCTGCTCCCGTACGACGTCGGGGCCGTACAGCCGGCCGCCGGCGTAGCCGCGGACGAACCGGGTCATGTCGACGGGCGTCGACACGATGCCGCCCGACGCCCAGACACCGGACATGCTGAGCACCTCGCTGACGTCCTCCGGAGGCGAGGGCGGGCTCACGTCGTAGCCGTGCAGATAGGGCCTCGGCATCCGGTAGCCCTGCGGCAGGCTCGTGTGGCGCAGGCCCAGCGGCCGGTACACCAGTGCCTCCAGCAGCCGCTCGTACCGGACGCCGGTCGCCGCCTCCGCCATCAGGGCGACGGCGATGTTGTCGGAGTTGGAGTACTGGTACCGGGAGCCGGGCCGGAACCGCAGGGGTTGGTCGGCGACGTAGTCGAGCAGCCTGCGGGAGTCGAAGCGGTGCCGGGGGTCTGCGCCGAGGGTCGCCACGAACGCCGGGGCCTGCGCGAAGTCGGGCAGGCCGCTGGTGTGGTTCAACAGCTGGCGCAGCGTCACGGAGCCCCAGGCCCGCGGCAGCCGGGGCAGCCGCTCGCGCAGGGTGTCGTCGAGACGCAGATAGCGCCGGTCGACGAGGGACAGCGCCACCGCCCCGCTGAATGCCTTGGCCGCACTGGCGATCCGCATGTGGTCGTGCGGGTCGGGCCTTCGGCCGGTCTCCAGGTCCGCGACACCGGCCCGCATGACCCGGCTGCCCCTGCCGTCGCGGAGGACAGCGATGACGCCGGGCGGGCCGCCCGGCGCGCGGACCAGCCCCTCCAGCTGCTGCTGGAGCGCGGGGTAGGGGTGCGGTCCGGGCCGCGCGGCGGCTTCCGCGCCCGCCGGGGACAGCAGGGCCAGGCAGGCGGCGAAGACGGAGACCGCCCCGAGACGGGGCCCGAACGGGGTACGGCGGCGGGGTGGGGTGGGCATCGGCACTCCTGAGCGGCGGTGGGCACGCGGATCGGGCGTCCAGCTTTGCCCGCCCGGAGCCGGGCGGCCGCTCGTGGTACTGCACATGGCCCAACGGCCCGCGCCCGGCGGCTCAGCCGAACCGCGCGGCCAGGCCCGGGTAATCGACGACGAAGCCGTCGTCGTCGAACGCGATGTCGCTGTGGAAGTCACCGGAGACGAAGCGAGCCCGGCCCCGCCCCAGATGCTGGTAAGTCTGCCGCGAGGGGAGGACGGTCAGTTCCGGCACCGACACCCACGCCATCAGGAACTCCAGTTCCCCGGACGCCAGATGAAGCCCGTGCCGCAGCACCGGCATCGTGTTGGTGAGCGGGCACAGCCCGAGGTCGCAGTCGAGGGCGCCGTCGACCTCGGGCAGACGCGCACCGTTCGCAGTCCAGCGGCCCGCTCCGTCATGCCGTAGATCGAGCGTGCGCACGCCCTGCGCCGACTCGGCGGTGACATACAGCCGACGCGTCACGAACCCGTCGGCCGTGTCGAGTTCGTACGAGATCCAGTACGGCTGCGGAACCGTGGCGACCGCTCGGCCGCGGGCCCGCAGGGCGTCGCCGCCGAGCTCGATCCATGCGGTCTCGACGCCCTTGCTCTCCGACACTTCCCAGGTGATGACACGCGACGTCGGCATGTCGTCAGCCTATGGGCGACCCGGCCCGGAGTCTCCGTGCCCTCCGGAGAGCCGCCCGGACCCTCCATGCGCCACCGGAGAGCCCGGGCCCGTGTCGTGGATCAGCGCTTGCCCTGCTTCTTGTCGACCAGACCCGCGCGGCGCAGCGCGTCGGCCATCGCGCTGTTGGCCGGAGCCGGCGCCTGACGTGAGCCGCCGCCACCGCCGCCGCGCCCCTGTCGCTGCTGCGGCGGCCGCCCGCCCCGCTGCCGGCGCTCACCGCCGCCCCCGCCCTGCTGCCCCTGGGCAGCCGCCTCGTCGTCGAGCCGCAGCGTCAGGGAGATCCGCTTGCGCGGGATGTCGACCTCGAGGACCTTGACCTTGACGATGTCGCCGGGCTTCACCACGTCACGGGGGTCCTTGACGAACGTCTTCGACAGCGCGGAGACGTGCGCCAGACCGTCCTGGTGGACACCGATGTCGATGAACGCCCCGAAGGCCGCCACGTTCGTCACGACGCCCTCCAGGACCATCCCGGACGCCAGGTCGGAGATCTTCTCGACGCCCTCCTTGAAGGTGGCCGTCTTGAAGGCGGGCCGCGGGTCGCGCCCGGGCTTCTCCAGCTCCTTGAGGATGTCCGTCACGGTCGGCAGACCGAAGGTCTCGTCCACGAAGTCGTTCGGCTTCAGCGACCGCAGCACGCCCGTGTTGCCGATGAGCGAGGCCACCTCCTGGCCGGAGGTCTTCACCATGCGCCGGACGACCGGGTACGCCTCGGGGTGGACGCTGGAGGAGTCCAGCGGGTCGTCGCCGCCGCGGATGCGCAGGAAGCCCGCGCACTGCTCGTACGCCTTCGGGCCCAGCCGCGCCACGCCCTTCAGCTGGGTGCGCGACTTGAAGGGGCCGTTCGCGTCCCGGTGCGCCACGATGTTCTCCGCCAGCCCCGAGGTGATGCCGGAGACCCGGGCGAGCAGCGGTGCCGACGCCGTGTTGACGTCCACGCCCACGCCGTTCACACAGTCCTCCACCACCGCGTCCAGCGAGCGCGACAGCTTCACCTCGGACAGGTCGTGCTGGTACTGGCCGACACCGATCGACTTCGGGTCGATCTTCACCAGCTCGGCCAGCGGGTCCTGCAGACGGCGGGCGATCGACACCGCGCCGCGCAGCGACACGTCCATGTCGGGCAGCTCCTGCGAGGCGAACGCCGAGGCCGAGTACACCGAGGCGCCCGCCTCGGACACCATCACCTTGGTGAGCTTCAACTCGGGGTGCTTGGTGATGAGTTCACCGGCGAGCTTGTCGGTCTCACGGGACGCCGTGCCGTTGCCGATCGCGACCAGCTCGACCGCGTGCTCCTTGGCCAGCCGCGCGAGCTTGGTGATCGCCTCGTCCCACTTGTTCGCCGGGACGTGCGGGTAGATGACGTCCGTCGCGACGACCTTGCCGGTGGCGTCGACGACGGCGACCTTCACACCGGTACGGAAGCCGGGGTCCAGCCCCAGCGTCGCGCGCGTGCCGGCGGGGGCGGCGAGCAGCAGATCCCGCAGGTTCGCCGCGAAGACGTTGACCGCCTCGTCCTCGGCGGCCGTCCGCAGCCGCAGCCGCAGGTCGATGCCGAGGTGGACGAGGATCCGGGTGCGCCAGGCCCAACGGACCGTGTCCTTGAGCCACTTGTCGGCGGGGCGGCCGCGGTCGGCGATCGCGAACTTCGCGGCGACGATCCCCTCGTACGACGAAGGACCGTCCGTGGGCTCCTCCGGCTCCAGGACGAGGTCGAGGACCTCCTCCTTCTCGCCGCGCAGCATCGCCAGGACGCGGTGCGAGGGCAGCTCGGTGAACGGCTCGGCGAAGTCGAAGTAGTCGGCGAACTTCGCGCCCGCCTCCTCCTTGCCGTCGCGCACCTTGGCGGCCAGTCGCCCACGCACCCACATGCGCTCGCGCACCTCGCCGATCAGGTCGGCGTCCTCCGAGAACCGCTCCGTGAGGATCGCCCGGGCGCCGTCCAGCGCGGCCTGCGGATCGGCCACGCCCTTGTCGGCGTCGACGAACGCGGCGGCAGCGGCCAGCGGCTCGACGGTCGGGTCGCCGAGCAGGCCGTCGGCGAGGGGCTCCAGCCCGGCCTCACGCGCGATCTGCGCCTTGGTCCTGCGCTTGGGCTTGTACGGCAGATAGATGTCCTCGAGCCGCGCCTTGGTCTCGGCGCCGCGGATCCGGGCCTCCAACTCCTCGGTCAGCTTGCCCTGCTCGCGCACCGACTCGAGGATCGCCGTCCGCCGCTCCTCCAGCTCCCGCAGATAGCGCAGCCGCTCCTCGATCGTGCGCAGCTGCGCGTCGTCGAGCATCTCGGTCGCTTCCTTGCGGTAGCGGGCGATGAAGGGCACCGTCGAACCGCCGTCGAGCAGCTCCACGGCAGCCTTCACCTGCCGCTCTCGTACGCCGAGCTCCGCGGCGATCCTGCCTTCGATGGACCCTACGAGGGGTGTCGTCACGATCCCGTCCCGCCTTCTCACTGAGGTTGCGCGGCAATTGTGGCAGGTGGCACCGACAACCGGGGATCAGGGCGGCAACCCGGCCGGTCGTGGCGGGGCGGAATCAGGCCCTGCGGCTTCGCGTACTGCTGGAGGCGCCGCCGAAGAGCCGGGCCAGGGCCCGGAACGGCAGCGTCACGACCGTGGCGATCGCACCACCGATCTGCCGCAACACGTCTGCGATTGCACGGAACACTTGTTTCCCCTTTCCTCTGCGGCCACGACGGCCGGCCGGGGACCGGGTACCGCGGCTCGGGCCCGCCATGCGGCGCGGGCCCGATCAAGGGGGCCGTCCGAGCCTCTGCCTCCCGGGAGGCCTCAGCCCTTGCCGAGCAGATCCGCCGGAAACGCCCCCGCCGCCACCGCGGCCCGCGCGAATCCCGCACCGAGTTCCGTCAGCCGTGCGACCCCCTCCGCGCCGAGGTGCTCGTACGGTGCCCGGTCCAGGCGGTCCGTCTCGGACTCGATCTCCTCGCGCAGGGCGACGCCCTTGGGTGTGAGCTCGCCCGAGTCGTCCAGCAGACCTCGCTCGCGCAGCCGGTCGGAGGCCGCGTCCCAGTCCTCCTGGGTCCAGCCACGGCTGGAGAACACCCACTTCGGCGTCATGCCCTTGCCGGTCGCGGTGTGGGTCACCACCGCCTCCAGCCCGTCGAGCCCCGCGGACATCAGGACGGCGAGGTGCCCGTCACCCCGGTGCTCGCGCAGCAGCGTGGTGGCGTGGAAGTAGGCCAGGTGCGGCTCCTCGGGGACCGCCAGATCCGCGTGCGCCGAGTACAGCGGCCGTGCACTGCGCGAACAGGCCTCGGTCGCCCGGAGCGCGAGCCGCGCGGCCTGTGCCATCTCCGCGGACGCCACCGCCTCCTCGCCGAGCAGCCGCCGCAGCAGCGAGTCGACCGCACGCGCGCGTGCCGCCAGCACGTCCTCGGGCGAGGCGAGCGCCCAGACCGCCGGTACGTGCCGGGCGACCAGCTCGTGCTTGTAGTTGTAGAACGTCGCCGTCACCGCGCCCGCACCGACCGGACCCAGCGCGGCGGCCCGTACCGCGAAGTTGACGGCCCTGGGATGCGTGATCCCGAGAGCGGCCAGTTCCTTGCCCAGTTCGGGGGCGAAGTAGGACGTCGCGTGCAGGGAGTTGAGCACGTGGTGGCAGCGGCGACCGGCACGGCGCTCAAGGGCGTCAGTAGTCATGGCCCGGAGGTTACCAACCGCTTGGTACGTCCCGTGTGTGCGCCTGGAGCATGGCAGAAAAGGTGGGGATCTCGTCATTGCGGCCGTCCTCGGGGTGCCGAAGAATCGACCACATGGCGCAGCGAACCGTTCTTTTCGTCCTGTTCGACGGTGTGCAGAGCCTCGACGTCACCGGCCCGCTGGAGGTCTTCGCGGGGGCCGAGCAGCACACCCCGGGCACGTACCGCATCCGTACGGCCTCGCTGGACGGCGCCCCCGTGCGCACCTCCAGCGGCCTGACCGTCGTACCGGACGAATCGCTCGCGGACAGCGAGGAGCCGCACACCCTGCTGGTCCCGGGCGGCCAGGGCACCCGGAGTCCGGACACCCGGCTGACCGATTGGCTGCGCGAGCACGGACCGCGGGCCGAGCGGCTGGTCTCGGTGTGCACCGGCGCGATCCGGCTCGCCCAGGCGGGCCTCCTGGACGGTCGCCGCGCCACCACCCACTGGGCGTACTGCGCCAAGCTCGCCCGCGACCACCCGGCCGTCGAGGTCGACCCCGACCCGATCTACGTGCGCGACGGACACGTCTCGACATCCGCCGGCGTCACCTCGGGCATCGACCTCGCCCTCGCCCTGGTGGAGGAGGACCTCGGCCGGGACGCGGCCCTCGCCATCGCCCGGCACCTGGTCGTCTTCCTCCGGCGGCCCGGGAACCAGGCCCAGTTCAGCGCCCAGCTCGCCGCCCAGACCGCCCGGCGCGAGCCGCTGCGCGAGGTCCAGCAGTGGATCACCGAGCACCCCGGCGAGGACCTGTCGGTGGAGGCGCTGGCCGCCCGGGCCCGCCTCTCGCCCCGCCACTTCGCCCGCGCCTTCCAGAGCGAGACCGGGATGACCCCGGGCCGCTACGTCGACCGCGTCCGCCTCGAACACGCCCGCCGGCTCCTGGAGGACACCGCCGACGGCATCGAGGAGATCTCCCGCACCAGCG
The DNA here is from genome assembly GCF_028736035.1 of Streptomyces sp. T12. Lineage (NCBI taxonomy): Bacteria > Bacillati > Actinomycetota > Actinomycetes > Kitasatosporales > Streptomycetaceae > Streptomyces > Streptomyces sp. T12. Next base: position 9,430,998 of record NZ_CP117866.1, read on the forward strand.
GCTACGGCACCCCGGAGGCGATGCGCCGTGCCTTCGTCAGGACCCTCGGCGCGGCCCCCTCCGAGTACCGCCGCCGCTTCCACCCGATCCCTACGCACTGAAGGGCCCACGATGCAGTTCGCGATCGTCCTCTACGACCGATTCACCGCCCTCGACGCCGTCGGACCGTACGAGACCCTCGGCCGGCTGCCGGACTGCGAGCTCGTCTTCGTCGCCGAGGAGAGCGGACCCGTCCGCAGCGACAGCGGGAATCTCACGTTGATCGCCGACAAGACCCTGGCCGAGGTGCCGAACCCCGACGTGGTGGTCGTCCCCGGCGGTCCCGGGCAGATCCTGCAGATGGAGAACAAGGTCCTCCTCGACTGGATCCGCACCGCCGACGCCACCAGCACCTGGACGACGTCCGTGTGCACCGGCTCCCTGCTGCTCGCCGCCGCGGGCCTCCTCGAAGGGCGCCGTGCGACCTCGCACTGGCTGGCCCTGGACGAGCTGCGGAAGTTCGGCGTCGAACCGACGGGGGAGCGGGTGGTGACCGACGGCAAGTACGTCACCGCGGCCGGGGTGTCCTCTGGCATCGACATGGGGCTCGCCCTGCTCGGCCACCTCGCCGGCGACTTCGTCGCCCAGGCCGTACAGCTGGGGATCGAGTACGACCCGCAGCCGCCCTACGACGCCGGGGCACCGCACAAGGCGCCCGCGGACGTCGTCGAGCTGCTCCGGTCGAGGAGCCGGTTCATCCTCGGCCAGGAACCGACCACGTGAACCGCGGCTGACGGCGCTCCAGGAACGCGGCGACCCCCTCCGCGGCGTCGCCGCTGCCGCGCGCCTGCTCGCTCCAGTGCGCGTCCCGGTCCGCACGCCCGTCCGCGAACTCCTTCGCCGCGGCCTGCGTCAGCTGCGAGCGCGACGCCAGGATCCGGGTGAACTCCACGACCCGCTTGCCGAGTTCGCCCTCCGGCAGCACCTCGTCCACCAGACCCGTACGCAGCGCACGCTCCGCGCCGATCAACTCGCCCGAGAACAACAGGTACTTGGTGGTCGCCGGTCCCACCAGTGACACCAACCGCCGCGTGGACGACGCCGGATACACGATCCCGAGCTTCGCCGGCGTCACCCCGAACAGCGACCCCTCCTCGGCGAACCGCAGATCACACGCCGCCGCCAGCTGCGACCCGCCACCCACACAGTGCCCCCGGATCGCCGCCAGCGTCGGCTTGGGGAAGGCGGCCAGCGCCTCCTCGGCGGCCACCGCCAGCCCCTGCGCCTCCTGAGATGACCCCTGGAGCGTCGAGATGTCGGCGCCCGCACAGAACGTCCCGCCCTCACCGGTCAGCACCAGCGCCCGCACGGCCGGATCCGCGGCCAGTGTGCCGAGCAGCGGCGGCAGCGCCCGCCACATCGCGGCCGTCATCGCGTTGCGCTTGGCCGGATGGTGGATGACGACGGTGGCGACCGAGTCGGCGACGCTGTGCAGCAGCTGGGGCTCCATGGCCCGGATGCTATACGCCCGCACCGAACGGCCGATCAAGAAGGGTGCCCGCCAAACCCGTACAACCCGAATAGTTCGCCAAGTCGGCACGAGCGGGACAGGAGCGGTCCCACATCTGACGGTGTCATACGCCAACGATCAGAAACGCTCGATACCTGCTGACTTGTGTTCAGTTCTACGGTCCGGACCTGCGCGTTACCAACACTCGACGTGTGGTGACAATCGAGCGCGAGGGTGGCGACCGGACGATGGAGAACCACGGGCGCGGGTCCGGCCCACGCCCAGCAGGCGGCGCGGCCGAGCCCGTCGGTCAGCGGCCGCCGAATCCACTGCCGTACGAGGGCGTCTGGCGGTTCACCGCTCCCGCCGTCGACGCCTCCGTCCCGCAGGCGCGGCACGCCGTACGGGACCTGCTGTACCGCCAGGGCGTGCCGGTTTCGGACGACCTCGTCCAGGGGGTGCTGCTGATCGTCTCGGAGCTGGTCACGAACGCCGTACGGCACGCGGCGCTGCTGTCGCCGATGCTGGCCGTGGAGGTCGCCGTCGGCGCCGAGTGGCTGCGGGTGTCCGTCGAGGACAACCACCCCTACCGCCCGACAGCCCTGGAGGCGGACCACGGCCGGACCGGCGGCCGCGGGCTGCTCCTGGTGCGCGAGGTCACGCGCGAGGCGGGCGGCGTGTGCGACGTCGAGCACACGGCGAGCGGCGGCAAGGTGATCTGGGCCGCCGTCCCGCTCAAACCCGTGCGCGTGCCCTAGGGCTCGTCACCAGTCGGCCGACGGTCCCGTCAGCTCCCTGATCGCGGGGCGGGCCGCGTCGAGAACCGTCATGAACCAGGACGAGAAGGTGTCCTTCGCGTGGCGCTCCGTCAGCTCGGCGGAGGTCACGAAGGCGGTCGCACCGACCTCCTCGGAGTCCGGCCGCAGCGGGGACTGCACCAGGCCGACGAAGAGGTGGTTGTACTCCTGCTCCACCAGACCCGAGTCCGGGTCCGGGTGGTTGTAGCGGACCGTGCCCGCCTCCGCGAGCAGCGACGGGGAGACACCGAGTTCCTCGTGCGTGCGCCGGGCCGCGGCCGCGAAGGGCGCCTCGCCGGGGTAGGGGTGGCCGCAGCAGGTGTTGGACCAGACGCCGGGGGAGTGGTACTTGCCGAGCGCCCGCTGCTGGAGCAGCAGCCGGCCGCGCTCGTCGAAGAGGAACACGGAGAAGGCGCGGTGCAGCTGCCCCGGCGGCTGATGGGCGGCGAGCTTCTCCGCGGTGCCGATCGTCACACCGTTCTCGTCGACCAGTTCCAGCAAAATCGCGTCTGCGGCGCCGTTCGACGGACTGTGCGTCGCGGTCGCAGGTGTGATCGGCATACCCATCCTTCGCATCGGTCTTGCGCCCCAAGTGTGCCGTACGAATCCGGCACTCCCGGCAGTTGATCGTGCCCGGCGCGGCGGGCACGGAACCGTCGGCGGGGGCGCTGTGAGCATGAGGACGCAACCGACCACCGGATCGCTGCATTCCACCCGTACTGGCGTTTTATCGGACCGTACGGTTGTTTCAGTGCGGACCGTACGGTTGTTTCAGTGGCAGAGCCGGGCCTCGTGCTCCGCGTGCCCGACCGGCTCCAGCTGGAAGGTGCAGTGCTCCACGTCGAAGTGGTCGCCGAGACAGCCCTGGAGCTCGTGCAGCATCTTCTCGTGGCCGATCGCGTTCAGGACGTCGGAGCGCACCACCACGTGCGCCGACAGCACCGGCATGCCGGACGTGATCGTCCAGGCGTGCAGATCGTGGACGTCCTCGACGCCGTCGAGGGCGAGTATGTGGGCCCGCACCTGAGCCATGTCGACGTTCTTGGGGGCCGACTCCAGCAGCACGTCGAGGGTCTCGCGCAGCAGTTTGAAGGTGCGCGGCACGATCATCAGGCCGATGACCAGCGAGGCGATCGGGTCGGCGGTCTGCCAGCCGGTGGCCAGGATCACCGCCGCCGAGATCAGCACCGCCAGCGAGCCCAGCGCGTCCGCGGCCACCTCCAGGAAGGCGCCGCGCACGTTCAGGCTCTCCTTCTGGCCGCGCATCAGCAGCGTCAGCGAGATCATGTTCGCGACCAGGCCGATCGCACCGAACACGATCATCAGGCCGCCCTCGGTGTCCGCGGGCGTGAAGAACCGCTGGATCGCCTCGTACAGGACGTAGCCGCCGACGCCGAGCAGCAGCACGCAGTTGGCGAGGGCGGCGAGGATCTCCGCGCGGGCGTAGCCGAAGGTGCGCGTCGTGCTCGGCGGCCGGTTCGCGAAGTGGATGGCGAGCAGGGCCATGCCCAGGCCGAGCGCGTCCGTCGCCATGTGCGCCGCGTCCGCGATCAGAGCGAGCGAGTCCGCGGCCACACCGCCGACGATCTCGACCACCATGACGCCGAGCGTGATCGACAGGGCGACGCGCAGCCTTCCGCGATACGCGGCCGCCGCCGTGCCGGTCGTGGGCGCGTGCGAGTGCGCGTGCCCGTGATCGTGCCCAGCCCCCATGAGAAAGCCGCCCTTCTGTGGTCCGTCCGACGATCGGAACTTCCGTCCGGGATCACAGTGAACTACGGGCGGGGGGTATCGGGCAACGCGGCACTGAACACCGTTGTCATGTGCCCTGACCTGCGGAAACGATGCGCAGGTCAGGGCTGTGCGCATGATCGGCCGCTGATCAGCCGCCGTGGTGCAGCAGCCACCCCTGCCACGCCGACTCCACCATCTCGCGTACCCCGCGCCGAGCCGTCCAGCCGAGCTCCTCGGCGGCCAGCGCGGCCGAGGCGACCGCGCGCGGGGCGTCCCCGGGGCGCCGGGCCTCGATGACGGCGGGGCGCCGGTCACCGGTGACCTCGCCGATGACGGTGATCAGCTCGCGGACGGAGACGCCCTCGCCGCGACCGATGTTGACCGTCAGATCACCGCTCGCGTCCGCCGCGGTGAGCCGCCGTGCCGCCGCCAGGTGCGCCTCGGCGAGGTCCGCGACATGGATGTAGTCGCGGATGCAGGTGCCGTCCGGCGTCGGATAGTCGTCGCCGAAGATTCGCGGGGCCTCGTCGCGGGTGAGCCGGTCGAAGACCATGGGGACGATGTTGAAGACGCCCGTGTCCGCCAGCTCGGGCGCGGCGGCGCCCGCGACGTTGAAATAACGCAGGCACACGGTCGCGATGCCGTGCGCCCGGCCCGCCGCCCTCACCAGCCACTCACCGGCGAGCTTGGTCTCGCCGTACGGGTTCACCGGCGCGCACTCGGTGTCCTCCGTGATGAGATCCACATCGGGGTTGCCGTAGACGGCGGCGGACGACGAGAACACGAACCGCTTGATCCCCGCCTCGGCGACCGCCTCCAGGAGCGTGGTGAGACCGCCCACGTTCTCCCGGTAGTAGCGCGTCGGCTGCGCCACGGACTCCCCGACCTGCTTGCGCGCGGCGAGATGCACCACACCCGTCACCGCGTGCTCGGCCAGCACCCGCTTCAGCAGGTCACCGTCCAGCGACGAGCCCTCGACGAGCGGGATGCCCGAAGGCAGCCGCGCGGGATGTCCGGCCGAGAGGTCGTCCAGTACGAGGACACGCTCCCCGGCGTCGGTCATGGCCCGCGCCACATGTGCCCCTATGTAGCCGGCTCCGCCGGTGATCAGCCATGTCATGGTCGTTCACCCTATGCCGAGGTACAGGCGGTGGAACCAATGTCCTTGATGTCCCGTCTGTGAGTACGGGTTTGTAGGCAGGACCCGAAATCCCCGATGATGATCGCGGCAATGCTCTGGGAAAACCACGTTGATCGCTCCGCCAAACGGGTGGTGAACGTCGGCTTGCGTCAATCCGATAGCCTCTGCCGACATGCCGCCCGGGCCCTCGGTAACGGGCGCCCCCACACATGCACATGACCGGCCGGACACGCCGGTACCCAGGGAGTGAGTTCGGTTGTCGACCGCCATCCTGACCGGTCCGCCGGTCCCCGGATCGTCGATCGAGGGCGATCTGCGGTCCCTCGGCTACGACGTGCGGGTCGCCGCCGACCCGGCCGACGCCGAGACGCTCCTCGCCCAGGTGCCCGGTGACCAGCGGGTCGCCGTCGTCGACGCCCGCTTCGTCGGCCACCTGCACGCGCTGCGCCTCGGCCTGACCGACCCCCGCTTCCCGCTGGCCGCCGTCCAGGGCGCCGTGACGGCCCAGCCGGCCGGCCGCCAGGCGCTGACCCGCGCCATGGCCCGCGAGAACTCCGCGGGCGGCGGGACGGCGGTGGCCGTCGACAGCCTCGCCGACCGCATCGTCGCCGCCCTCGACGACGAAGGCACCGACGTCCAGCGCCCCGAGCTAGGCAGCCTGGTCGCCACCGTCCCGGCCGACCCCCAGGCCCGCAACGAGGCACGGCAGGCCGTCGCCGCCGTCGACGACGAGGCCGTACGTCTGAAGTCGGCGGTGAAGTCCCGCGACGGCTTCTTCACCACCTTCTTCATCAGCCCGTACTCCCGCTACATCGCCCGCTGGTGCGCCCGCCGTGGCCTGACCCCGAACCAGGTCACCACCGCCTCCCTGATCACCGCGCTCATCGCGGCGGGCTGCGCGGCCACCGGCACCCGGGGCGGCTTCATCGCGGCGGGCGTCCTGCTGATCTTCTCGTTCGTGCTGGACTGCACCGACGGCCAGCTCGCCCGCTACTCCCTGCAGTACTCCACGCTCGGTGCCTGGCTCGACGCCACCTTCGACCGGGCCAAGGAGTACGCCTACTACGCCGGCCTCGCCCTCGGCGCCGCCCGCGGCGGCGACGACGTCTGGGCCCTCGCCCTCGGCGCGATGGTCCTGCAGACCTGCCGGCACGTCGTGGACTTCTCCTTCAACGAGGCCAACCACGACGCCACCGCCAACACCAGCCCCACCGCCGCCCTGTCCGACAAGCTCGACAGCGTCGGCTGGACGGTGTGGGTGCGCCGGATGATCGTCCTGCCGATCGGCGAGCGCTGGGCGATGATCGCGGTGCTGACGGCGGTCACCACTCCTCGGATCACCTTCTACGCGCTGCTCATCGGCTGCGCCTTCGCGGCGACGTACACGACGGCGGGCCGGGTCCTGCGGTCGGTGACGCGGAAGGCCAGGCGTACGGCCCGGGCCGCGCAGGCGCTGGTGGACCTCGCGGACAACGGGCCCCTGGCCTCCTTCGTGGCCCGTGTCACGCGTGCCGTGCTCGGCGCCCCGCTGCTGGTCGCGCTGGGCGGGACGGCCGTCCTCGCCGTGTCCCTGTTCTCCGGGGCGACCTGGGCACCCGTCGCGGGTGCCGTCGTCTACGCGATCACCGCCGGTCAGGCCCTGTACCGCCCCCTCAAGGGCGCCCTCGACTGGCTCGTCCCGCCCGTCTTCCGTGCCGCCGAATACGGCACCGTCCTGATCCTCGCGGCCAAATCCGAGGTGAACGGAGCCCTTCCTGCGGCTTTCGGCCTGGTGGCGGCTGTCGCCTACCATCACTACGACACGGTGTACCGCATCCGCGGCAACGCCGGAGCGCCCCCGGCCTGGCTGGTGCGCTCCATCGGGGGGCACGAAGGGCGGACGCTGCTCGTCACCGTCCTGGCCGCCGCGCTCACCGCCTCGCAGTTCAAGGTCGCGCTCACGGCCCTCGCCGTGGCCGTGGCCCTCGTGGTGCTCGTCGAGAGCATCCGCTTCTGGGTGTCCTCCGGGGCGCCCGCCGTACACGATGAAGGAGAACCCGCATGATCGGCCTCGTGCTGGCGGCCGGCGCCGGACGGCGTCTGCGCCCCTACACCGACAGCCTTCCCAAGGCTCTGGTGCCGGTGGGGCCCGCGGGCATAGAGGGCGAACCCACGGTTCTCGATCTGACCCTCGGCAACTTCGCCGAGATCGGTCTGACCGAGGTCGCGATCATCGTCGGCTACCGCAAGGAGGCCGTCTACGAGCGCAAGGAAGCGCTGGAGCAGAAGTACGGCCTGAAGCTCACGCTCATCGACAACGACAAGGCCGAGGAGTGGAACAACGCCTACTCCCTGTGGTGCGGCCGTGACGCCCTCAAGGACGGCGTGATCCTCGCCAACGGCGACACCGTCCACCCGGTCTCCGTCGAGAAGACGCTGCTCGCCGCCCGCGGCGACGGCAAGAAGATCATCCTCGCCCTGGACACGGTGAAGAGCCTGGCCGACGAGGAGATGAAGGTCGTCGTCGACCCCGAGAAGGGCATGACGAAGATCACCAAGCTGATGGATCCCGCCGAGGCCACCGGCGAGTACATCGGCGTCACCCTCATCGAGGGCGACGCCGCCCCCGAGCTGGCCGACGCCCTGAAGACCGTGTGGGAGACCGACCCGCAGCAGTTCTACGAGCACGGCTACCAGGAGCTCGTGAACCGCGGCTTCCGCATCGACGTGGCGCCGATCGGCGACGTCAAGTGGGTGGAGATCGACAACCATGACGATCTCGCCCGTGGACGGGAGATCGCGTGCCAGTACTGACCCGGCTCATTCCCTCGCCGGTCGTCGTGGACATCCGCCCGGGTGCCCTCGACGACCTGGGCGGTGTGCTCGCCGACGAACGCATCTCGCACTCCGGCAAGCTGGCCGTCGCGGTCAGCAACGGTTCCGGCGCCCGGCTCAAGGAGCGGCTCGCTCCCGCGCTGCCCGGCGCCAGCTGGTACGAGGTCGGCGGCGGCACCCTGGACGACGCGATCCGGCTGGCCAGTGACATAAAGGCCGGCCACTACGACGCGGTCGTCGGGCTCGGCGGCGGCAAGATCATCGACTGTGCCAAGTTCGCCGCGGCGCGCGTCGGCCTGCCCCTGGTCGCCGTACCGACGAACCTCGCGCACGACGGTCTGTGCTCGCCGGTCGCCACCCTCGACAACGACGCGGGCCGCGGCTCCTACGGTGTGCCGAACCCGATCGCGGTCGTCATCGACCTGGACGTCATCCACGACGCTCCGGCACGCTTCGTGCGCGCCGGCATCGGCGACGCCATCTCCAACATCTCCGCGATCGCGGACTGGGAACTCGCCAACCGCGTCAACGGCGAGAAGATCGACGGCCTCGCCGCCGCGATCGCCCGGCAGGCCGGCGAGGCGGTACTCCGGCACCCCGGCGGCATAGGGGACACCAACTTCCTGCAGGTGCTGGCGGAGGCGCTGGTCCTCAGCGGTATCGCCATGTCGGTGTCGGGCGACTCCCGCCCGTCCTCCGGGGCGTGCCACGAGATCAACCACGCCTTCGACCTGCTGTTCCCCAGGCGCGCGGCCGCCCACGGCGAGCAGTGCGGACTGGGTGCGGCCTTCGCGATGTACCTGCGCGGGGCCCACGAGGAGTCGGCCTACATGGCCGAGGTGCTGCGTCGGCACGGGCTGCCGGTACTGCCGGAGGAGATCGGCTTCACGGACGAAGAGTTCGTCCGTGTCGTGGAGTTCGCTCCGCAGACCCGGCCCGGCCGCTACACGATCCTCGAACACCTCGACCTGACCACCGACCAGATCAAGGACATCTACGCCGACTATGTCAAGGCCATCGGTAGCTGAACTCCGCCCCGTCGTTCACCCCGCGGGGGTGAAGGACCGGCGCAGCGGTGAGCACTGGATGGGACGCCTCTACATGCGTGAGGTGTCCCTGCGGGTCGACCGCTATCTGGTGAACACCAGGGTCACGCCCAACCAGCTCACGTACCTGATGACCGTCTGTGGTGTCCTCGCGGCCCCGGCACTCCTGGTGCCGGGGATCCCGGGGGCGGTGCTCGGCGTGGTCATGGTCCAGCTCTACCTGCTGCTGGACTGCGTCGACGGCGAGATCGCGCGCTGGAGGAAGCAGTACTCGCTCGGCGGGGTCTACATGGACCGGGTCGGCGCCTACCTCACCGACGCCGCGGTCCTCGTCGGCTTCGGTCTGCGCGCCGCCGACCTGTGGGGCAGCGGCCGTATCGACTGGCTGTGGGCGTTCCTCGGCACCCTGGCCGCGCTCGGCGCGATCCTGATCAAGGCGGAGACCGACCTCGTCGGTGTCGCCCGGCACCAGAACGGGCTGGCTCCGGTCAAGGAGGCCGCCTCCGAGATGCGCTCCTCCGGCATGGCGCTGGCCCGCAAGGCCGCCGCCGCGCTCAAGTTCCACCGCCTGGTCCTCGGCATCGAGGCGTCCTTGCTGATCCTGGTGCTGGCGATCGCCGACCAGGCCCGCGGTGACCTGTTCTTCACCCGGCTCGGCGTCGCGGTGCTGGCGGGTATCGCGCTGCTGCAGACCCTGCTGCACCTCGTGTCCATCCTCGCTTCGAGCAGGCTGAAGTGAGCGGCATGAAGGTCGGCGCGGTGATCATCACCATGGGCAACCGCCCCGACGAGCTCCGTGCCCTGCTCGACTCGGTCGCCAAGCAGGACGGCGACCCGGTCCAGGTCGTCGTGGTCGGCAACGGCTCCCCGGTGCCCGACGTCCCCGAAGGCGTCCGCACGATCGAGCTGCCCGAGAACCTCGGCATCCCCGGCGGCCGCAACGTCGGCATCGAGGCCTTCGGCCCCAGCGGGCGCGATGTCGACGTACTGCTGTTCCTCGACGACGACGGCCTCCTCGCCCACCACGACACCGCGGAGCTGTGCCGCGAGGCCTTCGCCGCCGACCCCAAGCTCGGCATCATCAGCTTCCGCATCGCCGACCCGGACACCGGCGTCACCCAGCGCCGCCACGTCCCCCGGCTGCGCGCCTCCGACCCGATGCGCTCCTCCCGGGTCACCACCTTCCTCGGCGGCGCCAACGCCGTCCGCACCCAGGTCTTCGCCGAGGTCGGCGGGCTGCCGGACGAGTTCTTCTACGCCCATGAGGAAACCGACCTGGCATGGCGGGCCCTCGACGCGGGCTGGATGATCGACTACCGGTCCGACATGGTGCTGTACCACCCGACGACGGCGCCCTCCCGGCACGCGGTCTACCACCGCATGGTCGCCCGCAACCGCGTCTGGCTCGCCCGCCGCAACCTCCCCGCCCCCCTCGTCCCGGTCTATCTGGGCGTCTGGATGCTGCTCACCCTCCTGCGCCGTCCCTCCCGCTCCGCCCTGAAGGCATGGTTCGGCGGATTCAGGGAAGGCTGGACCACTCCGTGCGGTCCCCGCAGGCCCATGAAGTGGCGTACGGTGTGGCGGCTGACTCGACTGGGTCGACCTCCCGTCATCTGACAAGCTCGACCCTTAGAGCGACCGGGCCGTATCCGGGCCCGGGGGTTCATGCCAGGCCCGCACAGGCTGCGCATCTCGAAGACGAAAGTTTCAACTGGTGAGTGAGACAACGCACGACGGTTCAGTCGCGGTGAGCGCGCCTCCGTCGCCCGACGAGGGCCTCACGGCGGCACAGCTGGCCGCCAAGTACGGGCTGTCCGTGAGCGGCGCCCGCCCCTCGCTGTTCGAGTACGTCCGCCAGCTCTGGGACCGGCGGCACTTCATCCTCGCGTTCTCGCGGGCGAAGCTGACCGCTCAGTACAGCCAGGCGAAGCTCGGCCAGCTCTGGCAGGTGGCCACGCCACTGCTGAACGCGGCGGTGTACTTCTTCATCTTCGGCCTCATCCTCAAGGCCGACCGCGGCATGGACCGCGAGGTGTACATCCCGTTCCTCGTCACCGGCGTGTTCGTGTTCACCTTCACCCAGAGCTCGGTGATGGCGGGCGTACGCGCGATCTCCGGCAACCTCGGCCTGGTCCGCGCGCTGCACTTCCCGCGCGCCTCGCTGCCGATCTCCTTCGCGCTCCAGCAGCTCCAGCAGCTGCTGTTCTCGATGATCGTGCTGTTCGTGGTGGCCGTCGGCTTCGGCAGCTACCCGCGCCTGTCCTGGCTGCTGATCGTGCCGGTGCTGGTGCTGCAGTTCCTCTTCAACACCGGCCTCGCGATGATCATGGCCCGTGCGGGTGCCAAGACCCCGGACCTGGCCCAGCTCATGCCCTTCGTGATGCGTACGTGGATGTACGCGTCCGGCGTGATGTTCTCGATCCCGATCATGCTGAAGGACCGGCCGGACTGGATCGCGACCGTCCTGCAGTGGAACCCGGCCGCGATCTACATGGACCTGATGCGCTTCGCCCTCATCGACGGTTACGGCTCCTCGAACCTGCCCGACCACGTCTGGGCGGCCGCGCTCGGCTGGGCCGTGCTGTTCGCCGTCGGGGGCTTCGTGTACTTCTGGAAGGCGGAGGAGAGGTACGGCCGTGGCTGAGCAGAACCCGGGGGACCGCATCCCCACCGTCATCGCCGACGAGCTGCACATCGTCTACCGCGTCAACGGCGCCAAGACCGGCAAGGGCAGCGCCACCGCCGCCCTCAGCCGCATCGTCAAGCGCGGCGAGGAGCGCGGGGTGCGCAAGGTGCACGCCGTCCGCGGCGTCTCCTTCACCGCCTACCGCGGCGAGGCCATCGGCCTCATCGGCTCCAACGGCTCCGGCAAGTCCACCCTGCTGCGCGCCATCGCCGGCCTGCTCCCGCCCGAGAAGGGCAAGGTCTACACCGACGGCCAGCCCTCGCTGCTGGGCGTGAACGCGGCCCTGATGAACGACCTGACCGGCGAGCGCAACGTCATATTGGGTGGGCTCGCCATGGGCATGACCCGCGAGCAGATCAAGGAGCGCTACCAGGAGATCGTCGACTTCTCCGGCATCAACGAGAAGGGCGACTTCATCACCCTGCCGATGCGCACCTACTCCTCCGGCATGGCGGCCCGGCTGCGCTTCTCCATCGCCGCCGCCAAGGACCACGACGTCCTGATGATCGACGAGGCGCTGGCCACCGGTGACCGCAAGTTCCAGAAGCGCTCCGAGGAACGCATCCGCGAGCTGCGCAAGGAAGCCGGCACCGTGTTTCTGGTCAGTCACAACAACAAGTCGATCCGCGACACCTGCAACCGCGTTCTGTGGCTGGAACGCGGCGAGCTGCGGATGGACGGACCGACGGACGAGGTCCTCAAGGAGTACGAGAAGTTCACGGGCAAGTAGTCCACCCGGACATGGGCCGTGTGGCCCAGGACGCTTCGCAGGGCCCCGCCGGAACTGCCCCGGCGGGGCCCCGCGTCTGCAAAGGAAACGTCAACTCCGGTCGGCCGTAGGAATCTTGACGCCAATCGGTGTGTTCTTGTGATGTGCAGGACACCCGCACGGGCCGCGCCCCGTTGTACAACGTAAGCTGTACCGGTACCGAAACGCGGCAAGTGGGGCGATAAGGCGCGACACCCCTCTCTCCGGGCTGCGGCGCGGACGGCCGGGCGGCGTGTCCGAAATAGTGTGCATTGGGTCTGCGGTGTAGAACGGGAGATGTGACGGCAATGGCTACGGAAACTCCCCAGCTCCACGCAGCATGTGCCGTCCCCGCGCCGGGCAGTCCGCGGTGACGGGACCAAGCGCGCCCACAGGTGATCCGGAGCGCGGCACGCTCGACAAGGCCGCCGCGGAGAACTTCCCCGTGGCGCCGTTCTTCCTGCCCAGGGCCTGGCGCACCGACCTCATGGCCGTCTACGGCTTCGCCCGCCTCGTCGACGACATCGGCGACGGCGATCTCGCACCCGGCGGTGCCGACGCCCGTCTGCTCGGCGTGTCGCCCGAGGACGCCGAGGACCCTCTCGTCCTCCTCGACGCCTTCGAGGCCGACCTGCGCCGTGCCTTCGACGGCACCCCGCGCCACCCCTTGCTGCGCCGTCTGCAGCCCACCGTCCGCCGCCGCTCGCTGACCCCCGAGCCCTTCCTCGGCCTGATCGCCGCCAACCGCCAGGACCAGCTCGTGGGCCGGTACGAGACCTACGACGATCTCCTTGCCTACTGCGAACTGTCCGCCAACCCGGTCGGCCGTCTCGTGCTCGCCGTCACCGGCACCGAGACCCCCGAGCGGATCCGCCGCTCCGACGCGGTGTGCACGGCGCTCCAGATCGTCGAGCACCTTCAGGACGTCGCCGAGGACCTCGGTCGTGACCGGATCTATCTGCCGGCGGACGACATGAAGCGTTTCCACGTCGAGGAAACCGATCTCGCGGTAAAAACAGCAGGCGCATCGGTGCGCGCACTGGTTGCATACGAAGCGGAACGTGCCCAGAACCTCCTGAATGAAGGCACCCCCCTGGTGGGTAGCGTCCACGGCAGGCTCAAGCTGCTGCTCGCGGGTTTCGTGGCGGGGGGAAGGGCGGCAATCCGTGCGATCGCCGCCGCCGAATACGACGTACTTCCCGGCCCGCCCAAGGCCAGCAAGCTCCAGCTGCTGCGTGAGGTGGGCGTGACTCTGCGAGGAGAGGGGTGATCCGGACCGTGGAGTCTGCACCACACGCGTCCGCACCGGTACTCGCCGCCTACAGCTACTGCGAGGCCGTCACCGGACAGCAGGCCCGTAACTTCGCCTACGGCATCAGGCTGCTGCCCACGCCCAAGCGCCGCGCGATGTCGGCGCTGTACGCGTTCTCGCGCCGCGTCGACGACATCGGCGACGGCGCGCTGACCGCCGAGGTCAAGATCGGCAGGCTCGAGGACACCCGGGAGCTGCTGACCCGGATCCGCGACCGGGCGGTCGACGAGGACGACATCGACCCCGTGGCCGTCGCCCTCGCTCACGCCGCCGACACCTTCCCGATCCCGCTCGGCGGCCTGGACGAGCTCATCGACGGCGTCCTGATGGACGTGCGCGGCGAGACCTACGAGACCTGGGACGACCTGAAGGTCTACTGCCGCTGCGTGGCGGGCGCCATCGGGCGGCTCTCGCTCGGTGTGTTCGGTACGGAACCCGGGGCGCGCGGCGCCGAGCGCGCGCCCGAGTACGCGGACACGCTCGGGCTCGCGTTGCAGCTCACCAACATCCTGCGCGACGTCCGCGAGGACGCCGAAGGAGGGCGCACCTATCTGCCCTCCGACGACCTCGCCAAGTTCGGCTGCTCGGTCGGCTTCAGCGGGCCGAATCCACCGGAGGGCTCCGACTTCGCGGGCCTCGTGCACTTCGAAGTGCGTCGGGCCCGCGCCCTTTTCGCCGAGGGCTACCGGCTGCTCCCCATGCTGGACCGGCGCAGCGGTGCCTGTGTCGCCGCCATGGCGGGCATCTACCGCCGCCTCCTCGACCGCATCGAGCGCGACCCGGAGGCCGTGCTGCGCGGCCGGGTCTCCCTGCCGGGGCGGGAGAAGGCGTACGTCGCCGTGCGCGGCCTGAGCGGTCTGGACGCCCGGCATGTGACCCGTCGTAGCGTCAGGAGGCGTGCCTGATGGACATTCCGGTCCAAGGTGATGCCCCCGGCGAAAAGTGGCGGGCAACCCTCCGCTGCCGGGCGGCGTCCCTGACTGAGACGACCGGCCGTGCACCGTTCGAGCACCGGCACGTCGGTCGCACAGGGGAGGGTGCACGATGACCGACGGTATGGAGTCCGAAGGAGCGCTCGCGGACATCCCGGGACGCCCCGCGAGGGACGCCGTCGTGGTCGGCGGCGGGCTCGCCGGCATCACCGCCGCGCTCGCGCTCGCCGACGCCGGAGTGCGCGTCACCCTGATCGAGGGCAGGCCGAGGCTCGGTGGCCTGGCCTTCTCCTTCCAGCGCGGCGACCTGGTCGTCGACAACGGTCAGCACGTGTATCTGCGCTGCTGCACCGCCTACCGCTGGTTCCTCGACCGGATCGAGGGGACGGCGCTGGCGCCGCTGCAGGATCGTCTCGACGTGCCCGT
Source organism: Streptomyces sp. T12 (assembly GCF_028736035.1). Classification (NCBI taxonomy): domain Bacteria; kingdom Bacillati; phylum Actinomycetota; class Actinomycetes; order Kitasatosporales; family Streptomycetaceae; genus Streptomyces; species Streptomyces sp. T12. Next base: position 9,446,123 of record NZ_CP117866.1, read on the forward strand.
CCTCGACGTAGCGCGGCCCGAGGGGCGGCGGCTCGGCCGACTGCGGCGCGACGAACTGCCCGTACCCCTGCACCTGGGCCGGAGCCTGACGACGTATCCGCATCTGTCGCTCGCCGAGCGGGCCAAGGTCGGCCGGGCCGCGCTCGCGCTCAAGGGTCTCGACCTCGCCGATCCGAGCCTGGACGCACAGGACTTCGGCAGCTGGCTGGCCGCGCACGGTCAGTCGGCGCGTGCCGTCGAGGCCCTGTGGGACCTGGTCGGGGTCGCCACTCTCAACGCGGTCGCGGGCGACGCCTCGCTGGGGCTCGCCGCGATGGTGTTCAAGACCGGTCTGCTCTCCGACCCGGGCGCGGCCGACATCGGATGGGCGCGCGTCCCGCTGGGCGAACTGCATGACCGGCTGGCCCGCAAGGCGCTCGACTCCGCGGGCGTCCGTACCGAGGTCCGTACACGCGTCACCTCCATCTCTACTGACGAAAACGGGCGTTGGAGCGTTCAGGTTCCCGGCGAGACGCTCCAGGCGGACTCGGTCGTGCTCGCCGTGGCCCAGCGCGAGGCGTACGACCTGCTGCCCCAGGGTGCGCTCGACGCCCCCGAACAGCTGCTGGAGATCGGCACCGCGCCGATCCTCAACGTCCATGTGGTGTACGACCGGAAGGTGCTCGGCAGGCCGTTCTTCGCGGCCCTCGGCACCCCTGTGCAGTGGGTGTTCGACCGGACTGACGCGTCCGGGCTGCGGGACGGGCAGTACCTCGCCCTGTCCCAGTCGGCCGCGCAGGACGAGATCGACGAACCTGTTGCCACACTGCGCGAGCGGTATCTGCCCGAGCTGGAGCGGCTGTTGCCCAGGACGCGCGGTGCGCAGGTGAAGGACTTCTTCGTGACCCGGGAGCGCACCGCGACGTTCGCTCCCACCCCCGGCGTCGGGCGGCTGCGGCCCGGCGCCCGTACCAAAGTCCCCGGCCTCTATCTGGCCGGTGCGTGGACCGCCACAGGGTGGCCCGCGACCATGGAGAGTGCGGTCCGCAGTGGCGTGAGTGCGGCCGGCGCCGCGCTGAGCGCCCTGGGCCGGCCCCGCCCCAGCCACCTCTTCGACGTCGAGGAGGCGGCGTGATGCTGAACCAGCGCACGGCGGCAGGCCCCCGCACCCCCGGTACCGCAACAAGAGGAGAGACTGTGCCCACTGTGCCCCCGGCCGAGAAGGCCGCTCGAGAGACCGCGGTGGACGTGACCGCGCTCCTGGAGCGCGGTAGGACCCTGGCCACGCCGGTACTGCGGGCGGCGATCGACCGCCTGGCCCCTCCCATGGACACCGTTTCCGCCTACCACTTCGGCTGGATCGACGCCGACGGCAACCCCACGGCCGGCGACGGCGGCAAGGCCGTACGCCCCGCCCTCGCGGTGCTCTCCGCCGAGGTCACCGGCGCCGCGCCCGAGGTCGGCATCCCCGGCGCCGTCGCCGTCGAACTCGTCCACAACTTCTCCCTCCTCCACGACGACCTCATGGACGGCGACGAACAGCGCCGCCACCGCGACACCGTCTGGAAGGTGCACGGCCCCGCTCAGGCGATCCTCGTCGGCGACGCCCTGTTCGCCCTCGCCAACGAGATCCTGCTGGAGCTCGGCACCGTCGAGGCCGGCCGCGCCACCCGCCGCCTCACCACCGCGAGCCGTGCCCTGATCGACGGTCAGGCCCAGGACATCTCCTACGAGCACCGCGACCGCGTCAGCGTCGAGGAGTGCCTGGAGATGGAGGGCAACAAGACCGGCGCCCTGCTCGCCTGCGCCAGCTCCATCGGCGCGGTGCTCGGCGGCGCGGACGACCGCACCGCCGACACCCTGGAGAAGTACGGCTACCACCTGGGCCTCGCCTTCCAGGCCGTCGACGACCTCCTCGGCATCTGGGGCGACCCGGTCTCCACCGGCAAGCAGACCTGGAGCGACCTGCGCCAGCGCAAGAAGTCCCTGCCGGTCGTGGCCGCGCTCGCGGCCGGCGGATCCGCCTCCGAGCGGCTCGGCGAGATCCTCACCGCCGACGCCAAGAGCAGCGACTTCGAGAACTTCTCCGAGGAGGAGTTCGCGGCCCGCGCCGCCCTCATCGAGGAGGCGGGCGGTCGCGAGTGGACCGCCGAAGAGGCGCGCCGTCAGCACGCCGTCGCCGTCGAGGCCCTCGACGCCGTCGACATGCCCGAGCAGGTGCGGGCGCAGTTCACGGCGCTCGCCGACTTCGTCGTCGTACGGAAGAGATGATCACCACCGGGCGAAAAGAGATGATCAGTATCGGTCGAATACCCCTCGCGTAGTCGCCGGCCGGTGTGGCGGGAACCAGCGCACCGGCCGACGGCGGACCCACAGCAGACGCACTACCTGGAGCACTGCACGAAGGGGAAGCCATGACAGCGACGACCGACGGAAGCACCGGGGCACTCCCGCCCCGGGCAGCCGCGGCCAGCGACACCGACACCGAAAACCCCGGGGCGGCCGGGGTGTACGAAGCCGCCGTACGCGCGACCCAGCGCGCCACCGACTTCCTGCTGGCGAAGCAGGACGCCCAGGGCTGGTGGAAGGGCGACCTCGAGACGAACGTCACCATGGACGCCGAGGACCTGCTGCTCCGTCAGTTCCTGGGCATCCGCGACGAGCCGACCACCCACGCCGCTGCCCTGTTCATCCGCGGCGAGCAGCACGAGGACGGCACCTGGGGCACCTTCTACGGCGCGCCGGGCGAACTCTCCGCCACCATCGAGGCGTACGTCGCCCTCCGCCTCGCCGGCGACGCGCCGGACGCACCGCACATGGCCAAGGCCTCCGCCTGGATCCGCGAGCAGGGCGGCATCGCCGCCGCCCGGGTCTTCACCCGGATCTGGCTGGCCCTGTTCGGCTGGTGGAAGTGGGAGGACCTGCCCGAACTCCCGCCGGAGCTCATCTACTTCCCCCAGTGGGTCCCGCTCAACATCTACGACTTCGGCTGCTGGGCCCGGCAGACCATCGTCCCGCTGACGATCGTCTCCGCGAAGCGCCCGGTACGGCCCGCGCCCTTCCCGCTCGACGAACTGCACACCGACCCGGCCCACCCCAACCCGCCCAAGCCCCTTGCTCCGGCGGCCAGTTGGGACGGCGCCTTCCAGCGGCTCGACAAGGCGCTGCACCAGCTGCGCAAGGTCGCCCCGCGCAGGCTGCGCAGAGCCGCCATGAACAGCGCCGCCCGCTGGATCATCGAGCGGCAGGAGAACGACGGCTGCTGGGGCGGCATCCAGCCCCCGGCGGTGTACTCGATCATCGCCCTGCACCTGCTCGGCTACGACCTCGAACACCCCGTCATGCGTGAGGGGTTGGCGTCGCTGGACCGTTTCGCCGTCTGGCGCGAGGACGGGGCCCGGATGATCGAGGCCTGCCAGTCGCCGGTCTGGGACACCTGCCTCGCGACCATCGCGCTCGTGGACGCCGGCGTGCCCGCCGACCACCCGCAGCTCGTCAAGGCCGCGGACTGGATGCTGGGCGAGGAGATCGTCCGGCCCGGCGACTGGGCCGTCAAGCGGCCCCAACTGCCGCCCGGTGGCTGGGCGTTCGAGTTCCACAACGACAACTACCCCGACATCGACGACACCGCCGAGGTGGTCCTCGCTCTGCGCCGGGTCAAGCACCACGACCCGGAGCGGGTGGAGAAGGCGATCGGGCGCGGGGTGCGCTGGAACCTCGGGATGCAGTCGAGGAACGGGGCGTGGGGCGCCTTCGACGTCGACAACACCAGCCCCTTCCCCAACCGGCTGCCGTTCTGCGACTTCGGCGAGGTCATCGACCCGCCGTCGGCGGACGTCACCGCGCACGTCGTCGAGATGCTCGCCGTCGAGGGCCTCGCCCACGACCCGCGCACCCGGCGCGGCATCCAGTGGCTGCTCGCCGAACAGGAGCCGGACGGCTCGTGGTTCGGGCGCTGGGGCGTCAACTACGTCTACGGCACCGGGTCGGTCGTACCCGCCCTGGTGGCGGCCGGGTTCCCGGGCTCGCACCCGGCGATCCGCCGAGCCGTGACCTGGCTGGAGTCCGTCCAGAACGACGACGGCGGCTGGGGCGAGGACCTGCGCTCCTACAGGTACGTCAAGGAGTGGAGCGGCAAGGGCGCCTCGACCGCCTCGCAGACCGCGTGGGCGCTGATGGCCCTGCTGGCCGCGGGGGAGAAGGACTCCAAGGCCGTCGAGCGCGGCATCGAGTGGCTCGCGGCCACTCAGCGCGAGGACGGCTCCTGGGACGAGCCGTACTTCACCGGCACCGGCTTCCCCTGGGACTTCTCCATCAACTACCACCTCTACCGCCAGGTGTTCCCGCTCACCGCGCTCGGCCGGTACGTGCATGGAGAGCCCTTCGCCGAGAAGCCCCACACGAACGGGGCGCCCGGGAAGTCGCTCACCGAGGCCAAGGGGGGCTGATGAGCCCACAGCCCGCCGCGGCTCCGCTGCTGATCGCCTGCGCGCTCGGCATCGAGCAGTTCGCCCTGCGCACGAGCGACCGCGGCGGCGCAGGCGGGCCGGTCACCGTCCTGCGGACCGGCATGGGGCCCCGGGCGGCCGAGCGCTCCGTCACCCGGGTCCTGGCCGACCCGTCCCTCAGCGGGGCCGCCGTGCTCGCCACGGGCTTCTGTGCGGGGCTCGCCCCCGGCATGCACCCCGGCGATCTGGTCGTCGCCGAGGAGACCCGGGATCCGGGGGGAACCGTTCCGTGCGTCGGGACCGACCTACTCGTCAAAGAGCTCGCGCGCGCCGTTCCCGGCCGCACCGTCCACACCGGACCGCTCACCGGCTCCGATCACGTCGTCCGTGGTCAGGAGCGGTCCGATCTGCTCACGACCGGCGCAATCGCGGTCGACATGGAGTCGGCGGTCACGCTCCTGAGCGCCGTCCGCGCGGGCGAGCGCCCGGTTGCGGCCGTACGGGTGGTCGTGGACGCTCCAGAACATGAACTCGTCCGGATCGGCACGTTGCGCGGTGGAATATCAGCTTTCCGTGTCCTTCGTTCCGTTCTCCCCGCTTTCTTCGAATGGCACCGTTCTTTGCTGCTCCCCAGGAGGTGAGCCAGATGGCCATGCCGCTGCGTCAGTCCATCAAGGTCGCTACATACTTGGCCGAACAAAAGCTCCGCAGGCGGGACAAGTTTCCGCTGATCGTCGAGCTGGAGCCGCTCTTCGCCTGCAACCTCAAGTGCGAGGGCTGCGGCAAGATCCAGCACCCGGCCGGAGTGCTCAAGCAGCGCATGCCGGTCGCGCAGGCGGTGGGAGCGGTACTCGAATCCGGAGCGCCGATGGTGTCCATCGCCGGCGGTGAGCCCCTGATGCACCCGCAGATCGACGAGATCGTGCGGCAGCTGGTGGCCAAGCGGAAGTACGTGTTCCTGTGCACCAACGCCATGCTGCTGCGCAAGAAGATGGACACGTTCACGCCCTCGCCGTACTTCGCCTTCGCGGTGCACATCGACGGCCTGCGCGAGCGGCACGACGAGTCCGTGGCGAAGGAGGGTGTGTTCGACGAGGCCGTGGAGGCGATCAAGGAGGCCAAGCGGCGCGGCTTCCGGGTCACCACCAACTCGACCTTCTTCAACACCGACACCCCGCAGACGATCATCGAGGTGCTCAACTACCTCAACGACGACCTGAAGGTCGACGAGATGATGATCTCGCCCGCCTACGCCTACGAGAAGGCCCCGGACCAGGAGCACTTCCTGGGCGTCGAGCAGACCCGCGAACTGTTCAAGAAGGCCTTCGCGGGCGGCAACCGGCGCAAGTGGCGGCTCAACCACTCCCCGCTCTTCCTGGACTTCCTGGAGGGCAAGGTCGACTTCCCGTGCACCGCGTGGGCGATCCCGAACTACTCGCTGTTCGGCTGGCAGCGCCCCTGCTACCTGATGAGCGACGGGTACGTCCCCACGTACCGCGAGCTCATCGAGGACACCGACTGGGACAAGTACGGCCGCGGCAAGGACCCGCGCTGCGCCAACTGCATGGCGCACTGCGGCTACGAGCCCACCGCCGTCCTCGCCACCATGGGATCGCTCAAGGAGTCGCTGCGCGCCATGCGCGAGACGGTCTCCGGGAACCGGGAGTGATCGCATGACCGCCATCTCCTTGGGCGTTCCCGAGGTACCCCTCCGGCCGATCGCCGAGCGGCGTGTGTCGCGGCAGATCCAGGTCGGCCCGGTGGCGGTCGGGGGCGGTGCCCCTGTGTCGGTGCAGTCGATGACGACGACCCGTACGTCCGACATCGGCGCCACCTTGCAGCAGATCGCCGAGCTGACGGCGTCGGGCTGCCAGATCGTGCGGGTGGCCTGTCCGACGCAGGACGACGCGGACGCGCTCGCGACGATCGCCCGCAAGTCCCAGATCCCGGTGATCGCGGACATCCACTTCCAGCCCAAGTACGTGTTCGCCGCGATCGAGGCCGGCTGTGCGGCCGTACGTGTCAATCCCGGCAACATCAAGCAGTTCGACGACAAGGTCAAGGAGATCGCGCGGGCCGCCAAGGACCACGGCACGCCGATCCGCATCGGCGTCAACGCAGGGTCGCTCGACCGGCGGCTGCTGCAGAAGTACGGCAAGGCGACGCCGGAGGCGCTGGTGGAGTCGGCGCTGTGGGAGGCCTCGCTCTTCGAGGAGCACGACTTCCGGGACATCAAGATCTCGGTGAAGCACAACGACCCGGTCGTGATGATCGAGGCCTACCAGCAGCTCGCGGCCCAGTGCGACTACCCGCTGCACCTCGGGGTGACCGAGGCCGGCCCCGCCTTCCAGGGCACGATCAAGTCGGCCGTCGCCTTCGGCGCGCTGCTGTCGCGGGGCATCGGCGACACCATCCGGGTGTCCCTGAGCGCCCCGCCCGCCGAGGAGGTCAAGGTCGGCATCCAGATCCTTCAGTCGCTGAACCTCAAGCAGCGGCGCCTGGAGATCGTCTCCTGCCCGTCGTGCGGACGTGCGCAGGTCGACGTCTACAAGCTGGCCGACGAGGTCACGGCGGGCCTGGAGGGCATGGAAGTGCCGTTGCGCGTCGCGGTCATGGGGTGTGTGGTCAACGGCCCTGGCGAGGCGCGTGAGGCGGATCTGGGGGTCGCCTCCGGCAACGGCAAGGGGCAGATCTTCGTGAAGGGCGAGGTCGTCAAGACCGTCCCCGAGTCGAGGATCGTGGAGACCCTGATCGAAGAGGCGATGAAGATCGCCGAGCAGATGGAGCAGGACGGGGCCGCATCGGGCGCCCCCACCGTCACGGGGAAACCAGAAGTGACTGTGAGCTGAACCAAGGCACGGACCGAGAGGGGGCCCGAGCGTGACGATTCTGGAGAGCATCCGGGGACCACGTGACCTGAAGGCGCTGTCCGAGGCGGAACTCGGTGAACTGTCCGACGAGATCAGGGAGTTCCTGGTGCACGCGGTCGCCAGGACCGGCGGACATCTCGGGCCCAACCTGGGGGTGGTGGAACTCTCCATCGCGCTCCACCGGGTCTTCGAGTCGCCGGTCGACCGCATCGTCTGGGACACCGGTCACCAGAGCTACGTACACAAGATTTTGACGGGGCGTCAGGACTTCTCCAAGCTGCGCGGCAAGGGCGGTCTGTCCGGGTACCCCTCGCGCGAGGAGTCCGAGCACGACATCGTCGAGAACAGCCACGCCTCCACCGCGCTCGGCTGGGCCGACGGGCTCGCCAAGGCCCGTCAGGTGCAGGGGGAGAAGGGGCACGTCGTCGCGGTGATCGGCGACGGGGCGCTCACCGGCGGCATGGCCTGGGAGGCGCTGAACAACATCGCGGCCGCCAAGGACCGGCCGCTGATCATCGTCGTCAACGACAATGAGCGGTCGTACGCGCCGACCATCGGGGGACTCGCCAACCACCTGGCCACCCTGCGCACGACCGACAGCTACGAGAAGGTCCTGGCCTGGGGCAAGGACGTACTGCTGCGGACCCCGCTCGTGGGCAACACGATCTACGAGTCCCTGCACGGCGCGAAGAAGGGCTTCAAGGACGCCTTCGCCCCGCAGGGCATGTTCGAGGACCTGGGGCTGAAGTACGTCGGCCCGATCGACGGACATGACATCGGGGCCGTCGAGTCGGCGCTGCGGCGGGCCAAGCGCTTCCACGGGCCCGTGCTCGTCCACTGCCTCACGGAGAAGGGGCGCGGCTATGAACCCGCCCTCGCCCACGAGGAGGACCACTTCCACACCGTCGGCGTGATGGACCCGCTGACTTGCGAGCCGCTCGCGCCGTCCAACGGGCCTTCCTGGACCTCGGTGTTCGGCGAGGAGATCGTGCGGATCGGGGAGGAGCGGGAGGACGTCGTGGCGATCACGGCGGCCATGCTGCACCCCGTCGGACTCGGCAAGTTCGCGGAGCGGTTCCCGGACCGGGTGTGGGACGTCGGGATCGCCGAGCAGCACGCGGCCGTGTCGGCGGCGGGGCTCGCGACAGGAGGACTGCACCCGGTCGTCGCCGTGTACGCGACGTTCTTGAACCGCGCCTTCGACCAGCTCCTGATGGACGTCGCGCTGCACCGCTGCGGGGTGACGTTCGTGCTGGACCGGGCCGGCGTCACCGGCGTGGACGGAGCCTCCCACAACGGCATGTGGGACATGTCGATCCTCCAGGTCGTGCCCGGCCTCAGGATCGCCGCGCCGCGCGACGCCGACCAGCTGCGGGCACAGCTGCGGGAGGCCGTGGCCGTCGATGACGCGCCGACGCTCGTGCGGTTCCCGAAGGAGTCGGTCGGGCCGTCGGTCCCGGCGGTCGACCGGGTGGGCGGCCTGGACGTGCTGCACCGGGACGCGGGCGAGCCGGATGTCCTGCTGGTCGCCGTCGGAGTGATGGCTCCGGTGTGCCTCCAGGCGGCCGAGCTGCTTCAGGCCCGCGGCATCAACTGCACCGTCGTCGATCCGCGTTGGGTCAAGCCGGTCGACCCCGCGCTCGCGCCCCTGGCCGCGCAGCACCGGTTGGTGGCCGTCGTCGAGGACAACAGCCGCTCGGCCGGGGTCGGCGCCGCCGTGGCGCTGGCGCTGGGCGACGCCGAAGTCGACGTGCCCGTACGGCGGTTCGGCATCCCGGAGCAGTTCCTGGCGCACGCCAAGCGGGGCGAGGTGCTCGCCGACATCGGGCTCACGCCCGTCGAGATCGCCGGACGGATCAGCGCGAGCCTGGCCCTCAAGGAGGCCGAGGACAGCCTGGCCGTGTCAGTCAAGGAGAACGCTGAATGACCACGGAGTTCGACCTCGGCAGACTCCTGTCCGAGCGCGGAGCCGAGCGCTACGAGCTGCACACCAGGTACCTCAACCACCAGCTCCCGCGCATGCTGCACACCATCGGCTTCGACAAGGTCTACGAGCGGGCCGAGGGCGCGTACTTCTGGGACGCGGACGGTGACGACTACCTGGACATGCTCGCCGGGTTCGGGGTGATGGGCCTGGGGCGCCACCACCCCGTCGTCCGCAAGGCGCTGCACGACGTCCTGGACGCCCGGCTCGCCGACCTCACCCGTTTCGACTGCCAGCCGCTGCCCGGACTGCTGGCCGAGAAGCTGCTCGCACACAGCCCGCACCTGGACCGGGTGTTCTTCGGCAACAGCGGGACGGAGGCGGTGGAGACCGCGCTGAAGTTCGCGCGGTTCGTCACCGGCAAGCCCCGGATCCTGTACTGCGACCACGCCTTTCACGGGCTGACCACCGGCTCCCTGTCCGTCAACGGCGAGTCCGGCTTCCGGGACGGCTTCGCCCCGCTGCTGCCGGACACGGCCGTACCGCTCGGCGATCTCGACGCCCTGGCAGGGGAGTTGAAGAAGGGCGATGTCGCCGCCCTGATCGTCGAGCCGATCCAGGGCAAGGGCGTGCACGAGGCGCCGCCCGGCTGGCTGCGGGCCGCCCAGGAGCTGCTGCACCGGCACAAGGCGCTGCTCATCGCCGACGAAGTGCAGACGGGCCTCGGCCGTACCGGTGACTTCTACGCCTACCAGCACGAGGACGGTGTTGAGCCGGACCTGGTGTGCGTGGCCAAGGCGCTCTCCGGCGGCTATGTGCCGGTGGGTGCCACCCTCGGCAAGGACTGGATCTTCAAGAAGGTCTACTCGTCCATGGACCGTGTGCTGGTCCACTCGGCGAGCTTCGGGTCCAACGCGCAGGCCATGGCGGCCGGGCTCGCCGTGCTGTCCGTCATGGAGAACGAGCAGATCGTCGCGGGCGCGCGCACGACCGGGGAACTGCTGAAGTCCCGGCTCGCGGCGCTGATCGACAAGTACGAGCTGCTCGCCGACGTCCGTGGCCGGGGCCTGATGATCGGCATCGAGTTCGGCAGGCCCCACTCGCTGAAGCTGCGCAGCCGTTGGACCATGCTGCAGGCCGCGCGCAAGGGTCTGTTCGCGCAGATGGTCGTCGTACCGCTGCTGCGGCGGCACCGGATCCTCACCCAGGTCTCCGGCGACCACCTGGAGGTGATCAAGCTGATTCCGCCGCTGATCATCGGCGAGCGGGAGGTGGACCGGTTCGTCGACGCCTTCACGGATGTGATGGACGACGCGCACAGTGGGGGCGGGCTGATGTGGGACTTCGGCAAGACGTTGGTCAAGCAGGCGGTGGCCAACCGGTAGTCCCCGTGGGCCGGGGTCGGCGGGCGGCGCGGCTTTTGTCTCTGAGGCAAGAAATTTGCCGGTGAGGCAAGCCTCCGGCTGAATGGGGAGCATGAGCTCTCCCGAGATCGAGCCGGAGGCCGATTCGACGGGGCTGGAGGCCCTCCCCGTCGTCGCGCCCCAGCTCCGTGCGCTGCGCCGCCGCGCCTCCCTGACCCTGGAGTCCGCGGCCCGCGCCGCCGGGCTGTCGCCCGCCCACCTCTCCCGCCTGGAGACCGGGCAGCGTCAGCCCTCGCTGCCGATGCTGCTCGCGCTCGCGCGTATCTACGGTACGACCGTCTCCGGGCTGCTCGGCGAGACGGTCGCCGACCGGGACGCCGTCGTCCGCGCCGCCGACATGGAGCCGACCGCGGCGGGCGGCTGGACGTACTGGCAGGCAGGGGCGCCCGGGCGCGGGATGCAGGCCCTGCGCGTCCACGTGCCGTACGGCGCGCAGGGCGACATCGTGCGTGTGCACCCGGGCGAGGAGTGGCTCTACGTGCTCGACGGGCGGCTGCGGCTGCGCCTCGGGGACACCACGCACCGGCTCGCGCCCGGCGACAGCGCGCACTTCGACTCGCTGACCCCGCACCGCATCGCCGCCCAGGACCAGGGCGGGGTCGAGCTTCTCTTCGTCCACACCCTGCTGCAGAGTCCCACGGCCACGCTGTGCCTGGGCCCCACCCCTGGAGAGACGCCGTGAGCGACCTGGAGGAGAAGTTCCCGCGTGCCCTGTGGGTGCGGCTCATCATCTACATCGCGGTGGGGCACGTCTTCGCGGCCTTCATCTACCTGCTGTTCGAGGTGGGCGCGTAGTAGGCACGGGCGCGTGACGGCGTCCGAGGTCAGTCGAGGAGCCGCTCGCGCAGGCGCTCCCGGATCTCCGGGGTGACCCCCAGGGCCTGCTCCAGGTAGGTGTCGACGCCGCCCCATGTCTCCTCGATCGTCTCGAAGGCAGCCGTCAGATACTCGGCGCGCGCGTCGAAGAGCGGGCTGAGCAGCTCCATGACCTCGGGGGAGTAGGCCGAGGCGGAGCTGCTGCTGCGGTGCACCTTGTAGCGGCGGTGCTTGGCGTTGGACTCCAGGTAGTCGGTGAGGATCGCCTCACGCTCGACGCCGAGGGCGAGCAGTGTCACGGCGATGGACAGGCCGGCGCGGTCCTTGCCGGCCGCGCAGTGCATGAGGGCGGGGACGCTGTCGTCCGCGAGCGTGTGCAGCACCTGGGAGTGCTCGGCGGTGCGCTCCTTGATGATCGTGCGGTAGGAGGTGATCATCCGGCCCGCGGCCTTGCCGTCCGAAAGGATCTCCCGGAGCTGGTCGAGGTTGCCGTCGCGGACCATCTTCCAGAACTCGGCGCCGTCCGCCGGATCGGACAGCGGCAGGTTCAGGTTGCGCACGCCCGCAAGCTCGACGTCCGGCCCTTCGAGCTTCTGGTCGGCCGCGTTGCGGAAGTCGAAGATCGTGTGCAGGCCCAGGGAGTCCAGGAACGCGGCGTCCTCCTCGGTAGCGTGCGCGAGGTGGCCGCTGCGGAACAGCACTCCGTGCCGCACCCGCCGTCCGTCCACGGTCGGCAGTCCGCCCACATCGCGGAAGTTGCGAACTCCGGCCAGTTCGGGCTCGGTCGACGGGATCTGCTGCGTCACGGGGGCTCCTCCCAGTCGGCCCCGACGGCGCGGCTCGGCGGTGCGGCCGACGGGGTGCCTTCCCGACGATACGACATGGGTTCCTGGGCCAATGAGTTGTCCACAGGCGTTGCCCCGGAGAGGCGCGGCCCCTGATGATGTTGGTACTTGATCGCACCTGTTCGCATCTGTGAGGGCTTGATGCTGGAGATCTCCGACAACGGCCGTACGTGGCTCCTGACCGGGCCGACCAGCAGTTACGCCATCCATCTGACCGACGGCGACGAACTCCTGCACCTGCACTGGGGGCCACGGATCGCCCTCGCCGACGCCGAGGCCCTCGCCGTACGCCCGCTGCCGGAGTACTGGCCCTTCGAGTCCCCGCTCGACGGACGCGAGGAGTACCCCGTCGAGGGTGGCCCCCGCTTCGTACGGCCCGCCCTGTCCGTGCGCGCCGAGGAGCGGCGCGGCACCGAGTGGGGCTTCGAGCACTACGAGGCCGAGGGCGACGAGCTGCGGTTGCGCTTTGGTGACGGCGGACTGGACGTCACCCTGCACTACCGGATGCGCGGGGACGTCGTGGAGCGCTGGATGACCCTGGACAACCACGGGTCCGCCCTGGAACTGCTGCGCGCCGACTCGGCCACCTGGACGCTGCCCGACCGGGAGGACTGGCGGCTGTCCCAGTTGCACGGCCGCTGGGGCGCCGAGTCCCGGCTGGCGCGGTCCCCGCTCACCTACGGTGAGAAGGTCATCGGCAGCCGGCGCGGGCACACCGGCCACCAGCACCTGCCGTGGGTCGCGCTCGACACGGACGCCACCGAGGAGCGTGGCGAGGTCTACGGCTGCGCCCTCGGCTGGTCCGGGTCCTGGCGCATCGCCGTGGCCCAACTCCCGGACGCGCGCGTGCAGATCACCGGCGGGGCCGGTCACGACGACTCGGGCTTGCTGCGGCTGGCGGCGGGGGAGTCCTTCGTGACGCCCGTCTTCGCCGGGTTGTGGAGCGACGGTGGCTTCGGCGGGGCGAGCCGGGCCTGGCACGCGTATCAGCGCGCGTATGTGATCCCGGACGCCGACCGGGACCGGCCGGTGCTGTTCAATTCCTGGGAGGCGACGGAGTTCGACATCTCCGAGGAGCAGCAGAGTGTGCTCGCGCGGCGGGCCGCGGCCATCGGCGTCGAGCTGTTCGTGGTCGACGACGGCTGGTTCGGGACGCGCACCAGCGACCGCGCCGGGCTCGGCGACTGGGCGCCCAACCCCGACCGCTTCCCGTCGGGCCTCAAGCCGCTCGCCGAGTACGTGCACGCGCTCGGGATGCAGTTCGGCATCTGGGTCGAACCGGAAATGGTCAATCCGGACAGCGAGCTGTATCGCGCCCACCCGGACTGGGTGCAGCATCAAACGGGACGAAAGCGGACGGAATTCCGCAATCAGCTCGTACTGAACCTCGCACGCGACGACGTCCAGGAGTACCTCTGGGAGCAGCTCGACGGGCTCCTCTCCAGCGCCCCCATCGACTATGTGAAGTGGGACTTCAACCGTTGCTTCACCGACGCCGGCTGGCCCGGTGAGCCGTACCCGCAGCGCCTGTGGGTCGACCACGTGCGCGCCCTGTACCGCCTGCTGGACCGGCTGCGTGCCGCTCACCCGGGCGTCGCCTTCGAGTCCTGCTCGGGCGGTGGCGGGCGGATCGACCTCGGCGTGCTGAGCCGCACGGACCAGGTGTGGACCTCGGACAACACCGACCCCCTCGACCGGCTCGCCATCCAGCACGGCTTCAGTCAGATCCACCCGGCCAGGGTCATGGCCGCCTGGGTCACCGACAGCCCGAACGCCATGCTCAACCACCGTGCCAGCTCGCTGCGCTTCCGGTTCGTGAGCGCCATGGCGGGAGTGCTCGGCGTCGGCGGCGATCTCACCCGGTGGAGCGAGGACGAGCTCGCCGAGGCCGGGAAGTGGGTGACGCTCTACAAGGAGATCCGGCCCGTGGTGCAGCGTGGCGACCTCTATCGGCTGCGGCCGCCGCGGGGCGGGCTGAGCGCGGTGCAGTACGTGCTGGGGGACGAGACGGTCGTCCTCGCCTGGCTCCAGGCCCAGAGTTACGGCGAGGCCGTCCCAGCGCTGCGGCTGCGCGCTCTCGACCCGACAGCATCGTACGAATGCCTTGAAACGGGCGAAATTCACAGAGGTGCCGTATTGGCGCATCATGGACTGCGCACCGGCTTGCGTGGCGACCTTGATGCGACGGTTATCCGACTGCGTCGCATCTAGGAGTTCTGTCCGAATTGGCGCCTTCATTCCAACTCGCTCTGGAGCAAAGGAAGCTGGAGCGGTGCCACGTGAGGAGCGTCATATTCGTGACCGTGCGTCGCCCGTCATGTTCACGTAATACACGTGGCTTTCAAGGGGTTTTGAGTCGGGCGGCGCCCCGATAATCCACGGAGGGTGACCGGTAATTCCCACAAGGGATCAACAGGAACGCATTCGGACGGAACCTCTCACTTGTTCCCTTGCGTCTTCCTCGCTTACGTTCGCCACCAATCCGGACGGACGCCTAATCCTGCCGCCGACCGGATCCCGCGCAAACTCACCCGTGTACGGCAGGAGCGGGGGACCCACAGGTACAACCGCCTGTTCCGGTCTCCGGAACGGCTTGGGGTCAAGTCGCGTCCCGACGTGACCGGGCATCTCCAGCCCGCACCCGACAGCTCACCTCGCAGGCGCCGGAGAGGAATTCGCCATGCCCGCGAAGGGTAAGCACCGCCGTCCGAAGTCCCAGCGCTTCACCCGCTCCATCGCCGTCGCCGGAACCGGTGGCGCCGCTCTCGCCCTCCCGCTCATCGGGGCCACGGGTGCCCACGCCGCTCCCTCTCAGTCCGTTTCGGAAAAGGCCGTTCAGTCTCTTCCGTCCGCCGAGAAGAAGGCGGTCCAGAAGAAGGCCGCCGAGAAGAAGACGGGTGTGCGGACCTATTCGGTGAGGGTCGGCGACTACCTCTCGAAGATCGCCGACGAGCAGAACGTCAGCGGTGGCTGGAAGAAGCTCTACGCCGACAACCGCGAGGCCGTCGGCGAGGACCCGTCGCTGATCCACCCCGGCCTGAAGCTCACGATCGGCAAGAAGGCTGCGGCGAGCGCCCCCAAGTCCTCGTCGCCTTCCTCTTCTTCCTCCTCTTCGGCGCCCTCCAAGGACTCGTCCGCTGAGAAGTCCTCCGCCGCGAAGAAGACGACCACGGCCGCCCGGAGCGCCGAGACCACCAGCACCGCCAGTGGCTTCTCCGCCCCCGTCGCCGGTGCCGCCGTCAGCACCGCCTACAAGGTGGCGGGCAGCATGTGGTCCAGCGGCTACCACACCGGCGTGGACTTCGTGACCCCGACCGGTACCGCGCTGAAGGCCGTGGGCGCGGGCACGGTCGTCTCCGCGGGCTGGGGCGGCGCCTACGGCAACCAGGTCGTCGTCCAGCTCGCCGACGGCTACTACGCCCAGTACGCCCACCTGTCGTCGCTCTCCGTCTCGGCCGGCCAGGCCGTGACCGCGGGCCAGCAGCTCGGCCTCTCCGGCGCGACCGGCAACGTGACCGGCCCGCACCTCCACTTCGAGGTCCGCACCACGCCGGACTACGGCTCGGACGTGGACCCGGTCGCCTACCTCCGCTCGAAGGGCATCCCGGTCGGCTGACGACCGCCTTCCTCGCAACCACCTGCCTGACACGCAACCGAAGGCCGGACCTCGATCCCCGGGTCCGGCCTTCGGTGTGTCCGGCCTTGCTCGTTCATGATCGTTCCATTGCGGTCTTGTGGTAGAGGTGTCCAAGGTGTCGACAGTGCGGGGAGGGTGAGGACACAGTGATCTCCGTTAGGGTGCAAGCGCTTTCTGCGGCTCATGGAGGTTCCCGTGTCCGGCGTCGACAGACGTACGTCCCTGGCCGCCGCGGTGGCCGTGGGGTTGCTCCTCGGTGCCCAGCAGCCCGCTTTGGCGTCCGGTGACCCGAACGTCGTACGGCCTGACGACAGGCGTCTGGCCTACGAGGGGCACTGGGGCCGGACCGCCGAGGCGGCCACCACCGTCAACTCGGGCTCCCGGCTGAGGTTCCGCTTCACCGGCAGCAGTATCCACGCTCTCTTCGACGTCGCCTCGATCACCGTGCCCGCGCAGGTCTATGTGTCGGTCGACGGCAGGCCGAAGCGGCTGCGCGCGGTCGACCGGAGCGATCTGGAGATCACGGCGGAGGGTCGGGGACCCCACTCGGTCGAGATCTCCGTCAAGGACGTCTTCTCCCGGGCCAACCGCTGGACTCCGCCGCTTGAGACGGGTGTCGTCCTGACCGGACTGCGCCTCGGCGACGGCGGACACCTGCTGCATCAACCTGCTCGCAGCGCCCGGAAGTTGGTCTTCTACGGCGACTCCATCACGCAGGGCGTCATGGCTCTGTGCGAGGTGAACACCTCCGACTGCGCCGACGGGACAGCGGCCTACCCCACACTCGTCGCCGACGCCCTGCGCGCCTCGCTCACTCAGGTCGGCTTCGGTCGCCAGGGTGTGATCCAGACCGGCAACGGGGGAGTGCCGGCCGCGGCGGACGCGTACGGCTGGAACCACGTGGGCTCCCGGGCCGATTCCGACCGCCGGGCCGACGTGATCGTGGTGAACCAGGGCACCAACGACGCGACGTACGGCTCGGACGCATTCCGGGCGGCCTATCGTGCCTACCTCGACCAGCTGCGGGCCGCCGCGCCGCACGCCCGCATCCTCGCGCTGCGCCCGTTCAACGGCGCACACGCCGACGACATCGCCGCCGTGGTCGGTGAACTCGCCGACCCGCGCACCGAGTTCGTCGACACGACCGACTGGCTCTCCCCGGCGGACGGTGACTTCAACGGCACCGTCCACCCCAGCGCCCAAGGCCATCGCAGGGTGGCCGACCGACTGATCGCCCTGCTCGCAAAGGAGCTCTAGTGGGCCTCGACCGACGCCGAAGAATCGGTGCCGTCGCCGCCGCGACCCTGCTGGCCGGCCTGTTCTCCGCGCCCGCCGGCCACTCCGCGGAGAAACCGCACCGGATCGTGGAGAACCTGGACCGCGGCCTGGTCGCCGTCCCCTCCGGCGGAGGAACCTTCCTCAGCTGGCGGCTCCTCGGCACCGAGTACGCGCGGTACGGCGACGCCCTCGCCTTCAACGTGTACAAGAACGGGCGGCGACTGAACCGCGCCCCGGTGACCAAGTCGACGACATACCAGGACAACACCCCCGGCACGGGCACGTACACCGTGCGCGCGATCGTGAGCGGACGTGAGCAGCGGCCGAGCCCGGCCGCTCTCGACCTCGCGCAGGGCTACGCCGAGATCCCGCTCGCCGCCGCCGACGGCTACACCGTGCAGCACGCCTGGCCCGGCGACCTCGACGGCGACGGACGCTACGAACTCGTCGTCAGCCGCCTCTCGCAGACCCGCGACAAGCCCGATCTGCTGGAGGCGTACACCCTCACCGACGAGCGGCTCTGGCGCGTGGACCTCGGCCCCGGCTCGTACACGCAGGTCGGCGGCAACGGCGCCAACGACCCC
The DNA here is from genome assembly GCF_028736035.1 of Streptomyces sp. T12. Taxonomy (NCBI): domain Bacteria; kingdom Bacillati; phylum Actinomycetota; class Actinomycetes; order Kitasatosporales; family Streptomycetaceae; genus Streptomyces; species Streptomyces sp. T12. Next base: position 9,463,928 of record NZ_CP117866.1, read on the forward strand.
GCGCCCGCCGCGATCAGCGGTTCGTCGGCGATCGGCGGCTACCGCAACGACGACAACGTCACGGTGTACGACCTCGACGGCGACGGCAGGGCCGAGGTGCTGGTGCACACCGCCGACGGCACCACCTTCGCCGACGGTTCGAAGGTCACCGTCGCCTCGCCCGCGAACCAGTTCGTCTCCGTGATCGACGGCGCGACCGGCACCGAGCTCACCCGGCAGCCCGTACCCGACGACTTCGCGACCGACGGCCCGTCCGGCGGCCACTTCGGCATCGCCTACCTCGACGGCGCACACCCCAGCCTCGTCACGAAGCTGGTCACGCGCGTCGGCGCCCGGCGCGGAGCCTTCCGCATCCTCTTCCAGACCTGGGACTTCAACGGCACCGACCTGACCCGCCGTTGGAAGTACGTCGTGCCTGCCGACAGCGGCGCGACCAGCTTCCACCAGATCCGCACGGTCGACGTCGACCAGGACGGCACGGACGAGATCGCCGACGGCAACTACGTCGTCAACAGCGACGGCACCCTCCGGTACGTCGTCGACGGCGCCGGACACGGGGACCGCTTCCACATCGCAGACCTCGACCCCGACCGCCCCGGCCTGGAGGGCTTCGCGATCCAGCAGGCGGAGCTGGGAGTCGTACCGAAGTTCCCCTGGTACTACTACGACGCCGACACGGGCGAGCGCCTGGTGACCGGCCGGCACCCCGCCGACTGGGAGAACGACACCGACATCGACGTCGGCCGCGGCAGCACCGGCGACATCGACCCGAACCACCCCGGCTACGAGTACTGGACCTCCACCGCCGACGTCACCGCACCGGGCGCGGGCGTCTACAACGTCCAGGACGGCAAGGTCTCCACGACCACGCCCAGCATCAACTTCCGTATCTGGTGGGACGGTGACAAGGCGTCAGAGCTCCTCGACCACACGCACGTCGAGAAGTGGGACCCGGCGACCCGGACCAGCGCGAAGATCTTCGAGCCCTCGGGTGTCGTGTCGGGTCCCCGCAACGCGACCCCGTTCTACGGCGACATCCTCGGCGACTGGCGCGAGGAGATCCTCGCCGAGACCGCCGACCACACCGCACTGCGCCTCTGCACCACCATCGAGCCCACGAGGACGCGCCTCTACACCCTCGCCCAGAACCCCGAGTACCGCCTCGGCTGGACCGTGCGGGGCTACCTGCAGTCGACGTACACGGACTACTACCTCGGCACCGAGACCCGTCGCGTGCCGAAGCCCACGATCACTCTCCCGGAAGGGGACGTCTCCCATGACGACCACGCGTAGAGCCTTCGGAGCCCTGGCCGCCGGCGCCGCCCTCGCAGCCCTCGCTCCGGCGGGGACGGCGAGCGCCACGCCCCGCCACCGTCGCCTCATCGCCCACGACGACTTCCGTCACGGCCTGGGGCAATGGGCGGTGGAACTCGAGAAGGGCGGCACCGTCACCGCCTCCCGCGGGGTCCTGGAGGTCGACGTACCCGCCGGAGCGACGGTCTGGTTCAAGAAGCGGCTGGAAGGGCCGTATGTCATCGAGTACACGGCCACGCCCATATCGGCAGGCGGTGTCAACGACCGCGTCTCCGACCTGAACAACTTCTGGAACGCGACCGACGTCCGCTCCCCTGGCGACATCTTCGCCACCTCGCGCGGCGGGGCACTGGCGGAGTACGACTACCTCAAGACGTACTACGTCGGCTACGGCGCCAACACCAACACCACGACGAGGCTGCGCCGGTACGTCGGCCAGGCCGGGGTCCGCCCACTGATCTACGACTACACGGAGCCGCTGCTCGTGGCGAACGAGCCCAACCGCGTCCGGATCGTCTCCGACGGCTCGACCGTGCGGTGGTGGAACAACGGGCGGCTCGTCTTCGACTACACCGACCAGGAGCCCTATACCGGTGGCCACTTCGCCTTCCGGACCACCTGGAGCCACTTCCGGATCAGCGACTTCCGGGTGTGGCGGTTGAGCCCACAACGCCCCTGATCAGAGGCTTATTCCAGGTTTGGCCAACACTTTACAAGTGGCTTATCTCACCGACCGTCAACCCCTCCTTACGGTCGCGTAGGTCACATTCGAAGGTGAATCATGTGCCGATGTGGCAGACGATTCGAAGAGTGACAGCAGATCAGTGATCGGGTCGTACGTTGCGGTGGGGGACAGCTTCACCGAGGGCGTCGGCGACCCCGGTCCCGACGGGGCGTTCGTCGGCTGGGCCGACCGGTTCGCGGTACTGCTCGCGGACCGGCGGCCCGAGGGCGCCTTCAACTACACGAACCTCGCCGTACGCGGCAAACTGCTCGACCAGATCGTCGAGGACCAGCTTCCGAAGGCCGTCGAACTGGCCCCGGACCTGGTCTCGTTCTGCGCGGGCGGCAACGACATCATCCGACCCGGAACCGACCCCGACGAGGTGGCCGAGCGCTTCGAGCGGGCGATCATCCGGCTCACCTCCGCCGTCGGCACCGTCATGGTGACGACCGGCTTCGACACCCGTGGCGTGCCCGTGCTGAAGCATCTGCGCGGCAAGATCGCCACCTACAACGGTCATGTGCGGGCCATCGCCGACCGGTACGGCTGTCCGGTGCTCGACCTGTGGTCCCTGAAGACCGTTCAGGACCGCAGGGCCTGGGACGGCGACCGGCTCCACCTGTCTCCCGAGGGGCACACACGCGTGGCGCTGCGCGCGGGCCAGGTCCTCGGCCTGGAGGTGCCGGCCGACCCGGATCAGCCCTGGCCGCCGCTCCCGCCCCGCGGCACTCTCGAGATCCGCAGGGACGACGTCCACTGGGCGCGGGAGTACCTGGTGCCGTGGATCGGACGGCGCCTGCGCGGTGAGTCGTCGGGGGACCATGTGACGGCCAAGGGCGCGCTGTCCCCGGACGACATCAAGATGCGGATCGAATCGGTGGCTTGAGGCGGCGCCTGGGCGGTGTGGGCCGGGCCCTGTTCGGGGGCACGGCCCACACGGCTGTCGTGGCCGTGGTGCACCGACCGCTCGGCGATCGACGACCTCACCGCACCGACGCCGTCAACGCCTCCCGCTCCAGCCCCAGTTCACGGGCGAGCGCCTCGTCCACCCACTCCTGGGCACGCGCGCGTGACACCGCGCCGCGGTACGACGTCAGCTGCACGGCGAGTCCGTCCAGGAGGGCCGTCAGACGCAGTGCCGTGCCGGTGGGGTCCGGGCAGCGGAACTCGTCCGCGGCCACGCCCTGCGCGATGACCTCGGCGATGGCCGCCTTCCACTGCCGGTCCAGGTCCCGTGTGACCTCCTGCAACGCGGGCTCGCGCAGCGCCGCCGCCCAGCCCTCGATCCACAGCCGCCAGCCCTTGGCCTGGCCGGTCGGCGCGTACCAGCGCACCGCCGCCCGCAGCCGTCGCAGCGCCGTTGTACGGCGGCCCAGCAGCCTGCGCAGACGGGCCAGGTCGCTCTCCGCCGCGTGGGCGAACGCGGCCGCGACCAGCTTCTCCTTCGTGGCGAAGTGATAGAGCACCAGCGCGTTGCTCACCCCGAGCACCGAGGCCACGTCGGCGATCCTGACCGCCGACACGCCCCGCGCCTCTATCTGCTCGACGGCGGCCCGCAGCAACTCCTCACGCCGCTCGGCCACGCTCAACCGCACTCTTGCCACTCGGTCACCCTAAAGCCTCGCCACGAGCCGTTCGCGCAGCCGCGGTCGAGGGGCCTTTCCCCCCGCCGTCACCGGTGCAGGCCGAAGCGCTCCGCGATCACCGGCAGCCGATCGGCCGCGATGGCGTACGCGGCGGCCCGGGGTGTCGTCCCGTAGGCCTCCGCGCGGGCCAGGATGTGGTCGGTCAGGGCGCGCAGCGAGCGTTGCGTGCGGGCGAACGCCTCGTCCGCGTCCGGGCCGATGTCGCCGAACAGCGTCCACCACCACCAGGCGTTCGTGGCCGAGTTGACCACGATGTCCGGCAGCACGGTGATGCCCCGCGCGGCCAGCAGTTCCTCCGCCTCGGGCCGTACGGGCATGTTGGCCGCCTCGGCGATCCAGCGGGCGGTGATCCGCCCTTGGTTCGCGGCATCGATCGCGTACGAGACGGCCGCCGGCACCAGCACCTCCGCCTCGACCGACAGCCAGGCGTCGCCCGGCAGTTCACGGTCGCCGGGGCGCAGCGCGGCGCGGTCGACCGTGCCGTACGCGTCCCGTGCCGCGAGCAGGGTCTCGATGTCGAGGCCCGCCGGGTTGGCGATCGTGCCCTTGATGTCGGCGACGGCCACGACCGTGAGCCCCGCGCGCGTGAGGAAGCGCGCCGTGGCCCCGCCCATGGTTCCGAGCCCCTGTACGGCGACGCGCGTCCTCCAGTACGGCACACCGGCCCGGTCCAGCGCCGTGAGCACCGACTCGGCGACCCCGCAGCCGCCGACCAGCTCGTCGAGCCCGATGCCGTCCACCGCGACCGCGAACGCGTCCGCGAGCCGCCGACGGGCGCCTGCCTCGTCGTCGAGCAGCGGATACACGGCCTGGACGGACGAGACGAGCCCCACCTCGGCGGCCGCCCGGTCGACCACGTCCTGGGTGAGACCGAGGTCCTCGCCCGTGGTCCAGAAGCTCTCGATGTACGGCCGCATGGTCCGCAGGTAGCGCACCAGGAGCCCGTACGCCTCCGGATCGCGGGGATCGCAGTCGATGCCGCCCTTGGCGCCGCCCAGGGGGACGTACCGCGCCTCGGGGTCGTAGTGCAGGGCTTCCTTCATGCTCATGCCGCGGGCGAGCCCGGTGACCTCGTCCAGCGTGCAGCCCGGCCGCATCCGCAGCCCGCCGCTGGACACGCCGCGCACCAGCCGGTCGACGACCAGGAAGCCCTGGCGGCCGGTGACGTGGTCGGTCCAGGTGAGCGACAGCAGGGGGGTGGTCATGGGGTCTCCGGAGGGGGCGAGGGACGCGTGCCGCGCACGGTTACTGAACGATGGGTCAGTATCGAAGTGGGGCGAGGACATGTCAACGTACGGAATGGATCAGGGGGCGTACGGGGTTGTCGGAGGGGCTGCCCATAATGGACTTTCGCACCGACTCCACCTGGAGGTACCGTGGCCGGTTTTCGTTTCCCGAGCTCCGGGCTCAGCGCCCTGCGGCCCGAGGCCTTCGGCGTGGACCCGAGCGGTGAGCGCATGGCGCGCATCCGTAATTCGCCGCACTTCCGGGACGGGGTCTTCCAGAACCCCGGAGGTGCCGCCCGGACCAGACCCTCGGGCTCGATGACGGAGTTCGCGAAGGTCTTCTTCGACAAGGACACCCGGCCCCGCCGTGCCCCGAAGGGCACCGTGCCGGTTCACCCCACCACCTACGCCGACCTCGCGAAGCCTCCCGTCGGCGGGCTCCGCCTGACCTGGATGGGACACTCGAGCGTCCTCGCGGAGATCGACGGCCACCGGGTGCTCTTCGACCCCGTGTGGGGCGAGCGCTGCTCCCCCTTCCCCTTCGCCGGGCCCAAGCGGCTGCATCCGGTGCCGCTGCCGCTCGCCGCGCTCGGGCCGGTCGACGTCGTCGTCATCTCGCACGACCACTACGACCACCTCGACCTGCCCACGATCAAGGCACTGGCCGGCACGGACACGCTCTTCGCCGTACCGCTCGGCGTGGGCGCCCACCTCGAACACTGGGGTGTCTCCGCCGACCGGCTGCGCGAGCTGGACTGGCACGAGGCGACGAAGGTCGGCGGACTCACCCTGACCGCCACCCCGGCCCGCCACTTCTGCGGTCGCGGACTGCGCAACACGCAGCACACACTCTGGGCGTCCTGGGTCGTCGCCTCGGACGAACACCGGATCTACCACAGCGGTGACACCGGCTACTTCGACGGCTTCAAGGACATCGGCGCCGACCACGGCCCGTTCGACTCCACGATGATCCAGCTCGGCGCCTACTCGGACTTCTGGCCCGACATCCACATGACGCCGGACGAGGGCGTCCGGGCCCACCTCGACCTTCAGGGCGGCGATCCGTCCGTGGGCGTCATGCTGCCGATCCACTGGGGCACCTTCAACCTGGCGACGCATCCCTGGGCGGAGCCGGGGGAGTGGACGATGCGGGCCACGCACAAGGCCGGGGTCACCATGGCGGCTCCGCTCTGCGGCGAGCCCTTCGAACCGGCCTCGGTGCCGCCGGTGACGCCGTGGTGGCGTGAGGCGGCCGAGGCGCCCGCCGAGGGCTGGCCGGCGTGGCCGCCGGTCGCGCCGGAGCCGGACACTGTGGTGGTCGCCTAGGGCACGGTCTGGGCCTCGCGCGTGGGCTGACTCGTCCTGGCGCGGTGGCCGTGGGACGTTCGGCCGGACTGGGGCGGTGTGCCCGGGCGCGGGCGCGAAGGGACGTGTGCGCGAAGGGGCGTGTGTGTGAGGGAAGAGGCACGCGTACGGGAAGGGGCATGCGTACGGGAAGAGACGTGTGCCCGGGAAGAGACGCGCGGCCGTGGCAGAGGCACGCCTCCGTGGAGAGGCGTGGGTGGGCGGTTCCGCGCGGGGGTGATGCCCACTCCTGTCAGGGCGGGGCGACGGGTTTCCGTCGGCGCCTGATTTCCGTCCTGGCGGAAAGCACGGCAGTGCGCGCGGTCGTCGGCTCGGCGCGCCCCTGTGGGGCGGTTCGCGCCGGGCGCGTGGGGGTGCGTCTGGGCGCCCGCGGGGCCATGTGCGCCGATACGGCGGGTGACGTTCTGGGGGTCGGAGGGCCGGGCGCGCGGGGTGCTGAATCGTCCCGGCCGGGGCCGTCAGGGGCGAGAGAACGGCGCGGCTGTGAGGGGTGGGGCGTATGAAGTGCCTCGCCCCTCGACTTTTCTTCGTGACCACTTCTGACCAGGTCTGATCGCTCGGTTGCTCCTCGTGGGCGAACGGTGGAGCGGGTTATCGGTCTGTCGTACGAGACCTCATACCAGAGCGGGACGCTGCCTGCCGGACTTTGTCAACTGCCCACCGCACATGATGCAGAGGCGACTACTGTCAGTGTCCGTCGGGCGACACGGAGCCGAACGCATCGGCTCCGTCGACCGACATCGCGATGGCGCATGCCCCGGGCCGCGCAGACCAGCGCGCACTCCAAGGCCCCGACCGACGGACCAGTACGAGGACCCCGATGTCTCAACTCCGCGCCCCGGCCGCACGCGCAGACCGCCGTGAGGGCGGGCGGCACGGGCGCCCGGCTGCCCGCACCGCACCCGCGCTGCCCGAGACCCACATACGGCCCCAACTGCTGCGTCTGGCCGTGCTGCCGCCCATCGCGGTGGCGCTCAGCGCCTGCGCGGCCGTGCTGTTCGTCGTGCGCACCACCGGAGCGCGGCCGAGCCTCACCCTGTGGGGCGTTCTGGCCGGCGCGGTCTCGGTGACCGTCGCGGGCATCCTGATCGCCGCGGTGGCCGCCAACCGCACCGCCAGATCCGTGAGCGAGCGCATCGGCGCCCTGCGGCGCAGCAGCGCGCGCGGCGAGGCCGATCTGCGGGCCCTTGTCGACGCACTGCGGCGCGGCGACGGGCCGCCGAATCGCAAGACGCGCAGCGGTCCGCCCGAGGACGCCGACGACTTCGAACTGCTCGCCGCCGACCTGGCCCGCGCCCACGACGGGGCCGTCACCGCCGTCGTCCAGGCCTCCCAGCTCTCCAGCCAGGCGGGCAGCGAACAGAAGCTCGAGGTCTTCGTCAACCTCGCCCGGCGGCTTCAGTCGCTCGTGCACCGGGAGATCTCGATCCTCGACGAGCTGGAGAACGAGATCGAGGACCCCGACCTGCTCAAGGGCCTCTTCCACGTCGACCACCTCGCCACCCGCATCCGCCGCCACGCCGAGAACCTCGCCGTGCTCGGCGGCGCCGTCTCCCGTCGGCAGTGGAGCAACCCGGTCTCCATGACCGAGGTGCTGCGCTCGGCCATCGCCGAGGTCGAGCAGTACTCCAGGGTCAAGCTCGTACCTCCGATCGACGGCACCCTGCGCGGGCACGCCGTCGCCGACGTCATCCACCTGCTGGCCGAACTCGTCGAGAACGCCACGGTGTTCTCCGCCCCGCACACCCAAGTGCTGCTCCGGGCCAACCTCGTGACCTCCGGGCTCGCCGTCGAGGTCGAGGACCGCGGCCTCGGCATGCCCGTCGGCGAGCAGAACCGTATGAACGCCCTGCTCGCCGACCCCGACCAGGTCAACGTCGCCAGCCTGCTGGCGGACGGGCGTATCGGGCTGTTCGTCGTGTCGCAGCTCGCCAAGCGGCACGGCATCCATGTGCGCCTGCAGACCAATATCTACGGCGGTGTCCAGGCCGTTCTCGTGGTGCCGCAGGGATTGTTGGGGACGGAACCGGGGGCGCGTGGAGGTGTGACGCGGGCGCAGGAGCAGGCGCCTCCGTCGGCCCAGACGCAAGGGGCGGTGGGAACGTCCGTACCGCCGCACTACCCGGCGCAGCCCCGTCCGCAGCAGGCGTCGGTGCCCGTGCCGCCCCAGCAGCAGCGGCAGCCCGCCTCGGCTGCGTCGGCGGCATCGGCCGCGTCGGAGGGCGGGCAGCGGGCTGGGCAGCAGGGCGGGCTGCGGGGTGCCACAGAGGCGGCGCCGGGAACGCCGGGTCGGCAGGAGCCGCAGGCCCGTGGAAGGGGTGCGGCCCCCAGGACGAGCGGCGGCGGACCGGCACCGTTGCCCGTGCGCGGCGCCGCCGAGGGGCGTGCCAACCCGGCGGAGGCCGTGCCCGGCCTGCGGCCCGACGAACGTCGGCGCCTCGAGGAGAACACCGTCACACCGCCGACTCCGCGCAACAGCACCGTCCGCGGCACCATGGGCAAGCCCCAACTGCCCCGTCGCCGGGCCCAGGAACACATCGCCCCCCAACTCCGTGAAGCCCCCACCCCGCGCCAGGAATCCGACCACCTCGCCGGGCACGACCCTGGGTTGATGGCGGCCTTCCAACGGGGGGTCGGGCTTGCGGAGACGCAGCAGCAGATGGAGGCGGCGCATATGGATGCGGCGCACGTGGAGACCGGGCATGTGGAGGTCGGGCACGTAGATGCCGGGCACATGGAGACCGGCCGGATGGACGCCGGGCACGTGGGGGCCGGACATATGGATGCCGGACATATGGATGCCGAGCACATGGGCGGCGGGCACATGGGTGGCGGGCACATGTCCGACGGGTCCGTGGAGTTGGGGCGCGGGGAATCCGGACGCGGGGAACCGGGGCAGGGCGGCGGGCACATGGATGCGCTGCATACGGATGTAGGGCGCATGGATGAGCGGCATATGAGGGCAGGCCACATGGACGCCCCGTACACGGCGTCAGGCCGCACGGTGTCGGGCCACACGACGTCTGGCCACATGGTGGCGGGGCTGCACATGGTCCCGGGTCACATGGACGTTGGCTCGGGTCACATGGACGCGAGCTACACGGACTCGGCACACACGCCCACCGCGCAGCCGACCACATCGGCATCCGCATACACGCGCTCACCGCACACGACCCCTGACACGAGGTCGCCCGACCCGCAGCCGACAGGCCTGCACCCCACGCCGACCGAGCCCATCCACCTGGAGTCCGTGCGTTCGGCGTCGATCCGTCTGGAGCCGACGAGCCTCGACACGGGTCGACCGCAGCCCACACACCTGCGGCCGACCTCCCTGGATGCACTCCACACAGACGTGACCCCCATGGCCCCCCGGCCGCCCATGGACGTATCGCCCATGGACCCGGCCCACACAACCGAGACACACCGCAGGTCCGCGCCCGGCGCCGACCACACCACCCGGCATGACGGGAGCGCACCAGCCGGATGACCACGCCCCTGACCAGCTCGAAGTCCGCCTGGAAGACCACCCCCACCCCCAGCGCTCCCGCAGACCTTCGTACCTCAAGGAGTCGATCCATCATGGCGAGCGAAGCGCCGACCGCCCATGTGTCCGATCTCGACTGGCTGATGAGCGGCCTCGTGCAGCGCGTACCTCACACCACCAGTGCGGTGCTCCTCTCCTGCGACGGGCTCGTGAAGTCGGTTCACGGCCTCGACCCGGACAGTGCCGACCACATGGCCGCCCTGGCCTCAGGCCTGTACTCCCTCGGCCGCAGCGCCGGGGTCCGTTTCGGCGACGGCGGGGACGTGCGCCAGGTCGTCGTCGAACTCGACTCGAGCCTGCTCTTCGTGACCACGGCCGGCTCCGGCACCTGTCTCGCCGTGCTGGCCGGCCGCGAGGCCGACGCGGCGGTGCTGGGCTACGAGATGGCGATGCTGGTCAAGAGCGTCCGCCCCTACCTGGTCACCGCCCCGCGGCAGCACTCCGTCGAACCGCCGGCGATGAGGCCTTGAACGTGACGGCGGCCGGCGACGGGCCTTGGCTCGACGACGCGGCCGGACGGCTGGTGCGCCCTTTCACGGTCAGCAACGGCCGTACCCGGCCCACCATCGCGCTCGACCTCATGTCGCAGGTGATGGCCACCGGGGCGACCCCCCTCGGCTACCTCGGCCCTGAGCACGAGCAGGCGCTGGACCTGTGCCGCGCCCCCGTCTCGGTCGCCGAGGTCGCCGCCCACCTGAAGCTGCCGGCGGTGGTCACCAAGGTGCTGCTGTCGGACCTCGTCGACGGCGGGGCGCTCACCACCAAGCCCCCCGAGTTCCACCACAACCCGACAGACCGGGCTCTTCTGGAGGCAGTGCTCGATGGACTACGACGACAGCTCTGACCCGTTCCCCACCGCGCTGAAGATCTTGGTGGCGGGAGGGTTCGGAGTCGGCAAGACGACCTTCGTGGGCGCGGTGAGCGAGATCGCGCCACTCAGCACGGAGGAACTGCTCACTACGGTCAGCGCCGCGACCGACAGTCTGGAGGGTGTCGAGAACAAGGTCGAGACGACGGTCGCCATGGACTTCGGCCGCATCACGCTCGACCCGGAACACGTGCTCTATCTGTTCGGCACGCCCGGACAGGAACGCTTCTGGTTCATGTGGGACGAACTCTCGGAGGGCGCGCTCGGCGCGGTCATCCTCGCCGACACCCGGCGCCTGGAGGACTGTTTCGCGGCCGTCGACTTCTTCGAGCAGCGCGGTCTCGGCTTCATCGTCGCGATCAACGAGTTCGACGGCGCCTACCGATACGACCCCGAGGAGGTCCGCGCCGCCATCGACCTCGACCCGGAGATCCCCATCGTCCGCTGCGACGCCAGGATCTCCAGCTCCGGTGTCCAGACCCTGCTGACCCTCGTCCGGCACCTCATCGCCCACACGCCGGCACACGCGCCGAGCCACGGCGCCCACATGTGACACCCGCACACCAGGACGGAGCCGCATATGATCCACGCCCACAGCGACGGAATCCGCCCATGAGCTACGGCCCACCCCGCCCGGTCGCTCGCCTGCTGCTCACCCCCGAGGACAAGGAGGCCCCCGCCCGCGCACAGCGACTGCTGAGACTGGGCCTGGGAGAGCAGGCGGACCCGGCCCTCGACGTCTTCGCGGACCATCTGGCCGCACTCACCGGGGCGCCGTACGCCATGGTCAACTTCATCGGCGAGAACCGGCAGTTCTTCGCCGGCCTGCATGTGCGGCACGCCGTGAGCCTTGCGCAGGCCGATGACAGCAAGCCGCAGCTGGGCCGCCATATGGGGCGCGACCATGGGTTCTGCCCCCATGTGGTCGTCCGACGCAAGGCGCTGGTCCTGGAAGACGTCCGCGACTATCCGCGGTTCGCGGGGAACCCGATCGTCGACGAGTTCGGTATCCGCTCCTATCTGGGCGCCCCGCTCATCGACTCCATGGGTATGGCGCTGGGCACGGTGGGCGTCGTCGACGTGGAGCCGCGGCCGTGGGGGAAGGCCGGGCTGGAGACGATCAAGGCATCGGCGGCGGAGCTGGCGGTGCGGCTGGAGCGGCGGGCGGTGGACGGGCTGCCGCTGTAAGCGGCAAGTTCGCTGCCGGCCGGGGGAATTGATGGCTCGGACCGCCTCGGATCTCTCACAGAGGAGGGACACCATGACCGACCTGCGTCTCGGCGCCCTCGGCTTCGGCCTGCGCGGCTCCCTCGCCCATACCGCGCACCGCCCCGGCCACGGCTCTCGCGTGACCGTCGTCGCCGACCCCGACCCGGCGCGACGGGACGACGCCGCGGCCCGTATTCCCGGCGTGCACACGGTCGACGACCATCGCAAGGTGATCGACGCACCGGACGTGGACGCCGTGCTCGTCCTCACTCCGGACCACACCCACGCCGACCTCGCCTGCGAGGCCCTGCGTGCGGGCAAGCCCGTGTTCGTCGAGAAGCCCCTGGACATCACCGTCGAGCGCTGCGACCGCATCCTGCGCACCGCGCACGAGACCGGGACGCGGCTGTACGTCGGGCACAACATGCGGCACATGCCGGTGGTCCGGCTGATGCGCCACATCGTCGAACGCGGCGAGATCGGCGAGGTCAAGACAGTCTGGGTGCGCCACTTCGTCGGCTACGGCGGCGACTGGTACTTCAAGGACTGGCACGCCGAACGCCGGTACACCACCGGCCTGTTGCTGCAGAAGGGCGCCCACGACATCGACGTACTGCACTGGCTCGCGGGCGGGTACACGCGCCGCGTGCAGGCGTTCGGCGACCTCATGGTGTACGGCGACAACCCACACCGACGGGCGCCGGGCGAGCCGAAGGCGGCCGACTGGTACACGGAGGACGGCCACTGGCCGCCGCACACCCAGCGGGCGCTCAACCCCACCATCGACGTCGAGGATGTGTCGCTGGTCAACATGTGCCTGGACAACGGGGTGTTGGCCGCCTACCAGCAGTGTCACTTCACCCCCGACTACTGGCGCAACTACACCGTCATCGGTGACGCGGGCCGTCTGGAGAACTTCGGGGACGGGCACGGGGCAGTGGTGCGGGTGTGGAACTCCCGGCGCTCCGTCCACCGCGCACAGGCCGATGCGGAGTATCCGGTGGCGGATGCCGTGCAGGACACGGACACCGGGCACGGCGGCGCCGATCCGCTGATCATCGACGAGTTCCTGCGGTTCGTACGGGAGGGAGGGCGCACCGACACCTCGCCGGTGGCCGCCCGGATGGCGGTGGCGGCCGGGTTCGGGGCGACCGAGTCGCTGCGGACGGGAGGAGTCGTATGCGAGGTGCCACCGCTGGACCCCGAGCTGATCGCGTACTTCGAGGGCGGGCAGCGGGGGTGAGAGGGGCGCGCGGGAGGGCGTGAAGGAAAGCTGTGGCGCCGCTTAAGAAATCCTCGATGGACCTGGGCGCCGCCGTACGGCAGATTCCTTTGCGATTCCACCCTCCTCCCACGCTGCGGGCTCCCTAGGCATGCCCGCAGCCGGGACTCACGCACAGGAGCCGTTGCGTTGAAGGCGCTGGTCAAGGAGAAAGCGGAGCCCGGGCTCCGGCTCGCGGACGTCCCGGAACCGGCCGTCGGCCCCGGTGATGTACTGATCAAGGTGCTGCGCACCGGCATCTGCGGCACCGATCTGCACATCCAGGCGTGGGACGGCTGGGCCCAGAAGGCGATCCGCACCCCGCTCGTGGTCGGGCACGAGTTCGTCGGCGAGGTCGTGGAGACCGGCCGTGACGTCGCGGACATCGCCGTGGGTGACCGGGTGAGCGGTGAGGGCCATCTCGTCTGCGGCAAGTGCCGCAACTGCCTCGCCGGACGGCGCCACCTGTGCCGGGCCACCATAGGCCTCGGCGTCGGCCGCGACGGTGCCTTCGCCGAGTACGTCGCTCTGCCCGCCGCCAACGTCTGGGTGCACCGCGTGCCGGTCGACCTCGACGTCGCAGCGATCTTCGACCCGTTCGGCAACGCCGTGCACACCGCGCTGTCGTTCCCGCTGGTCGGCGAGGACGTCCTGATCACGGGCGCCGGTCCGATCGGCCTGATGGCGGCGGCGGTGGCCCGGCACGCGGGTGCGCGCCATGTCGTGATCACCGACGTGAGCGAGGAACGGCTGGAGCTGGCCCGCAAGATCGGCGTGAGCCTCGCGCTGAACGTGTCGCAGGCGAGCATCGCCGACGGACAGCGTGAACTCGGCCTGCGCGAGGGCTTCGACATCGGCCTGGAGATGTCCGGCCGCGCCGAGGCCATGCGCGACATGATCGCCAACATGACGCACGGCGGCCGTATCGCCATGCTCGGCCTGTCCGCGCAGGAGTTCCCGGTCGACTGGGCCCGGATCGTCACCTCGATGATCACTGTCAAGGGCATCTACGGCCGCGAGATGTTCGAGACCTGGTACGCGATGTCCGTCCTGCTGGAGGGCGGCCTCGACCTGGCCCCCGTGATCACCGGCCGGTACGGCTACCGCGACTTCGAGGCGGCGTTCGCCGACGCGGCGAGCGGCCGCGGCGGCAAGGTCATCCTCGACTGGACCGCGTAACTCACCACGTAACTGCCCTCACCCGCAAGCACCTTCAGGAGCTTTCCGATGTTCGACTCCGTGCGCGACGACCTGCGCGCCACCCTCGACGAGATCCGCTCCGCCGGCCTGCACAAGCCCGAGCGTGTGATCGGCACCCCGCAGTCCGCGACCGTCGGCGTCACCGCGGGCGGCCGCCCGGGCGAGGTCCTCAACTTCTGTGCCAACAACTACCTCGGCCTCGCCGACCACCCCGAGGTGATCGCCGCCGCCCACGAGGCACTGGACCGCTGGGGCTACGGCATGGCCTCGGTCCGCTTCATCTGCGGCACGCAGGAGGTGCACAAGGAGCTGGAGGCGCGGCTGTCCGCCTTCCTCGGCCAGGAGGACACGATCCTGTACTCCTCCTGCTTCGATGCCAACGGCGGCGTGTTCGAGACGCTGCTCGGCCCGGAGGACGCGGTGATCTCCGACGCGCTGAACCACGCGTCGATCATCGACGGCATCCGCCTGTCCAAGGCCCGCCGCTTGCGCTACGCCAACCGCGATCTGGCCGACCTGGAAAGCCAGTTGAAGGAGGCGCAGTCCGCGAGGCGCCGGCTGATCGTCACCGACGGTGTCTTCTCCATGGACGGCTATGTGGCCCCGCTGCGCGAGATCTGCGACCTCGCCGACCGCTACGACGCCATGGTCATGGTCGACGACTCGCACGCCGTCGGCTTCGTCGGCCCCGGCGGCCGCGGCACGCCCGAGCTGCACGGCGTCATGGACCGCGTCGACATCATCACCGGCACCCTCGGCAAGGCACTCGGCGGCGCGTCCGGCGGCTACGTGGCGGCCCGGGCCGAGATCGTCGCCCTGCTCCGCCAGCGCTCGCGGCCGTACCTCTTCTCGAACACGCTGGCCCCGGTGATCGCGGCGGCCTCGCTCAAGGTTCTCGACCTGCTGGAGTCCGCGGACGACCTGCGCGTGCGGCTGAACGAGAACACCGCGCTGTTCCGCCGCCGGATGACCGAGGAGGGCTTCGAGATCCTCCCCGGCGAGCACGCCATCGCGCCCGTGATGATCGGCGACGCGGCCAAGGCGGGCCGACTGGCGGAGCTGCTGCTGGAGCGGGGTGTGTACGTGATCGGCTTCTCGTACCCGGTCGTGCCGCAGGGCCAGGCCCGCATCCGTGTCCAGCTGTCCGCCGCGCACTCGACGGACGACGTCAACCGTGCCGTCGACGCCTTCGTCGCGGCCCGGGCGGAACTGGAAGCCTGACGTCCGGCCGGCCCGGACATATTGCGATAATCGATCCCATGATCGAAGCGCGGCGGCTCCACATCCTCCGTGCGGTGGCCGACCACCGTACGGTGACGGCGGCTGCCGCCGCGCTGTATCTGACCCCGTCGGCGGTCTCCCAGCAGCTCACGGCCCTCGAACAGGAGACGGGCCACCGCCTGGTGGAGCGCGGCGCCAAGGGCGTACGGCTCACCCCCGCCGGCGAGATCCTGCTCAGCCACACCAACGCGGTCCTCGCCCAGCTGGAGCGCGCGGAGGCCGAGCTCGCGGCGTACAGCTCGGGCGCGGCCGGCACGGTCACGGTCGCCTCCTTCGCGACCGGCATCGCCCTGGTCGTCGCACCGGCGGTGGCCCGCCTCGCCGGGACGTCCCCCGGTATCCGCATCCGCGTCCAGGACGCCGAGGGCGACGCCAGCCTGCCGATGGTGCTGGACCGGCAGGTCGACATCGCGGTGGCCGTCGAGTACCGGGGGGCACCGCCCGCCGACGACCCACGCCTGGCCCACGTACCGCTGTACGCCGAGCCCTTCGACGCGGTCGTCCCGGTGAGCCACCGGTTGGCCGACGCGGCCGAGGTCCCGCTCTCCGAGCTGGCCAAGGACTCGTGGATCGGCCCGTACCCCGGTAACCCCTGCCACGACGTGGTCGTCCTGGCCTGCGAGAACGCCGGATTCCTGCCCCGCCTCGAACACTCCTCGGACGACTTCCGCGCCGTCGTCGCCCTCGCCTCGGCCGACGCGGGAGTGGCGCTCGTACCGCGCTCGGCGCTGCGCGGCATGGACCTCACGGGCGTCGTCGTCCGGCCCGTGGACGGGGTGGCGCCCACGCGCCGAGTCTTCGCGGCCGTACGGCGAGGTGCCGAGGAGCACCCGCTGATCCGGCCGGTGCTGGAGGCGCTCGAGGAGGTGGCGGGGGAGTGAGCCTGCCGTAACGTCACCGTTTCATATGTGGGATACCGTCCCGAATATGAAACACGCGGACGATGATGCAGACCCGAGCGCGGTCGACACCCGCCTCGGCGCCCGCTTGGCCGAGTTGCGGGCCGAACACGGCTGGTCCCTCGGCGAGTTGGCGGAACGCACCGGCATCAGCCGCTCGACCCTGTCCCGGGCCGAGCGGGCGGAGATCAGCCCCACCGCCTCGCTCCTGAACCGCCTGTGCCACGTCTACGGCCGCACCATGTCCCAACTGCTCAGCGAGGTCGAGTCCGAGCCCGCGCTGCTGGTGCGGACGGCCGAACAGCCGGTGTGGGAGGACCGCGCCTCCGGATTCGTACGACGGTCCGTGTCGCCGCCGCACGCCGGGCTGCGCGCCGAACTCGTCGAGGGGCGGCTCATCGGGGGCGCCGACATCGCCTACGACCGGCCGCCCGTACCGGGGTTGGAACAGCACATCTGGGTGCTGGAAGGGGAGCTCGGCGTGACGGTTCAGGAGGCCGAGCACCGCCTCGGAGCCGGGGACTGTCTGCGGATGCGGGTGTGGGGGCCGACGCGGTTCCGGTGCGCGGGGCCCGAAGCGGTGCGGTACGTGCTGGCGGTGGTGCTGCCATGATCGTGACGCGACTGGACGAGGCCCAACTGCTGGACCGGATCGAGGAGTTGGCCGACCTGCTGGTGGACACCGTGCAGGACGGTGCCTCCGTCGGCTTCCTCGCCCCTCTCGACCGTACGGCGGCCATGGCCTGGTGGAAGGAGCGCGCGGCCGGCGTCGGCGCCGGGCGGCTGGCCGTGTGGGTGGC